>NZ_CP154879.1:306061-612123 GCF_039614765.1 Castellaniella sp. MT123
GGGGGGGCCGGATTGCACGGCCTGGCCGGCCCGCACGAATCGGCGCAGGACGATGCCATCGAACGGCGCCTTGATCACGGTATAGCCGACCTGTTGTTCCGCATTGCGGACGGCGGCCTGGGCGGCGTCCAGGGCGGCGCTGCTCGTATCGCGACGGGCAATCGCGGTATCGAGCTGGGCATGGGATCCGGCGTGCTGCTTGAAGAGTTCATCCGCGCGTCTCCATTGGATCCCGGCGTCGCGGAATTCGGCCTGGGCGGCGGTGAGCCGGGCCCGTGCGCTGCGCAGATCCGCTTGTTGTTCGACGTCGCTCAGGCGTGCCAGCACCGAGCCCCGGGTGAACGAGTCGCCGGCCTCGAAGGGAAGTTCGAGCACTTTCGCCTGGGTTTGCGCTGCGATCGTGGTGTCTCTGATGGCCTCGACGACACCGTCCCACACCTGGTGGCCCGCTGGTGAAGCAAGTTCGACAGTACGGGTCGGCAGCGGGGGGGGCGATGGTTGAGCGACGCACAGGGATGCCAGAGGGGCCAGGGTCAGCAGCAACAGGCAGCGTGAAATTGCGAGCATGGGATATCCGCGCCTGAAATGTCAGGATGGAAATGCGCAGCCCGGTTTCAGGCCGATTTTTTTCAGGATTTTGGCCAGTGGGCAGAACCCGGTGAAGGCCGACTGGAACAGATTCAGGCCGACGAAGGCCGTCAGCCAGAACCAATAGGGCGATACGTAATGGCCCAGCGCCAGGCTGATCAGGATCACGGCGCCTGCAAAGGCCATGACTGCGCGTTCGATTGTCATAAGGATTCTCCAGGAAGGTACTTGGTGTGGCGGTGGGCCCCGAAGGGCCCTGTCCGCGGTTTTTAACGGTGTTGTTGGTCTGGCTGATCCGCGTCTTCGGGGGTCAGGCGTTCGATGCCGAGTGCTCGCATGATGTATTTCTCGTAGATGGGTTCCCCCTGGCCCTTGCGGATCTTTCGCAGGAAGTATTTCTCGTAGATCTCCTTGGCCTGATGGACCCACTTTCCTGTCATGGTCTTGGTGACATTGCGTGGCGGGATCTGTGGCAGGGCGATGAAGGCGAAACCCGTGTCGCCCATGTCAGCCAGGCAGACCGCGTTCCAGGTGGCTCGGGCGTGCACCGGCTTGCCGGCGATGGTGTCGCGCAGATTCTGTGCGATGGCGCTGACCATGGACTCGATCATCAGTCCCGTCTTCGGCACGCCGATGGGTACGGGGGTCGCCTCCAGCGGCGGTATCGCGACGCAGACGCCGGCGGCGTAGATATTGGGAAAGGCGGGGTTGCGCTGGTGGGCGTCGATCAGCACGAATCCCCCCGGATTGACCAGACCCTCGATGCCTTTGACGGCATCGACTCCGGCAAAGGACGGCAGCAGCATCGAATAGCTGAACGGCAAGTCGTGCTTTTGATGAACCGTGCCGTGCTCGTCGATTTCCTCGGCGTGGATGATGCCCGGTTCCACAGAGGTCACCCGCGCGTTCGTAACCCATTTGATGTGGCGCTTGCGCAGCTCGGATTCGAGCAATGCTTTTGAGTCGCCGACGCCGCCAAGGCCCATGTGACCGATGTACGGTTCGGATGTCACGAAGGTCATCGGCACCAGATGGCGGATTTTGCGGCGCCGGAGATCGGTGTCGAGAATCATGGCGTATTCGTATGCCGGTCCGAAGCAGCTGGCCTGCTGGACCGCCCCTACGACCACCGGCCCTGGATGTTTCAGAAATTCCTGATAGGCCAGCCAGGCTTGATGCGCGTGCGGCCCTGTGCAGACCGATTGCACGGCCCGGCTGTCGGGAGCGCTGCCGGCTATCCGCTCGAATGCCAGGCGCGGCCCGGTTGCGATGACCAGATAGTCGTAGTCCAGGGTGCGGCCGTCGCTGAGGGTGACCTGGTTGTTTTCCGGAGATACCCGGGTCGCCTGGGAATTGATGAATTCGATTCCGCGTCCCGCCAACGGCTGGGTGACATCCACCCGGATGTCGTCGAGCGCCCGCCAGCCGACCGCTACCCAGGGATTCGACGGCGTGAAGTTGAAATGAGATCCCTCACCGACGACTGTCACCGTATGGTCCTTGCCCAGGGTGTCGCGTATTTCATATGCAGCCGACATGCCGCCGATGCCGGTGCCCAGTATGACGATGCTACTCATGGATGTCTCCTTCCCCGCTTGCGCTCTGAACCGTCCTCCGCCCCGGTTTCCGCAGGGGGCGGGTGACGAGATAGATCATCATTTAGTAAAGGCTAATTTAGATTTTTCTAATTTAGCATAAACCGGACCGGTGGTGGCTACCTTGAGGGGTCGCAGGGCACGAGCGGGACGGACAATTCAAATACCGTGGCTTCAGGGGTCGATTGGACGCCGATCGTGCCGCCATGGGCTTCGATGACCGATTTTGCGATGGCCAACCCCAGGCCCGCCCCTTCGCCTTTATGCTGCCGTGACGCATCGACGCGGTAGAACCGGTCGAAAATGCGCGGCAGGTGCTCTGTGGGGATGGCGATACCGGGGTTTGAGATCCGCACCGTGACGACATTCTTTGTCGACGAAATGCCGACAGTGACGCGGTGCGCCGGGGGGGTGTATCGAATGGCGTTGGATAGCAAATTGCTTAAGGCGCGACGGATCATCAGGGTGTCGCCGAGGGTGCATGCCGGATCTCCGGTCATTTCCAGGCCGACTCCGCGTTCTTCCGCCCAGGCGCCGAAATAGTCGAAGAGGATCTGGATCTCGGTGGCAAGGTCGATGGTGACCAGCTCGGGTTTCAGCAGTTTGTTGTCGGCCTGGGCCAGAAACAGCATATCGCCGACCATCTTTGCCATGCGCTCGTATTCTTCGAGATTCGAGTAGAGGATCTCGCGATATTGCTCGATGTCGCGCGGCTGAGAGAGTGCGACTTCCGTCTGAGTCTTCAGGTTCGTGATCGGTGTGCGCAATTCGTGGGCAATGTCGCCCGAAAAATCCGACAGGCGTTGGATGAGTGCTTCCAGTCGCCCGATCATGTCATTGAAGGCGGAAACCAGTTCCACCAGTTCGGCCGGTACCGTCCGCAGTTCCAGGCGGACGTGCAACTGGTCCGTCCTGATTTTCCGGATTTTCCAGCTGATGCGCCGAATGGGGGCGTGCCCCTGGTAGACCGCGATCCATGTCGCCAGAATCGCGACCAGGCAGGCAACGGCGGTGAGGATCCAGAGATAGGTGTGGAAACGCTGCAGATAGTGCAGATGGAAGTCGATACTGGTGGCGATGGTCACGATCAGTGGCTCCGCGCCAGGCTCGGTTTGAGGGGCGATCAGAACCGAGGCTGCCCGTAAGGTTTCGGCACCCGCGGCCCAGAGACTTGCATTGTTTGCGGTGATCTGCCCGACGGGCTGGGCGATCTTCGCGAATCCGCTCAGGTCGGCGTCTGGCGTTGCATAGAGCAGGCGCCCATCCACCGTGGATATCTGAAACTGGGTATTGTGGTGGCCGGATACCGCGCTGGCCAGCCGCTGTTGCAGCGCATCTGGCGGGATGCCGGGCGGCAGCGTGGCAAGGGTGTGTTTTAGAGCCTGGACGACGATGTTGAGTTCATCGACGTCCTGCTGGACGAAGTGGTTGTTGATGGATCGTTGGACGATCCATCCAAACGCCAGCAGCACGATGGTGATGACCACCCCGATGGAGACGGTCAGCCGTACTGCGAGGGACGCAGGGCGCCTGTCCAGGCTCATTCCGGCGCCATCGCGTCGAGCATGTATCCCATGCCACGGATCGTGTGGATGAGCTTGGGCTCGAAATCATCGTCGATTTTGGCTCGAAGCCGCCGGATGGCGACGTCGATGACGTTCGTGTCGCTGTCGAAGTTCATGTCCCAGATCTGCGATGCAATGAGCGAACGGGGCAGCACCTCGCCCTGGCGGCGCACCAGAAGCTCCAGCAGTGCGAATTCCTTGTTGGTCAGGCTGATGCGTTTGTCTTGGCGTTGAACGCGGCGGCGTGGGATGTCGAGAACCAGGTCCGCGACGTGCAGTTGATGGCCCAGGCTCGGGGCGTTGCCGCGTCGCAGCAGGGTGCGCACGCGCGCCAGCAGTTCCGAGAAGGCAAACGGCTTGACCAGATAGTCGTCCGCGCCCAGTTCCAGTCCTTTGACGCGGTCCTCCACGCTGTCTCTTGCGGTCAGAAAGAGGACGGGCACGGCCGATTTCGCTTCGCGCAGGGCCCGCACGATGTGCCAGCCATCGACGTCGGGCAGCATCACGTCCAGGATGATCAGGTCGTAAGAGCCCGTGAGCGCCAGGTGGTGGCCGTCCAGACCCGTACGGGTATGTGCTTCGGTTGTCAAGGGGCCAGGCGGCCCGCCTTGAGGCGGTCCGGCGAGAACTCGAACACGATGTCGGGATCGGGACGCACAAGCTTGTTCTTCTTGCCCGCGTAGTGCAGTCGCGACAGGATGTCGCGCATCAGGTTGAGCCGTGCAAGTCGTTTGTCGTCGGCGCGCACGACGTGCCAGGGGGCCACCGCGTTGTGCGTGCGCATCAGCATCTCGTCCCGTGCTTGCGAGTAGGCCCTCCAGTGCTTCACAGCGACGGCGTCGATCGGGCTCGATTTCCACTGTTTCAGCGGGTCGCGACGCCGATCGCGCAGGCGCTTGATCTGTTCATCCTTGCCGATGTCCAGATAATACTTGAGCAGCTTGATGCCCGAGCCGACGAGCATCGCCTCGAAGCTGGGGACCGACTGCATGAATTCCTCGTGCTCGTCGGGCGTACAGAAACCCATCACGTGTTCGACTCCCGCGCGGTTGTACCAACTGCGGTTGAACAGCACGAGTTCCTCAGCCACCGGCAGGTGCGGCACGTAGCGCTGGAAGTACCAGGCACTGCGCTCGCGGTCGGACGGTTTGCCCAGTGCCACGACGCGGGTCTCGCGAGGGCTGAGGTTCTCGACGATGCGCTTGATGCTGCCATCCTTGCCCGCTGCGTCGCGGCCTTCGAGGAGGATGAGGATACGGTCATGGCACTCGATGAAGTGACGCTGCAGCTTCACAAGTTCGATTTGCAGCAGGCGCAACTGAGCCTCGTATTCGTCCCGGCCGAGTGCCTGAGCAGCGGCGGCATCGTCCTCGTGCCGACGGGGTTGCGCGACGTCGGTACGAATTGCCTTGTCCTTCTTGGTCTTTGTCATGCGTTTCTCCGTCAGGTGGGTGGAATCGGTTGCCCGGCCGGGTTGGCATTGGCGTGCCGTTTGATGACACTACTGTAAGGCGTGCGCAGCGAGCAAAATGGGTTCAGTATTGTCATGCTTGTTCTCGCGGTGATCGTGCTCATCCGATATATTTTCAAGCAGTGAAGGTCGTTTGCAGGCTTTGTTTGATAACCAGGAGCTATCGATGAATACCAAGATGATTGTGATTGCGTCCTTTGCCGCGCTGGCGATCGGCGCAGGTGCGCCCAGTGTCGCTGCGACAGATGCCCCGGCCCAGGCCGGTGGCCCCGGCATGATGCAGCAGGGGCAGGCCGGCAGTGGCGTTCCTCCGATGATGCGGGGGGGCGGCTCGTGGGGCATGATGGACGGCCAGCAAGGCGGCATGAGAAGCGGTCAGTGGATGCGGGGTGGCATGATGGGCGGCGGCATGATGAATGCGTGCCCGGCCATGGACGGTGCGGGCCTGGATCCCAAGACGATGATGCAGATGCGCGGCGAAATGATGCGGGCGATGGGTGACATCCTGGTCAAATATGCCGACAAGATCCAGCCGCCCGCAGCGAAACCGTAACGGAAGCGATGCGCCCGTCCTGGCTGGCTAATGCAGGGCAAAGTCCACGCTCGTCGCTGAACCGCCGTCATTGGCGTCCGCCGCGCCGATCTTGGGCGCCACGATGAAGATCCGGTCGGTCAGGTCCTGGGCGGTCGTCAAAAGCTGTTCGTATACGGCCTGAGCGCGTGCCTCGGCGAGTGCGTCCAGGGCCTGTTTGCCCACAGGAGCCGCCGCCAGCAGCAGGGTGTTCATCTGTTCGGGCGGCAGCGATTTGGCGAAACCTATGGCGTTGCGCGGCTTGTCCTTGATCTTGGTGTTGCTGTAGACCTTTTCCAGGTATTTGGCGCGGTCGGCATCGGTTAGCGAGACGCTTCCCGGATCCGTTTTTTTGCCGCGGCCGGAGGTGTCCCGCGCCTTGGCCGCGCGCATCTGATCGTCCACCCAGGCTTGGCGCAGGCCTTCCTCGTCGGCTTGCGGGTCGGCACGCCCGATGATGTCCATTTTCAGCGAGGGGCGGTCGGATAGCGCCTTGACCAGGGTGGCGATGTTGGACTTGGCCGTGTCATCCAGCGTGGCGCTGCCCGGTGCGAAGTCGACGCGCGACAGGTCTTCGCTGCCGCCGCCAAAGGCGGAGGCCAGCAACTTGAAGGGCGCGGTGACCGCCTTGGCCAGCGTGTTCAGGATGACCCTTACGATGATGCCGCCGACCGAGAACTGCGGGTCGTCCAGCGATCCGGAGATCGGCAGGTTGATGTCGATGTTGCCGCTGGAGTCCTTCAGCAGGGCGACGGCCAGCAGCACCGGAAGTTTGATCGCGTCGGGACTGCCGGATGGCTTGCCGAAGGTGAGCTGGTTGAGCAGGACCTTGTTGCTGGCCTGCAAGGCCCGGTTCTTGATCTGGTACTGCAGATCGACCGACAGCTTGCCGCGTTCAATCGCGTAGCCGACGTATTTGGACGAATACGTGGTGAAACGGGGCAGGTCCACGCCTTTGGCGGATGCCTTGAGATCCAGCGCCAGGTAGCGCGAGAAGGGCTGCACCGTGCCCGAGATCGTCAAGGGGGCCGTACCATACACGCGGCCCGAGACGCGGACCTTGGCCGGCGTGGGCCGGGTCGAGGAGACGGCGGTCAGGGTGCCGTCGATGGATGACAGCTCGGCGCGGTAATTGGGCCGGACGAAATGGTCGTTGAACGTCACGCGGCCACGCCGGAGCGTGATGCTGGCGATCGAGATGTCGGGTCCGGCGCTGACCTGCCGGACAGCGGATTTCCCCTGTTTACCCTCGTGGCCCCGGCGGGTCTGCGTGTTCTGCGTGATGGATCCGGCGGCCTGGCCCTTGTCCACCAGGACGTCCATGACGTTCAGGCGGGCGTTGCTGCTGAGCAGGATATTGCCGTAGAAATTGTCCAGCAGGATGTGACCCAGTCCCAGGACGAGCCGCGATCCCGACATCGAGACCTGCATGTCATTGAGGCCCAAGTGTTTCCAGTTGAGGAATGGCGCCTTGTTGACGCGGTCCTGGAAGTCGAAATCGTTGACCTGAATCGCGCCGCGCCAGTCCGCCTGTATGGGTTTGTTCTGCGCCAGCGTGACTGCGGCGTTGCCGTGCGCACCCAGGGACAGGCTGCGAACCGTCGCGTTCAGACGGGAGGCGAAATAGGGTGCCAGGGAGGCTGCGTCGAACTTGCCCAGATCGACCGAGGTCTTCAGCGACAGCGGCTGCACAGTCAGGGAGCCCTTGAGCGCGAGCGTGCCATGCTTTTGGACGCCGTTGGCCTGCAGGGTGAAGTTCGTCGGTTTGGCGTCCAGGGCCAGACGGTCGGCGACCAGATCCAGTGTGCCGATGGATAACGGCACACTCGGTTTGACGGAGTCGTCGCGTGCGGCGAACTGCCGCAGGCCCAGTTTCACGTCGCGGGCTTCGACCCGGGAGTCCGCCACCTCGACCTTGCCTTCCAGGGTGAGGCGGCCATCCTGCAGCGTCACAGGGGCAAAATGGCGGATTGCCGCTGCGAATGGTGCCAACGTCAGCTTGTCCAGCCGCACCTGGGCGTGGATCGAGAGGGGCTGCAGGACGATGGGCGCCTGGACCTGCAGTGAACTGCCGTCGGCCTGATTGCCCATGCTCAGCTGTGCGAGCATGGGCTGATCGGCGTTCTGTGGCAGAGTGATGTGCCGGATCTCGGCGCCCAGGCCATTGAGCGTGTGATCCAGGCCGATCGGCTCGTCATGCAGATGCGCCTGGCCTGCATCCAGCCGGAAGGTGTCGATGGCGATTTTCCAGCCGGGCGCCGCGGGGCTGGGCGCTTCCGGCTGCGCGGAAGCCGGAGTGGCCGGTGCGGCGGGTGATCCGCTGGCCGGGTTGGTCGAGGTCCGGGTGGGTGTCGGTTCGGTGGGCTTTTCCGGGGGGTGGCCCGGACCGGCCAATTTGGCGAAGCCATTGGCCACGCGCTGCCAGTTCAGCTGATGCGCGTCCCGGTGCGCTTCCACGTGCGGTTTTTCCAGGGTGATGGCACCGATGGAAACCGTCCGCGCGGTCACGTCGGCCGCCAGCCCATCGACCTTCAGGCCATCCCAGGTCAGAAGCGGCGATCCTGAAGACTCGGTCACATCCAGCTGGCGCAGGCCCGCGTCACCCTGGACCTGGATGGTCGGTGCGGTGTTCGGGGGCAGTTCGAGCAGGATTTTCAGCCTGGAATCGAGCTGGGCGCTCTTGAGCTGGACGGGCAAGGGCATGGGCCAGAAATCGGCCCATTTGTCGAGCGCCAGGCCATCGAGCGTCGCGTCCAGACTGAAGGTCGGGGTGGCGTCGAACGGACGTGCCGTGCCGGAAAGGTCGAAGGGGCTGCCGTTGATGCGCATGTGCATCGTGGGCTGCACGTCCGTCTTCCTGGCGAAACCCAGAGACGAAAGGGAAGGAATCGCCAGCGTCAGGTCATCGATCGTCTGCTGGCGACCGGTGACGTGATCGTCCAGACTGATGACGCCACCGGTCAGCGACAGATTGTTCAGGGAAAATCGCGGCACCCCTGTCGAGGCAGGCGTTCCGTTATCCGGGTGCCCGGCCGATGTGCTGGCAAACCGCTCGACGATGTCGGAAAAATTGAAATGCGTGGCGTCCTGGCGCGATAGGGCCACCTGGGGCTGAGCGATGCGGAGCCGGTCGAGCACCGGTGCGAACAGCACGATGGAGCGCCAGGCCACCCTCAGGTCGATCTCGTCGATTTTCAGGAGCGGCGCCGACTGGGGCTGAGCGATGACGAGGTTCTGCGCACTGAGCGCCAGGGTGAAGGGATTGAAGCGGATCTCGCCCACATCCACCTGGCGGCCCAGCAGTTCGGCGACGTTTTTGGTGAGTGCGTGGTGCACGGCCTTCGGGACCAGCCAGGCTGACAGCGCAGCCAGGACCAGCAGTGTGAGCGTGATGCCCGCCAGAATTCTGCGTGTTCGCCGGCTGAGTTTCAGGACTGGCATTCGCAAGTGCATGGCACGAACTCCCGTGTATGGCGTCATACGCCCCCGAACCGGCTTGTGCGTGTCAAAGTGGCGCCGTCCGTGGCTTTTCGCCCATTATCTCAGCCGGGTTCCAGCGCGTCCATTGGGAATGGATCTGTCGGGTTGGCAATGCAGCGTCTACCCGATCTGGATGCTCGCCTCGGGGTGACGCACGCGGCTTTGGTGTTGCTTGCCCAGGCTATAGACCAGAGTCAGGGGACCCAGGCGCCCGATGAACATCAGGACCATCAGCAGGACCTGGCTAGGCGGGCTGAGCCGTCGGGTCAGGTCCGGGCTGAGCCCCGTGGTGCTGAAGGCCGACATGATCTCGGTGACGATATCGATGAACGGCAGATCCTCGAGCAGGCTCATCAGGAAAATCCCCAGGCAGACCAGTGTCCCGGATACGACCAGCAGAGCCAGCGCTTTCTGGATGGTTTCCTGGGGCACCGTGCGGTACATGAGTACCACCTCTTTGCGCTGCAGGATGTAGGCTCGCACGGTTGCCAGCAGCACGAGAAAGGTCCCGAGCTTGATGCCGCTGGCGGTGGATAGCGATCCTCCGCCGATGAACATCAGAAGGGTCAGCAGGAAGCGGGAGCTGTCGCGCAGCTGGGCGACGTCCGTGGCGGCGAAGCCCGAAGTCCGGCTGCTGACGACCTGCGTCCAGGCCGCCAGGCCTTGCTGGGCGAGCGGCATCGGCCCCAGCGTGCCCGGGTTGCGTGCCTCGATCAACCAGAAGACCAGCAGTCCGGTCAGGTTCAGCAACGCAGTGCCGATCAGTATCAATCGGGAATAATAGGCGAGGGCTTTCCAGGCCCGGCTGTGGTACAGATCGGCCAGGACGCTGAAGCCCAGACCGCCCAGGATCATGCAGCCGGTGATCACGAAAATCGATACCGGATCGCGGGTCAGGCCGGCCAGACTGTCCGGAAAGAGGGTGACGCCCGCATTGTTGAAGGCGGAAACCGCATGGAATCCAGCCATCAGGAAGGCGCGCTTCAGTCCTTCGGGGTGCCACCACCACAGGGTCAGGACCAGGATTGCCGCAGCCTCGATGGCGACCGAGAACTTCAGTACCGTCAGGGCGGTGTGCCGGATCCGTTGGACGCTGGTCTGGTTGAAGGCTTCCAGGGCCAGGGCCTGGTATTTCAGGCTGACGCGCCGGCCCAGGGTCAAGGCGGCGATGATGGCAAAGGTCATGAAACCCACACCGCCGATCTGGATCAGGGCCAGGATGACCGCCTGGCCAAAGAACGTCAGGTCCTGGCTGGGGTCGATGACGGTCATGCCGGTTACCGTGACCGAAGACGTCGCCGTGAACAGGGCTTCGAACAGCCCGAAGGGGCGGCGCTGCGCAATCGGCAGGGACAGCAGGATCGTCCCCAGCGCAATGAGCGCCAGAAAGCTGCCTGCCAGTACGGCGGGTGGGCTTGCCTGCAGCTGGCCGGAATGTCTCAGGTGACGGTAGGCGTGGACGGGATGGACGGGAAAGCGGGCCATTCAGCGCAGTTTTGGCGCAGCGGTCTTGAGCTGCTGCAGAGGACCATAAAGGATCAGGGTGTCGTGGGGGCGCAGGATGAATGTGTGTTCGGGGTTGAGCGTCGTTTCGCCTTTGCGCCGGATGAGCAAGGCACGGATCAACCCTGGTGGGTTCGTGGTCAGAACGTCTCCGAGGGTGCGGCCGTCGAGCGGTTCGCTGGTTTCGATTTCGACGACAAAGTCGCCGTTACCCAGTGAAATGTAGTCATTGACCATCGGGTAGCTGAGCACCTGCGCGATCCGGACACCCATTTCTTCCTCGGGGTGAATGATGCGGGTGACGCCGAGTTTTGCCAGGATCAGGTGGTGGGCGCGTGACGATGATTTGACCCAGATGGCTTTCACGCCCAGGGTTTTGAGCTGGACGACGCAGACGAGACTGGCTTCGATATCCTCGCCGATGGCCACCAGCACGACGTCGTAATCCCCCAGGCCCAGTTCGCCCAGTGCGTCATGATCGGTGGCGTCGGCGATGGCTGCGCGCGTGATCTGGTCGGCGTATTTTTCCACCAGCCGGCTGTTGGAATCGATTCCCAGGACGGAGTGCCCGAGACGGGAGAGTTCCAGTGCGGTGGCGGCGCCGAAGCGCCCCAGGCCGATGATGGCGAATTGTCCCATGGGTCTTCTGTGCGGAGTCGGTGGATCACATATGTGACGGCAGCCAGGTAGCCAGCCCAGGGAAGAACCATAACACGACCAGCAGCAACATCATCAGCCCGAAATACGGCGCGCAGACCCGGGCGATGTAGGTGATTTCCTTGGCTGTCATGCTCTGCAGCACGAACAGGTTGAAGCCGACGGGGGGTGTGATCTGCGCCGTTTCCACGGTGATGACCAGGAAGATGCCGAACCAGATCGGATCGATGCCGGCCGCCTGGATGATGGGCAGCACCACCCCCATGGTCAGTACGATGGTGGAGATGCCATCCAGGAAACAGCCCAGCACGATGTAGAACAGACCCAGGGCGACGATCAGCATGGCGGGCGACAGATGCAGGCTGCCGACGAATTCCGCCAGCTGGCGCGGCAAACCGATGTAACCCATCGATAGCGTCATGAAGGCCGCGCCCGCCAGAATCAGGGCGATCATGCAGTACAGCCGGGAGGCACCCAGCAGGGAATCGCGGAAGGATTGCCAGGTCAGAGATTTCTGCCAGGCCGACAGCAGAAATGCGCCCAGCACGCCAATGGCGGCGGATTCCGTGGCTGTCGCGACGCCGGAATAGATGCTGACAATCACGCCCAGGATCAGCAGCACAACCGGAATCAGCTGGCGCGATTCGCGGAGTTTTTCGAGCAGGGACAGGTTGCCGGCGGATTCCGGAACCTGCGACGGATGCAGCAGCGCCCAGCCGGCGAGCCAGCCGCTGAAAAGCGCCGCCAGCAGCAGGCCGGGGATGACGCCGGCGATGAAGAGCTTTGCGATGGAAGTTTCCGCCGCAACGCCATACACGATCAGGATAATGGACGGTGGGATGAGCAGGCCCAGTGTGGCCGGACCGCCCAGCGAGCCGATGATCTGCGCATCGGGATAGCCGCGCTTGCGCAGTTCGGGCAGGTTCATCTTGCCCACGGTCACGCAGGTTGCGGCCGACGAGCCGCAGACCGAGGCAAATATCGTGCAGCCCAGCACGTTGGTATGCAGCAGGCGCCCGGGCAGGCGGTTGACCCAGGGTGCCAGGCCGCGAAACAGGTTTTCGGACAGATTGGTGCGGTACAGGATTTCGCCCATCCAGATGAACAGGGGCAGGGCGGTCAGGGTCCAGCTGCTGGAGCTGCCCCAGATCGTGATTGCCATGGCGTCGCCCGCGGGCCTGGCCGAAAAGAATTCCATGCCGAACAGGGCGACGCCCGCCAGGGCCAGGCCCACCCAGACGCCGCCGCCCAGCAGAGTGAACAGGACCACGATCAGGGCGATGCTGGCGGTGATCTCATTCATGATGCAGGTCCTCGGTGGACTCCTGGCGGCGCTTGCCCAGGATTTCCAGGCAGAACTCGTCCAGGAAAGCGATAAAGAAGACCAGGGTCCCGGCAGCCATCAACAGCTGCGGGATCCACATGGGGGTGGCGTCGATGCCGGTGGAAATGTCCTGGAAGGCCCAGGACTGCCAGACCAGACGCGCGGAATAGAACGCCAGGAAACCGGCCAACAGGACGGCGATCAGCAGGGCGGCAATTTCCAGCGCCCGGCGCCTGGCGCCCCGGAGCATGCCCAGCACCAGCGTGACACGGATGTGTTCGCCTTTTTTCAAGGTGCTGGCCAGCGCCAGGAAGCCCGACCCGGCCATGGCGTAGCCGGCGTAGGCATCGATCCCCCCCACGGGAAAGCCCATCAGCCGCCCCAGGATGGTCACGGTGACCGCGATCAGGACCACGATCATGCACAGGCCGGCCAGCCAGGCGCTGGCGTCATAGAGTTTATCGAGCCAGGGACGCATTATCGGCTGGCGCGGTAGATTTCCAGGACTTTCTTGCCGTCATCCCCGGCCTTGGCCGTCCATTCCTGGATGACCGTGTCGCCGACCTTCGCCAGGCCTGCGCGCAGCTGGTCGGATGGTTCCACGATCTGCATGCCCCCCGCCTTCAGTTTGGCGATGGAGTCGGCGTCCACCTGGCGGGAGTTCTTCCAGCCCCGGGTCTCGGCGTCGGCGGCGGCCTTCAGGACGGCGTCCTGTTCGGCCTTGGGCAGGGATTCGAAGGCGCGCTTGTTGACCACGACCGCGTTCTTTGGAATCCAGGCCTGCACATTGGTGAAGTACTTCAGATTTTCGTAGAGTTTGTTGTCAGCCCCGGTGGCGCTGGAGGTGATCAGGCCTTCGATGACGCCCGTGGCCAGGGCCTGGGACAGTTCGGCTTCCTGGATGGTGACGGGTTGCGCGCCGACCAGTTCACCAATGCGTGCGGTGGTGGGGCTGTAGACCCGCCATTTCATGCCTTTCAGGTCGGCCACGGAATTGATCGGTTTATTGCTATAGATGCTTTGCGGGGGCCAGGCGACCGCGTAGAGCAGTTTCATGTTCTGCTGGTCGAGTTTCTTTTCCAGCGCGGGGCGCTGTGCCTGATAGAGCTTCCAGGCATCTTCGTAGTTGCCGGCGAGGAATGGCAAGCCATCCAGCCCGAACAGCGGCCATTCGTTCTGGAAGCTGACCATGAAGAATTCGCCGGCCTGCGCCTGGCCGCCCTGCACAGCGCGCTTGATTTCCGGCATCTTGAACAGGGATGCCCCGGAATGGACAGTGATCTTCACCTGGCCCTGGGTCGCGGCATTCACGTCCTTGGCGAACTGTTCGAGATTCTGGGTGTGGAAATTGAAGGCCGGGTAGGCCGAGGCCAGATCCCATTGAGTGGCGGCGTGGGCATTGAGGGCCAGGCTCAAGCCAGTGGCCAGGGAGGCGGCAAGGAAAATGCGGCGTTTCATCGGGAGGTCTCCTGGAGGCAGGTCGTTGCGTGAGGAGGCATTGCCGGCGGGTGCTGGGCGACGACGGGCCAGATCCGGTCCGGGCGATGACCAGAATGAAAGGTAGCGGAATCCCGACAGATCAGCCATCAGGGTTTTCAACAATAAGAATAATTTTGTAGTGGATATAGCCTGTTAATGTTGATCAGTTAACTAGTGATTGTTGAACTATTTTTGAGATGAGAGACCGGGTCTGTCGATATCGTGCCAGTAAGTCGCGCTCGGGTGACCGTTCAGTCCACATGTTCGGCGTATACCGACAGCACCATGCGCTCTGATTGGATAAGGTAGCCTTCCAGCGTCTTGGCTGCGGCGGCTGTATCGCCGGATTCAAATAATGTCAGCAGGTGGATGTTCTGGTCCACGAAAGGCGCATGCAGGTATTCCGGGTCGTCCAGCAGGCCAAAGGCCAGCCGCAGTTCGGCGGCAATGTCGGCGAACATCACCGACAGGCGCGCGCTGTCGGCCAGCGCCACGATTCCGGCATGAAAGGCCATGTTGGCCGAGCCCACACCCAGCCAGTCGCCGGTCTCGCGCATCCGGCTGGCGTCATGGGTGGCCTGGATCAGCCGTTTGTGCGCCGGGTGGCGCGGCCAGGCCTGGACCAGCGCCTGACATTCGATCAGGCGGCGCACCCGGTAGATGTCGATGATGTCGGCGATGCTGGGTACCACCACCGACACGCCCCGGTTGGGTTCGTGATGCAGCAGGCCTTCCTTGACCAGGATGCGGAAGGCCTCGCGCAGGGTGTTGCGCGAGACGGCCAGTTGGTCGCTCAGACTGGCTTCGGACAGGCGCTGTCCGGCGTGCAATTGACCGTGGATCAGTTGCTGGCGGATATTTTCGGCCACGGTGTCAGCCAGGCTCAGAGGGCTTGGGGTGCTGGGATAATGCCGGGATCGCATGAGAATCCTGAGAATGGCGCGGGCGTCTGGTCCGCAGGGCTGGAACAGCGTGTTTTTTTGCCTGTGCGGATTGTTGAGCAATCCGCACAACGTCTTGGAATGATAAGGAAGACTCATGGACTTGAACAGTGATCTGGGCGAAAGTTTCGGGGCCTGGCGGATGGGGGATGACGCCAGCATGCTGGACATCGTCACCAGCGCCAACGTCGCGTGCGGCTTTCATGCGGGGGATCCCGCCGGCATCCTGGATACTTTGCGGGCGGCTGCCGCGCGGGGTGTCGTGGTCGGCGCCCACGTGGGGTATCGGGATCTGGTCGGGTTCGGGCGCCGTGCCATGGATCCGACCAGCCGGGAACTGGTTGCCGACGTGATCTATCAGATCGGTGCCTTGCGGGGGTTGGCCGACGCCGCCGGCACCCGGGTGCGCTACGTCAAGCCCCACGGTGCTCTGTACAACACGATCGCGCACGATGCGCGGCAGGCGGCCGATGTCATCACCGCGATCCTGGACCTGGATCCGGACCTGATCCTGATGGGGCTCGCGGGTGCACCGCTGCTGGACTGGGCTCGCCAGCGCGGCTTGCGGGTCGTTGCAGAGGCCTTTGCCGACCGGGCTTATACCGCCCAGGGCGTGTTGGTGTCGCGGCGCGAACCGGGGGCCGTGCTGCACGATCCGGACCGGATCGCGGACCGGATGCTGGATTGGGTGCGGACCGGCGAGATCACGGCGATCGACGGATCGCGGGTGCGCCTGCGGGCCGATTCGATCTGCGTGCACGGCGACAGTCCCGGAGCCGTGGCTATGGCTCGCGCTGTGCGGGCCCGTCTCGAATCGGCCGGCGTGGTGCCGCGGCCGTTTGCCGGAACCCCGGGCGTCTGATGGCGCATCCGCGGATCCTGTTGGCGGGTGACGCCGCGCTGCTGGCGGAACTCGGCAGCCTGGATGCCGTGCTGGCGCTCTTTCAGGTGACCCGTGCCCGGCGACTCGCCGGGGTGACGGACCTGGTGCCGGCCGCCCGGACCCTGCTCGCGCAGTTTGAGCCGTCGGTGGTGACCCCTGATGCGGTGTCGGCATGGCTGCGGCGCTGCTGGCAGGAATCCAGGGGCCGCATGCATGTGTTGGCGAACGCCCCCGCCGGGGCAGGCCTTCCTGCCAGAACCATCGAGATTCCCGTGCATTACACCGGGGACGATCTGGACGAAGTCGCCGACCGGCTGGGCCTGTCGCGCGCCGAGCTGATCGAGCGCCACACCGCCCATGATTTCCAGGCGGCATTCGCCGGCTTCGCCCCGGGCTTTGTCTACCTGACGGGGGGCGACGCCTGTTTTCATGGCCTACCCAGGCGCCCCAGCCCCCGCACCCGCGTTCCGGCCGGCTCCGTGGCGGCAGCGGGTGAATTCAGTGCCGTGTATCCGGCGGAAAGCCCGGGGGGGTGGCAGTTGCTGGGTATCACGCCGTTGCGCATGTGGGATCTGGCCCGCGCCGAACCGGCCCTGGTGCAGCCTGGGTTTCGGGTGCGGTTCCGGGATCTGGGTGCGCCGGAAGTCGTGGTCAGCCTGCCTGCGCCGTGCGCGGTGACCGCCCGCATCTCCACGGCTGCAGAGTCGCCGGGCGCGGTGCCAGGGGCTTTCGCAGCCGCCGTGCCGCATCTGGAAGTCCTCGGCGCCGGCTTGCAGACGGTCTTCCAGGATCTGGGGCGGCCCGGGCTGACCGGCATGGGTGTGTCCTGCTCCGGGGCGCTGGATCGTGGCGCCCTGCGACGGGCCAATCGGCTGGTGGGCAATCGATCCGATGCGACTGTGCTGGAAAATGCTCTGGGTGGATTGCGGCTGGCCTGTCACGGCCGGGCGGTCGTCGCGGTGACCGGGGCCCAGGTGCCCGTGGCCTTGACGACCGCTTCGGGGGTTCGCCTGCCTGCGGCGGGCGGGCGCGCCCTGACGATGGAGGACGGTCAGGTGCTGCGTATCGGCCAGCCGCGTGCGGGCGTCCGATGTTACGTGGCCGTGCGAGGCGGTTGGGCGGTGCCGCCCGTGCTGGGCAGTTGTGCGACCGATGTGTTGGCCGGCATTGGTCCCGACCCGGTACGCACCGGCGATCGCCTGGTGGTGGGGCGGGAAGCGGTCGCCGGCGACCCGATGTGGCAGTCGAAAGTCGATCCCGAATCCGTTCGCCCGCATCCTCGTCCGGGGGACGTCGTGACGCTGGATGTCGTTCCGGGGCCGCGTGACGATTGGTTCGAACCCGAGGCGCTGGCGCGGCTGCAGTCCCAGGAATGGCTCGTCACGCCGCAATCGAACCGGGTCGGGATGCGGCTGTCCGGCCACGAGCCACTGCCGCGCCGCCGGAAGCGGGAACTGCCCAGCGAGGGGACTGTGACGGGGGCCATCCAGGTGCCGGCCAATGGCCAGCCGGTGCTGTTCCTGGCGGACCATCCGCTGACCGGCGGCTATCCCGTGATCGCCGTCGTGCATAGCCGGGAACTGGATCGCCTGGGCCAAGTACCAGTGGGCGCGCGCCTGCGTTTTCGATTTGTTAACTGATGGTGAGTCCTTATACCCCGTGTTCGCGGATGTGGCCCACCAGAAATTCCGTGAAGCCTCGCAGCGTTTCGGAGGGGTTCTCGGTCGACCAGATGGCGCACGTGGGGATGCGGTCGGCAATATCGCTCAGCGGTCTGACGGCCACGCCGGTGCGTACCGCGTTGCGTACGCAGCTGGCATACACGCTGACTCCGACCCCTGCGGCGATCATGCCCATGATGCCGCTGGTGTTGGAAGCCTGCTGCACGATGTTGGGGAAGAAATCGGCGTTGTGGCATAGCGGGAACAGGAGACGGCGAAACGCGCCGAACGCGCTTTCCGTCCCGATCACGAAAGGCTCGCCGGCCAAGTCCGCCAGTTGCAGGGAAGCCTGCGCGCTCAGGGGATGCGTGTCGGGCAGCAGGGCCACGTATTCGTTTTGGTCCACCAAGAGGCTGCGCACCTTCTGGCTGGGGAATTCCCCGATGACGAAGCCCACGTCCAGGCGGCCTTCGAGCAGGGCGAGACATTGCCGGGCGCTGGGGTTGTATTCCATTTCCACGCTGACGTCGGGATAGAGACTGCGGTATTCGCGCAGCAGCGTGGGCAGCCGTCCATTGATCGCAAAATCCATGTAACCCACCCGCAATTGCCCGCCACGGCCCGCCGCCGCATCCATGGCCGCCGGCTTGGCGCGTAGCAGGTGGCCGTAAGCCAGGCGGCATTCGGCGGCAAAGGCCTCTCCTGCCGAGGTGAGTCGCACGCGCCGGGTGGAGCGTTCCAGCAGGGCCACTTCCGTGCCCTGTTCCAGGGCCCGGATCATGCGGCTTAGCGCCGGTTGGCTGGTGAAAAGACGTTCGGCGGCCTTGCCGAAATGCAGCTCTTCCGCCACGATCAGGAACGCCCGGATGTGCCGTACGTCGAAGCGCAAGGCGGGCAGGGTTTCCACGGTGGATTTGGCCATCCGAGTCTGTTTCCCGAAGGTGATGGATGATTAATGCCATGATGAGTATTAATCATCACGCAATTCACATCAAAAATAGTCGCGTACCTGATTATATTGTTCTTATCGGCAATTGACACAGACCCTTGTACCCTGTGAACACGGCCGAAAAAACCGGTAGGGACCTAGCCATCCGGTCCCGCCGAATCCTAAAAAAGAGATCGCATCCGGTATTTGCAAATCGGATACCCGATGCAAGATTATCTGGAGACAAGCATGTCACAGCGTACAACGCACGCGGCGCCGGACCCTGCCTTGCGCAAGGTCACGGTTGCCGCCATCGCCGGGACCGTCATCGAATGGTTCGATTTCGCGATCTATGGGTTTATGGCGCCCGCCATCGCCCTGGCATTTTTTCCTGAAGGCAATCCGGTGACGGCATTGCTGCAGACCTTTGCCATTTTTGCGGTGGCCTTCGCCCTGCGCCCGATCGGCGGAGCCTTCTTCGGCATGATGGGCGACCGCATCGGGCGCAAGCGTGTCCTGGCCCTGACCGTCTTGCTGATGTCTTGCGCCACCGCGGCGATCGGCCTGATTCCGAACCATGAATCCATCGGCATCTGGGCGGCTGTCCTGCTGACCGTGGCGCGGTGCGTCCAGGGCTTCTCCGCCGGCGGCGAATATGCCGGCGCGGTGACCTACGTGATCGAGCATGCGCCCGACCATCAGCGGTCGCGCTACAGCAGCTGGATGCCCTCGGCCACCTTCGCCTCCTTCGCCTTGGCGGCTCTGATCTCGTATTTCCTCGCCGTCGGCCTGAGCACAGCGGAAATGAATGCCTGGGGCTGGCGCGTGCCATTCCTGGTGGCGGCGCCGCTGGGGCTGGTGGCGTTTTATATCCGCAGCCATCTGCGGGAGAGCCCTCTATTCCAGAAAGTGCTCGAAAGCTCGGGAGTGCCGCATTCCTCACTGGGGCAGACGTTGGCGGTTCAATGGAAATCCATGCTCCGGTTGGGGGGCTATATCAGCCTGACCGCAGTGTCCTTCTATATCTTTTCCACCTACATGACGACGTTCCTGAGATCCGTCATGCACATGCCTGCGGACCGGGTGCTGATGAGCAATGTGGTGGCCTTGACCTTCGCCGCCGCTATCGCGCCGGTGATCGGACCCATCTGCGACCGCGTTGGGCGACGTGCGACGATGTTCGCGTCGGTCGTCCTCCTGGGCGGACTGTCGGTACCCGCCTATATCCTGGCGTCCAGCGGCACACTCGGTCATGCCCTGGTGGCCCAGCTGGTGCTTGCGCTCGGCGCCGTGACGGCGAATGTGGTGACGGCTGTTCTTCTGAGCGAGGTCTTTCCCACGAAGGTGCGCTATACCGCTTCGGCGGTGACCTACAACATCAGCTATGCACTTTTCGGTGGCACGGCCCCCTTCATCGCCACCTATCTGATCGACGTCACGGGCAACATCCTGGCGCCGGCAATCTATATCACTGCGCTGGCGGGCCTGGCTTTCATTGCGGCCTGGTTGTTGCCCGAAACTGCTGGCCGTCCGCTGGACGGGCTGGATCAGCCCGTTGGCGCCCCGCAGCCTTCCCGGGCCCGGCTGTCGGTGCAGTAAGCCGAAGACGCCATCGAGTGGGCGCGACAGCGCCCTGGAAGCAGGTATGGATCAATTGGATTGATGATCATATGGCATTAATAATCATTCAATTGATATCAAATAACAATCGATGTTCTCTAAGCTGAACCTGTGCATCCGCCCTTCGTTACGCGGCGGATCACGCAAGACCCAACGATATTTTTCTACATCAAAGGAGCCACATCATGTCCGACAATCTTGAACAAGTCCTAGAAGCCGCCTTCGCCGAAGCCACCCGTCGTTACCAGTCGCGGGGTTTCCAGCGCCGCGTGGGCTTTGGCAAGCGCCCGGCGCTGATCAGCGTGGACCTGGCCAACGCCTGGACGCGTCCGGGCAACCCTTTTACTTGCGAACACGTTGATGACCAGATCATTCCGTCGATGCAGGCGCTGCTCAAGGGCTTTCGCAAGTACAACTTGCCCGTGGTGCACGTGACGACCTGCTACGAGATCACCGATCGCGACAACCAGAACACCGACATGGGCTTGTGGCACAACAAGATCCCGATCGACGTCGTCAGCCAGGGCAACCCCGACATCTGGGCGATTGATTCGCGCATCGCGCCGATCGAAGGCGAGCTGACCCTGATCAAAAAGCGCGCCAGCGCGTTCCACGGGACGTACCTGGCGGGTTACCTGCGCGCCGCGGGGGTGGATACGATTCTGGTGACCGGCGTGACCGCCTCGGCTTGTGTGCGCGAGACGATCTGCGACGGCCTGGCCGACGGATTTCGCACGATCGCCGTCAAGGAAGCGATTGGAGACCGGGTGCCGGGTGCCGTACTCTGGAACCTGTTCGATATCGACGCCAAGTTCGGCGATGTCGAGACGACCGAGACCTGCCTGAAATATCTCGACCGCATCGGTCAGGAACAGGAGGTCCCCGAGAAAGCGGTGGCCTGAGGCCATCAGGCTTCACACGCACCACCCCTGTCGGGTGGTGCGCATAAACAAGATGGAGGAGACCATGGCAAGAATAGGCGTCGATGTTGGCGGAACCAACACGGACCTGGTGCTGGAGACCTTTGCTGATGATCCGGTGGGGGCCGGCATTTATCAGCACAAGGTGCCCAGCACGAAGCAGGATCAGTCTGAAGGTGTCGTGCGCGGCATCATCGAACTATGCGGCAAGGCGGGCATTGCCCGATCGGCCGTCAAGCAAATCATGCACGGCACCACGGTGGCGACCAACGCCACCCTGGAGTACGACGGGGCGAACGTGGGCATGCTGACCACGCGCGGTTTTCGCGACATCCTGCACATCGGGCGACACAAGCGCCCGCACAATTTCTCTCTGCATTTCGACGTGCCCTGGCAGTCACACCCGCTGGTCAAGCGCCGCAACCGCCTGCCGATCACGGAACGGATCCTGCCACCAGATGGCCGCATCGTCACACCGCTGGTGGAGGACGAGGTCTACGAGGCTGCCCTGCGCCTGCGCGACAATGGCGTCGAGGCCGTCATCGTCTGTTTTTTGTTCTCGTTCCTGAATGATGCTCACGAACGTCGCGCACAGGAAATCGTCCGCGAAGTATTGCCAGGGATGTACTGTTGGCGCTCGTCCGAAGTGGTCGACGTGATGCGTGAATTCGAACGCTTTTCCACCACGGCGATGAATGCCTTCGTGGGGCCGAAGACGGCGCGCTACATCAGCCGCCTGGAAAGCCGGCTGCGCGAAAACGGTATCGAGGCGGATCTGCGCATCATGCAGTCCAATGGGGGGCTGGCCACGGTCGAACAGTGTATCGACCGACCCGTCAGTATCCTCATGTCGGGCCCGGCGGGTGGTGTGATCGGCGGGCGTTTCTTCGCCGATATGGTGGGCCAGAGCAACATCCTGGCGGTGGACATCGGTGGTACCTCCGCCGACATCGCGGCCCTGACCGCAGGCGAGCTGCGCATCAAGAATCCGCGCGACGCCGTAGTCGCGGACTATCCGGTGATGGCACCCATGATCGACATGATCACAATCGGTGCGGGCGGTGGATCGGTGGCCTACCTGGATTCCGCAGGGGGCTTTCACGTCGGCCCGCGATCCGCGGGATCCGAGCCCGGGCCGGCCTGCTACGGGCGCGGCGGCACCGAACCCACCACGACCGACGCCAATGTGGTGCTTGGGCGCCTGGATGCTGATCAGATGCTGGGCGGTGATCTGGGAGCCACGGCTTCCCTGGCCGAACAGGCCATCCGCGAGAAGATTGCTGAGCCCCTGGGCATGAGCGTGACCGAGGCGGCGCTGGGCATCCTGCGGGTGGTGAACAACAATATGTCGCTGGCCATCCGCTCGGCATCCGTAGCCCGGGGCCTGGATCCGCGCGAGTTCGCCCTCATGCCTTTCGGCGGCGCCGGCCCCGTGCATGGTCCATCCCTGGCGACCGAAGTCGGCGCAAAGTATGTCCTGGTGCCGCCCATGCCCGGGATCACAGCGGCGGCGGGGCTGCTGGCCACCGACCTGAAATACGAGTACACGCGTTCACAGCTGTGCAACCTGTGCACGGCGGGGGTTGATGAACTCGCCGCCATCAACCGCACCCTCGCGGCCTTGGAGGTTGAATGTCGCGATCGGCTGGTCGCCGACCATGTCGCACCCGAGGACATGGCGCTGCGGTATATCGCCGAATGCCGCTACCACGGTCAGGGCTTCGAACTGCGCGTCGATCTGCCCGCATCCACCATCGAGGCCAGCCATCTCGAATCCTTGATTGAAGCTTTTCATACTGTGCACGAGAAAGACTATGGCTATGGCTTCCGTGGCGCCGATGTGGAACTGGTGACGTTGCGCCTGATCGGCACCGGCCGCTTTCCGCGTCTGGACTGGTCGCAATGGGGCAAGGGTCGCCAGGTGGATAACGGCCTGGAGCAGGCTTATCTGTATACGCGGGACACCGTGTTCGATGACGGCACCCGTCTGCCCACGCCACGCTATGACCGACAGCGCCTCGCGCCCGAACAAGTCATCGATGGCCCGGCGATCATCCTGCAACATGACTCGACCTCCCTGGTGCCTCCGGGCTGGCAAGCCTGGGTCAGCCCCTCGGGCAACATGATCGTCGGTGTCCGGGCCGCGACCGAAAAAAAGACGGCCGGCAAGCAACTCGAGGAGACACTTCAATGAGCAAGGAATTGACACTCGACCCGATCACCCTGCAGGTGATCAGTGGCGCCTTGGACACTATCGCCGAGGAAATGGGGCATGTGCTGTATCGCATGTCGTTTTCTTCCATCATCCGCGAATCGCAGGACCTGGGCGCGGGCCTGTTCGACCTGAACTACCAGACGCTCTGCGAGTCCGAGTCGACTCCCATGCACATCGGTTCGATCCCGGCCTATCTGCGCGGCATCGAGAAGACGTTGCAGGGCGGCCAATGGAACGAGGGCGATGTGGTTGTGCACAATCACCCCTACTACGGATCCAGCCACACGCCCGATCTGGCGATCGTCATCCCCATCTACTATCAGGGGGAAAGGGTCGGTTTCGCCGCAAATACGGCGCACCACATCGATATCGGCGCGGCCACTCCGGGCCTGATCATCGATGTCACCGACATGTATGCCGAAGGCATGCTGCTTGCCGGCCTGAAGCTGTACGACCGAGGCCAGCGCAATGAGGCCCTGGTGCAGATGATCACCAGTAATAGCCGCGCCGGTGACCAGCTGATGCATGACATCGATGCGCAGATCGCGTCGGCGCGCCTGGGGGTGAAGCGCTTTCAGGAACTGCTCGACCGCTATGGACGCGATATGGTTTTCGCCGCGGCCAACCAGCTGATGGACTATAGCGAGATGCGCATGCGCCAGGGAATCGCGGCCATACCCGATGGGGAATACCGCGCCGAGGGTTTCCTGGATGACGACGGCCGGCGCCGTGACGTACGCCTGCCCATCGTCGTCACCGTCAAGGTGCAGGGTGATTCGGTCACGGTCGACCTGACCGGTTCAGCCGAGCAGACGCCCACGGCCTATAACGTGCCTTTCGAGGGTTCGTGCAAGGTCGCCGCCTATGCGGCTTTTCGCAAGTTGCTGCTGGACGTGTGCACCATTGACAGCCGTGTGCCATCGAACGAAGGCTCCTTTCGGCCGATTCATGTGGTCGCGCCAGAGGGAACGATCTTCAATCCAAAGGCGCCGGCAGCGGCGGAGGCCCGTTTCACACAGTGCAATCGCATGATCGACTTGATCTTGCAGGCCTTGGCGCCAGTGCTGCCCAACAAGGTGATCGCCGGCAGCTCGGCGTCCATTTCGTTCGCTTCCTACTCGGGTACGCGCGAGAACGGCGACTACTGGGTGTTTCTGGAGGTCAACGAGGGTGCCTACGGCGGTCGGCCGCGATCCGATGGTCCGGACAGCATCGACAACCTGATGGCCAACACGCGCAATAATCCGATCGAGGACCTGGGCATGCATCTGCCCATGGTGTGCGACCGCTACGAGTTGCGCGATGACGTGCTGCCGGGTGCCGGACGGTTCAGGGGCGGTCTGGGTGTAGTCAAGGCCCAGCGCGTGCTCACTCCGGGCTTCATCACGCACGAGAGTGAACGCCACCTAGAGGCCCCGCGCGGCCTGTTTGGCGGTCACGACGGCGTGGTTGGACGCAACATTATCCACAACGTCGACAGCCCGGATGAAGTCATCGAGATGTACTCGAAGTTCTCCGGCTTTCAGACGCGCGCCGGTGATGTCATGACCTATTACTCGCCCTGCGGCGGGGGCTATGGCAATCCGCTCGACCGTCCGGCCGAGACGGTGCGCGAGGACGTGCTCGATGACTTCTGCACCCGCAAGGCGGCCTACGAGGTCTACGGTGTCGTCCTGGACGACAGTCTGGTGCTGGATCGGGCGGCAACCACCCGCCGGCGCGCGAAATTGGCTGCCGCAGCCCACTGACCGAAGATGACGCGCATTCTGCGCGTCATGCTCTAACGCCTGGCAGTACTCCGTGTCCGGCCGTAGCCCTTCCATGGGCTGCGGTCCGGAGATCACCGGCCCGCTTTCCGCAAGCGGCTGCCGGGCGGGATCCCTTCACCCTATTCGAGGGAGTACACAAATGGATACCACGCTAGTTGCAGACTTGCCCCGGGTGCACAAGGTCACGCCGAAGGATGTCGTGATCGCCTCCTGGATCTGTTTTTTTGCCTGGACCTTCGCAGTCTATGATTTCGTGCTTTTCGGCAACCTGCTGCCCGTTCTGGCGCACGATTTCGGCTGGAGCGCGGCCACGGCCACGGGAGCCAATACCTGGGTGACCGCCGGTACGGCCATGGTGGCCTTCGGCGTTGGTCCCTATGTGGATCGTGCGGGACGCAAAAAGGGCATTGTGGTGGCCGTCATCGGTGCGGCCATCTTTTCGCTGTTGACCGCTCCTATGGGGTGGGTGATGGGCCTGACGGGTGGGCTCGGATTCGTCCTGCTCATCGTCATCCGTTCCCTGGCTGGCCTGGGCTATGCGGAACAGGCGATCAATGCCACCTATCTGGGTGAGATCTTTGCCCTGCATTATTCCAGTCCGGATCAGGCGCGCCGGCGCGGCTTCATCTATTCGCTGGTGCAGTCGGGCTGGCCCGTGGGTTCAGTGCTGGCGGCGGCCTCGATCGCCGTCATCCTGCCAATGGGGGGCTGGGAATGGTGCTTCATCGTCGCTGTTTTTCCGGCGGTCTTCATGGTGATCGCCGCGCGTCATCTGAAGGAAAGCCCCCAATTCCTGGCGCGTCGCCATGCGGAGGAGCTGCTCGCGGCCGGGCGCAGGCCGGAGGCACTGGCCTATGCGCGGGCCAGCGGCATCAGTCTGGAGGAAACCAGTACGCCGGCGGCGGCCGCCTTCAAGGGGGAATCCCTGCGCTCGACCCTGGTTATCGGGATCTCGTTCATGCTGAACTGGTTTGGCGTACTCGCCTTCCTGATTCTGGGGACTTCGCTGCTGACTGCGGAAACTGGCAAGGCCATCGCCTTTGACAATGCCCTCACCATTTTGATCATCTCCAACGCCACGGCCTTCTGCGGCTACCTGTTCTTTGGCTGGTTGGGGGACCGGATCGGCCGGCGCAATGCCATCGGCCTGGGCTGGCTGCTGTGTGCGGCTTCTTTCCAGGCCATGCTGATGGCGCCCAACGGGGACTTCAACCTGATCATTGCGTTTTATAGCGCTGGGCTGTTCTTCATGATCGGCCCGTATTCGGCCCTGCTGTTCTTCAGTGCGGAAAGCTTTCCCGTGCATACCCGTGCCACGGGAGGATCGCTGATCAACGCCGCGGGTCAGGTGGGCTCGATTATCGCGGGCATGCTGATTACGGCGTCTTTGACTCGGGGCTGGAACTGGATCGATGCAAGCTTTTATTGGGGGGTGCTGCCGATCCTGGCCTCCGGCCTGCTGATCTTTGCGGCCCGCAACGTCGATCCGAGGCACGTCCGGCGCGATTGAGCGGCGGATGATTTGAGATCGCCGAATCGTATTCCGGAGATTGTTGTTTAAAAAGCATTAATGAGGTCTTTATTGATATCAAATAACGGCCACTATTTCTCTAAACTGAACCTGTGAATCCGCCCTTCGTTACGCGGCGGATCGCTCAAGACCCAACGATATTTTCCTACATCAAAGGAGCCACATCATGTCCGACAATCTCGAACAAGTCCTGGAAGCCGCCTTCGCCGAAGCCACCCGTCGTTATCAGTCGCGGGGTTTCCAGCGCCGCGTGGGCTTTGGCAAGCGCCCGGCGCTGATCAGCGTGGACCTGGCCAACGCCTGGACGCGTCCAGGCAACCCTTTTACGTGCGAACACGTCGATGATCAGATCATTCCGTCGATGCAGGCGCTGCTCAAGGGCTTTCGCAAGTACAACTTGCCCGTGGTGCACGTGACGACCTGCTACGAGATCACCGATCGCGACAACCAGAACACCGACATGGGCCTGTGGCACAACAAGATCCCGATCGATGTCGTCAGCCAGGGCAACCCCGACATCTGGGCGATTGATTCGCGCATCGCGCCGATCGAAGGCGAGCTGACCCTGATCAAAAAGCGCGCCAGCGCGTTCCACGGGACGTACCTGGCGGGTTACCTGCGCGCCGCGGGGGTGGATACGATTCTGGTGACCGGCGTGACCGCCTCGGCTTGTGTGCGCGAGACGATCTGCGATGGCCTGGCCGACGGGTTTCGCACGATCGCCGTCAAGGAGGCGATTGGTGACCGGGTGCCGGGTGCCGTACTCTGGAACCTGTTCGATATCGACGCCAAGTTCGGTGATGTCGAGACGACCGAGACCTGCCTGAAATATCTCGACCGCATTGGCCAGGAACAGGAGGTCCCCGAGAAAGCGGTGGCGTGACGGGTTGGGCGGGGCGTCATCGGCGGAACCGATGAATCTGCTCCCCTGAACGCCAGGGACTGCGGCGCCATGATTGGCGGCTGCGTTTGTGCCGGACTGCCTTGATAGGGCAGGCGCGCCAAAAACGAAAAATGGCTTACTGACCGAGGTCAGTAAGCCATTTGATTTTGAAGGCCAATGTGACGCCCGGGTACGTCATCCCCGAGATGATCCGTGCATTCTGTCGGGGCCTATCGCGACGGAATTTGCATATTTCCATAAGGAATTAATCCGTACCAGAATATTTCCTAAAATTCTGATGATTCATCGAGATTGGCGCACTGGATGTTCTGGTTTGCCGCCGACCTTGTTGAAAAGCAGGAGAATTCATGAAAGCATTGCCCCTCGTTCTGGCCGCTGCGCTGACAGTGGCCGGTATCGGTTCCTCCCAGGCCGCTGACTTCAGCCGGCTGGACCGGATCAAGTCGACCGGAGAAATCGTCATCGGCACGCGGGATGCCGCGATTCCGTTTTCTTATCTGGATGATCACCAGAAATCTGTCGGTTACACCATGGACATCTGCTATGGCATTGCCGATGCCATCCGGAAGGATCTGGGCCTGTCCTCCATCCACGTCAAGGAAGTCCCTGTCACCGGGTCAACCCGCATTCCGCTGATCGCCAATGGCACGGTCGATCTGTCCTGCGGGCCCGACACCAACAACGTCCAGCGCCAGAAGCAGGTCAGCTTTGCGCCCGCCACCTTCGTGTCCGCCACGCATTTCGCGTCCTTGAAGCAATCGAATCTGCGTCATCTGCGGGATTTCCAGGGGAAGACGGTGATTTCCGTGTCGGGCAGCACCAACCTGAAGTGGCTGACAGAAATCAATGCGCAGAAACAGCTGGGCATGCGGATCATCACGGCCAGTGACCATGCCGAGGCCTTCCTGGCAGTGGCCAATGGGCGGGCGTCAGCGTTCTTCATGGATGGCATCCTGCTGGCAGGGCTGGTGGCAAATTCCCATGATCCCCAGGCCTGGTCCATCAGCAAGGAAGCCTATACGTTCGAGCCCTACGGCATCATCGAGCCCAAGAACGATGCGCGCTTCAAGACGGCTGTCGATGACGCCGTGAAGGCCATGATCAAGGACGGTCGGGTCGATACGCTCTACACCAAATGGTTTACCCAGCCCATTCCGCCCAAGCATGTCAACTTGAACTGGCCCATGACGCCAGAACTGAAGAAACTGCTGGCTCATCCGACTGATTCGCCAGAACCCGAGGTGCTGAAGCAGGACTGAGGAATGCCCGTCCACCGCTGATGGGGTAGAGCCGAGCCATGGGTAGGGCTCCCCATCAGCCGACGGTGATTACCCAGAATTCGCCCAGCCAAAGAAAAACCGCCTAGGCGTTGGACCCTAGGCGGTTTCTAACCTGTTAAGAAAACAGGGTAATTCTGGTGCGGCTGGCAGGATTCGAACCCACGACCCCTTGGTTCGTAGCCAAGTACTCTATCCAACTGAGCTACAGCCGCTAAAGAGGCGTAAATATAACATGCTTTTTCTGGCTTGTCACATCACGCTTTTTCCAGCGAGTTTTTCAATCACCCCAGGTGGATCAGTGTCCCGGAATCCGGGGGCAACAGCCATGCCTGAACTGGAAAGCGCGAAATAATACCACGGATTGCGGATTCCGGCATCTGAGACAGGGCAGTGGACAGTGCATCGGCGGTTGTCGCGTCGGCGGCGCGTACCGTGACGCTACGCCAGACCGGCGTGGCCTGACCCGTATGCGGGTCGAACAAGTGCGTATAGTGGCCGGCAGGGTCGAAGGGAGTGCCATAGCCGCCGGAGGTCGACAGTGCCTGGTTTCGCAGATCGACGGTATCCAGGGCTTGGTCCGGATGCGCCGGATCGGCGATTCCCGCGTGCCACGGGTGGCCGGGCGACCGTTGCCCGATCGCGCGGAGCTCGCCCATATCGACGATGGCGTGCTCCAGGCCGTTGCTGCGCAGCAGGTCCGTGACCCGGTCCGTGATATAGCCCTGGGCAATACCATTCAGTGTCAAGGCCATTCCCGGGCGATCCAGCGTGATCCGATCCTCTTCGAGGCGGATGGCGCGATAGTCGACGCGCTGCAGCACAGCATGGAGCTTTGCCGGTGCCGGCGGCAGCGGCGTGCCCTGGGTCACACTTTGTGCGTACAGATCCCACAGCACCTGGACCGTCGGATCGAACATGCCATTGGTGGCTTCGGCAAAGCCCACTGATTGGCTGAGCAGGCGCGACAGGTCGGGTGGTGGCGCATCGAGCCGTCCGTCGCGGTTCAGCAGAACCAGCGCGCTGTCTTCCTGATACAGGCTGAAGATCTTCTCCAGCCGATGGACCTCGGCCACGGCCATCTGCACGAGTGCCTCGGCGTGCTTGCGGTCGGGATGCAGCAGCTGCAGCTGGGCGTCCGCGCCCAGGGCCACACCGCGCCAGATGACGGGATCCGGCAGTGCATCTTGTTGTTTGAGGGCGGCCCACAGCGGTGTGGACCCCAGCAGTGCCGCACTGGCAGCGACGATGCCGAGAAACCGGCGCCTGGGAAGCAAGGAGGTATTCATGATGGGTTCCAGCTGGTGCATTATCCGCGTGGAGAGGATGGTTCGACATACCGCAGGACATAGTCCTCGGGCATGCCCTGAAAATCGACGATCTGGCCGCCGTGTTGCGCGGCAAACCGGCGGGCGTCATCCATCCGGGCAAACGGGAGCGCGTCGGGCGCCCCCATGCCGCCGATGGCGTCGCCGTGAATGACGTAATGGGCCTGATGGGCGTCGATCCAGGCGTCAGCCGGCGGGTTGCCGTCGGGCCCGGCGCGGCCCATGTCCTGCACATAGATGGCCAGGATGGCCTTGGGCTCCTCGGGCAGCAATGTATAGGCAAAGACCTCGCGGATCGTCGAGAACCAGACCGGCCGGGGGTCGTCGCGCAGCAGGATCTGGCCCTTCGGGCCGACGTGTTCGTTCAGGTTCATGCCGCAGTAATGTCCGATCGACTGGTCGGTCATGGCTGCCGGCGTGGGGGGCGGCGTGGACGCGTCCGACTTGCCGCCGCAGCCGGTCAGCGCCAGGGACAGGCCCAGCGCCAGGCAGGCCAATGGGACGCGGAGTGTCAGGGGAAAGCCGTTCATAGCGCCCTCCGGTTGAAGGCAGCCGAGGCCAGGCCGAAGGGGATGGCGATCCACAGAACCTGGGCCAGCAGCAGGGTCCCGGTCGATAGTGTGGCCTGGTCGCTGAGGCCCGCCATGCCGGCGAACATGGCGATGTTCTCGTGGCCGGTCAGGTTCAACAGCCGATACACGTCGGTCGGGTTGAACAACAGAATGGTGTTCAGCAGCGGTGCGGTGATGGAGCGTCCCTGATCGACGACCAGCACGCCCAGCAGCACCATGTCGTAAATGACGACCAGGAACAGCCAGACCCCGATTGCGATGCCTGCTGCGGTGGCCCGTTCCTGCACCAGAGAGCTGATCAGGTAGCCCAGCGACAGAAAGCTGGCTCCCAACAGGATGCTGGCGGCGATCAGCAGGGCAAACGGCGCCCAGGCCGAGAAGTCGAGCCCGCCATGCGCCAGCTGCAGGGTGACCCCCGCGATGCCGTAGCCCGCGATCGTGGCGATCGACAGGATGGCCAGATGGCCGCAGAACTTGCCCAGCATCACTTGGCGGCGGGCCACCGGGTAGCTCAGCAGCAGTGCCATCGTCCCGCGATCGATTTCACCGACGATGGCGTCGTAGGACAGCAGCATTGCAATCAGCGGCACCAGAAAAATGGACAGGCTCGAGAGGCTGACGACGGTGACGGTCAGGGGATCGACTTTGACAGTGCCGGTGGGGCCGCTGCCCAGGAATCCCAGGGACAGCGCCAGCATGGCGAGCAGGATCGTGACCGCCAGCACCCAGCGGTTGCGCAGGCCGTCGCGGATTTCCTTCTGGATCAGGATCAAGGTCGGATTCATGCGTCCTCCCGGCGCAGAAACTGCGCATACATTTCATCGAGGCCCGGATGTTCCAGCTCGATGTCGCTGACGTTGGGGATGGTTTGGGCCAGATGCAGCTGCCGCAGCTTCTGGGCCTGAGGGCAACTGATCTCGATGCGGTGCGCCCCGCTGCGCTGCCAGCCGTCGGGAATGTGGACGGGGTCCGTATCCAGGGTCAGCCGGATGCGCACGGGCAGATCGGCATCGCGGCGCAATTCGCTCAGGCTGCCGTCCGCGATCTTGCGACCCTTGCGCATGACGATGACGCGGTCGGCCAGCCCTTCCAGTTCGGCCAGGGCGTGAGTGGATAGCAGGATAGCCGCTCCGGCGGCCCGCAATTCACCCACGATGGAGTAGAACAACAGGCGCGACGCGGGATCCAGGCCGCTGGTGGGCTCATCGAGCAACAATACCCGTGGATGGCCCAATAGCGCCTGTGCCAAGGCCAGACGTTGACGCATGCCTTTTGAATAGCCGCCCACGCGTCGCTTGGCCGCATCGGCGATGCCGACGCGGGACAGCAACGCGGGGTTGCCTGCCGTCGACAGGCCTTTCAGGCGCGCGTAGAAGGCCAGCGTTTCGACGCCTGTCAGGGAAGGATGCAATGCGACCGTTTCGGGCAGATAGCCGATCTGTCGGCGGCTGCGCGTCGATGCCTCGGTGCCGGGCACATCGCCCAGTACGCGCACCGAGCCGGATTCGGGGCGGATCAGCCCCAGGATCAGCTTGATCAGCGTGCTCTTGCCCGCCCCGTTGTGGCCGGCCAGGATGACGCATTCGCCCGGTTCGATCGATAGACTGACGTTATCGACAGCGCGCAGGGCGGCGTAGCGTTTGGTGATGGATCGCAGATCGATCGGAGAGCCTGTGACAGTCATGGCAATGCCTTGGATTTTTCCCAGGTGGGGGTCACCGGAGCGACCATCAGAGGGGTGCTGTCGATCACACCACCCGGCAGGATGGCGGGAAATTGGGATTGGGCCCAGCGTACGATGGTCACGGCGGGGCTGTTGAGCAGCAGGCGTGCGTTGGGTGCGCGCCAGATGACCTGATCGATCAGGCCATTGGGTCGGTAGGCGGTATCGGCGATGCCGTCGCCATCCAGATCGAAGGCTGCCATATCCGACCAGTAGTTGCCGCGTCCCTTCTCCGACCACTCGATAAAACGGGTGCCGACGTATTTGACCTGGTTCTGGTTGTTGACGAATGCGTTGCCGTAGATCTTGTTGCCTTCCGACCCGGTGTAGTGGACGCCGATCTGACAGCCCTGAAAGTGGTTGTCGGCCAGCGTATTGAAATTCGAGTTGTAGACGAAGACGCATTTCTCGGCCCGGTTCATGACGTTGCCGGTGATGGTCGAGTCGTCTGTCGCGTTGAGCATCAGGCCTTGGAACTGGCTGTCGAGGGCAATGTTGTCGCGCACGGTCAGGCGCCGCGAAAACATGATTGCATAGCCGATCTCGTTGCCCAGCGACACATTGTCGCTGACTTCGCTGTCGTTGGTGTACATGTAGTGCACGGCATAGCGAAGATGGTGGAAGACATTGCCGCTGAATACATTTTCGCGGCTGTTGTTCGAGAAGATCCCGTCCCGGCCTTCGGAGATGTCGTTGTTCAGGACCTTGGATCCCGGCGCATTCCAGACGGTGATGCCGTTGCCGCGTTCGTTGACGCGCAGCCCCGTGTTGCCGACGATACGGTTGTGTTCCACCCGGGCATCGCGGACGCCCCACAGGTAGACACCCACGGAATTGTCGATGATGTCGTTGGATAGAATCTGGGCACCGGTGGCGGTTTTGTCCAGAAAGACGCCCGCGTCCATGTCCGACAGGCTCAGGCCGGAATGCTGGATGGTCAGGTGCTGAAGGGTGACGTCCTGGGCCTGGACCCAGATTGTGCGGCCCTTGCGAGTCCCCAGAATGTGTGCGCTGCGGTCCGCCGGGCCGATCAAAGTCAGCGGCTTGTCGATGCGCAGGTCGCCGGTGTAGTCGCCAGCGGCCAGGCGCAGGGTGTCCCCCGCAGTCGCCGCCGTGATCGCGGCCTGCAGGTTGGTTCCTGCCGGCACATCGATCACGGCGGCACCGGCCGGCACGCTGACACCGACAGCGATGGCCAGCCCTGCGGCCATCGCTGCCAGTTTGCGAGTCACGGTCGGGCGCCACATGGTTTAGGCCTGCTTCGGCTTGACGTTCATCTGACCCGACATTTCCATGTGCAGGGCATGGCAGAAGAACTGGCAGTAGTACCAATGAACGCCTGGGCGGGAAGCCGTGAACGTCACGGAGGACGTAGCCTGAGGTCCGATTTCCATGGCAAGGCCGTGGCCGCTGAGGGTGAAACCGTGCGTCAGGTCCTCGATGCGTTCCATGTTGGTCACGAATACTGTGACCTCGTCACCTTCGTTGACTTCGAAGTGCGACAGGCTGAACACGGGCGCGATGGCAACCATGTAGACCCGGACCTTGTTGCCGTCGCGGATGACGTTGGCCGCCGATTCCAGCGTGACGCCGTCCTTCTTGGCCCATTGGCGGGCATCTTCCCACATCGGATCGTTGCGGTCCCAGATCTGCTTGGGGTGGACCTTCGAGCGATGCACCAGCAGCATGTCGTGCGGCTCGGCGAAGCTGGGGCCGTCATGCGCCAGCCGCATCTCGTCGCCCGAAATGTCGATCAGCTGATCGTTTTCCGGTTTGAGCGGTCCCGTGTTCAGGAAGCGGTCCTTGGAGAACTTGTTCAGCGACACCAGCCACTTGCCGTCGGCTTCCTTGGTCTCGCCCATGGTCGTGTGATTGTGGCCGGGCTGGTATTGCACGTCCAGCTTCTGGATGATGGGATCGACCTTTTCGCCTTGATAGGCGCGTTTGGCTTTTTCCATATCCCATTTTACGATCTGGCTGTCGATGAACAAGGTCGTGTAGGCGTTACCGCGGCCGTCGAAGGCCGTGTGCAGGGGGCCCAGGCCCAGTTGCGGTTCGGCCACCACCACGTCGCGTTCCTTGATCTTGCCGGCGAACAGGTCGTCCAGCTTGCGCACGTCGATCATCGTGATGGTCGGCGAGAGCTTGCCGTTGAACACCACATGGATGCCATCGGGTGCGGCATTGCAGCCGTGCGGTGAATTTGGAACCGGGATGTAGCGCGTGTATTTGGAACCGTGGCGCCCGTCGATGACAGGAACGCCGTTCATTTCCTTGTAGTCGCCCTTCTTGACCGCTTCTTCGATCAGCTTGAGGTTGAACACGACGGCCCAGTCCTGTTCGGCAGCGGACATTTCCGTCACGGTCAGACCCTTCTCCGAGTTGTAGCAGGTGGCGAAGGAATATTTGCCTTGATAGTCGGCGTCGCCGTTGTCCAGGTTGCCATCCACCAGCACTTGCCAGGCGATCTTCATGGTCTCGCCGTCGACGGCGGTATAGATGGCCCAGTAGTTCTTCTTCGGGTCATCCATGACTTTGCCGTCGTTAGGCAGCGGGACGATGTGTTCGCCGTTGCAGAACACGTAGCCGGTTTTCGGATAGCGCTGGGGGCGCAGGCCGTGGATGCCGTCGGCGTTGGGGATCTCGATGACCTTGTCGGTCTTCATCACGTCGCAGCGGATGCGGGCGACGCGGGTGTTGGCCTTGTCGTTGACGAAGATGTAGCGCCCGTCGTAGGTATTGTCGGTGAACGACATGTGGGGGTGGTGCAGGTCGCCGTTGGGCAGCACGCCGCCGATCGACTCGACGAACTTGCGTGTCTCGGGCGTGAGATGCTCGTTCAGGATCTTGCGGCTTTCGTTGGTGCGGCCCCAGCCCGTGGCGCTGCACATGTTGAATACCGGAATGCGCATGAGTTCGCGCATGGACGGCACGCCCAGGATACGGACCTCGCCCGACTGGCCGCCCGAGTTGAAGGCATAGTATTCGTCCAGTTCGCCCGGAGGGACTTCGGTGCTCTGGTGGCCCTTTTCATTTTTCTTGTCATCCTTGTCTTTGGCCGTGGCGGCGCCCAGGTGGGTGACGCCCACGGCAGCCGCCCCGGTCAGCGCGGCGGTGCCGAGAAAGCCTCGACGGCTCAGGGCGGGTTTATCTTGGTTCTGGTCGGACATGAAGTGCTCCCTGGAAGGGTTGATGTTCGTAGCGGTCCGGTTTCCGGTGCTACGGGTTCGACGAAACGGGGGTGGCGGCGTCATCGGCCGTGCGCGGACGAACGGTCGGCTTGCGGCTGGCGATGACTTCGCCCGGGATGCCAGCGTCGGGCGGCGGTGTCTTGTTGCGCTTGAGCTTGGCGTTCTTCTGGATCAGGTGCGGGCAGCGCTTTTCGTTGTGATAGAGCTGCTGGCAGTTCAGGCACTGAATGCATTCATTGGGGTTGATGTCGCCCTCGGGGTTGATTGCCTGCACGGGGCAATCCACGGCGCACAGCTGGCAGGGATTGCCACAGGTCTTGTAGCGCCGCAGCCAGTCGAAGATGCGCAGGCGCGCCGGGATGGCGAGGGCAGCCCCCAGTGGGCACAGATAGCGGCAATAGAAGCGTTCGATGAACAGACCCGCCAGCAACAGCACCACGGCGAAGATCACGAAAGGCCATTCGCGGATGAACTTCAGGATGATCGCGGTCTTGAATGGCTCGACCTCGGAGAACTTTTCCGCCAGGCCCAGCTCGTAGAGCGAGATGCCGAACAGGATCAGGAAGATGATGTATTTCAGCCCGGCCAGCCGCGTGTTCAAACCGTGCGGCACCTTGATCTGCGGGATGTGAAGCTTTTGCGCCAGCTGGTTGGTCAGTTCCTGCAGCGCGCCGAACGGGCACAGCCAGCCGCAGAAAGCGCCCCGGTTCCAGAAGATCAGGGACATCGCCGTGGCAATCCACAGGATGAACACGATCGGATCCATCAGGAAATATTCCCAGCTGAAGTCGGTCCGCAGCGAGGTCGTGAACGTCAGGACATTGACGACAGAGAGCTGCGCCTGGGCATACCAGCCAATCCAGAACAGGGTGAATATCAGGAAGCCGGTCCGGAAGCGCCGGTAGATGACTTCGTTCTTGACGAGCTGGTTCTGGAAGAAGAACACGCCAATCAGGGCCAGCAGGGCAATCGAGATCACGATGATCTGGGTCGTTTTGGCCTTCCAGATCTGCTTCCAGAGCGCCGGAGCGTTATCCTGGGCGGCCGCGGGAGCTTGCGTGGGCGCGGCCGATGAACTAGCGGCCGTGCTGGCGGGCTGGGCCGCCGGTGTCGCGGGTGTCTCGACCTTGGTGAAGGCGGCAGGCAGCTGGTAGTTCAGAACGAACGCAGTGAAGGCCTTTTCCTTCACGTTGATGATGCGCTGGACGCTGAGCTGCAGCCGCCAGGCGGCGGTCGGGTCGAAGACGGCATTGGTTGGCGCGGTGAACAGCGCAATCTCGCGAAAGCCCGGGGCGCCGGCCGCCATGATGTCGGCGAGGCGTTGATGGTCGAGGTCGGTGAAACGGAAGCTGTTTTCGTCCTGGACGACCTCGATGCGGTCGAATACGCCCCCGCGCACGTAGCCAGAGCCTTTGAAGGAATAACGCCCGTTGCCGGCCACCAGAATCGCCTGCTGGCCGGGCTTGAGGCGGTCGCGCAGGTAGTTGTAATCGCTGTCGCCCAGCAGGCTGCGGCCGATGGTCGGCACGCTGACCACGGCGGCATACAGGTCGATGAACGTGTCCTTAGGGTCGCCGGGTTCCGGGTGGTCGATGGCCCCTTGCCGACCGGTCGCCTCGAATGCCTTGTTGACGTCGGCGACGCTGACCCTGAGGGCGGAGACGGCCCCCGTTTTCAGCAGCTCGTCCCAGGATTGAATCCCGGTCTTTTCCATGTCGATGACACGGTGTTCGACGGGTGCGGCGTGGGTCTGTGCTTCCTGGCCGATGCCGTAGTTGCGAGCCACCGCCAGCACCGAACGGGGGATGCTGTCGCCGATGACCATCAGGGTGACGGTTGCGCCGCTGATGATGTCCACAGGCGGCGGGGCGCCGGGGCGGGGCGGTTCCTTGACGTAGTTCTGGCCGATGTAGCCGTCGATGAAGCGCTGGACCTTGGCTTCGGGGATCCCGATCAGGACAATCGGTTCGTGGTGCTCGACCAGCTTGACGCCGACGATTTTTCCCTCGAGTGTCAGACCGACCAGGATGTCGATGGGCTTGCTCGAGTAGCCGCGTGTGTTGACGATGTCGGTCGTCAGGTAGACGTAGCCGATCATCTTGTCGGCGGCGTAGGCGCGGGCAATCGTCGGCTTGCCTTCGGGGGGGCCGATCCGGTCGGCCCCGGGGAAGATGTCGGCCGGCTTGACCTTGTTCAGAAAGGCGCCCAGGCGCGGGCTGTTGCCCAGTGGCGTGCCGCCGCCCCCGAACTTGAACGCCTCATGCGCGCGGCTCGAGTCCGGTTGCGCTATGGACTGGATAGGAGTGGCGAGCAGGCAGGCCGCCAACACGATCAACAGGCCGAACCAGACCCAGGAGTTGGACGGTTGAGACAGGCTCTGGCGGAAGGGGCGCATGACGACAGGGTGAGAAATTAGAGATAACCCTGATATGCTAAGGGCGGATCCCAAACCTGAATTTGCGCTGAGTCAAAAGAAGCGTCTGTCGGAAATGCCAATCAATCTCGGCTTGGCCCGGGGGCCTCGGGACTGCCGTTTACCGCGCGCTGCGCTTTTTGGCCGGCCGGCGGCTGACGGCGGGATGGCCGTCGATGTAATAGCGCAGGGGTTTTTCCGCCCATTCGCCGGCGTAATCCACGCCGATCCGCGGGCTGGTTGCGGCCGGGACGTGCGTCGGTGCCTCGTCCCGGGCAAGCCACAGCGTGTCGCCGCACAGGTCGATGCCGTAGTGATCCAGGGTGATGTTCATGGCCTTGCACAGGCGCCCGGGGCCGTTCGTGGCAACGTCCAGCCCGGAGACGGGCGCCAGCGCACGCAGCAGCACGGCAGTGCCGCTGCCTTCGGGGCCGGTCACCACGTTGATGCAGTGGTGCATGCCGTAGATCAGATAGACGTACGCATGGCCCGGGGGCCCGAACATGGCCCGGGTGCGGGCAGTGCGCCCGCGCGAGGTGTGCGCGGCCAGGTCGCCAGGCCCCAGGTAGGCCTCGACTTCCACGATGCGGCCGATGTGTGGGCCCGTCGGGGTGGCATGGATCAGCAGCCGTCCGAGCAGGTCGGGGGCAACGGCGGTGGCGGGCCGGTCGTAAAAGTCGCGGTCCAGTTTGCGGCATTCGCCCTGGATCGCGTCGCCGGGCAGTCTCAGTTTTGCAAGATTGACGGGGGTAAGCATCGGGGAACGGGGCTCAGCCCCGGCGGGCAGCCGACGCCAGCCGGTCCAGCAGACGGGCCTTGTCGGCTGGAGGCAAGAATGAGGCATTCAGGCTGTTGGCGGCCAGCGTCACCAGTTCGTCATGCGACAGATCCAGGGCGGCGGCGCTGGCGACGTAGTTGTCCAGCACGTAGCCGCCGAAGTAGGCCGGGTCATCGGCATTCAGAGTGATCATGGCGCCGGCACGCAGCAATCGCGCCAGGTTGTGTTCAGACAGGTCGTGGACCACGCCCAGTTTCAGGTTGGACAATGGGCAAACCGTCAGGGGGATTTGTCGCTGGATCAGGATCTGGAGCAGCTCGGGATCGTCGCTGCTGCGCACGCCATGATCGATGCGGGCGACGCCCAGGATATCCAGTGCGGAGCGGACATAGTCCGCCGGTCCTTCTTCGCCGGCATGCGCCACAAGGTGGAAACCCAGCCGTGCGCACCGGGCGTAGACCCGGGCGAATTTTTCCGGCGGGTTGCCCTGTTCGGACGAGTCCAGGCCGATGCCGATCCAGAGATCGGCGTAGGTTTCCCGCAGCGGCAGCGCGGCCTCCAGGGTGGTGATGGCGTCTTCCTCGCTGAGATGGCGCAGGAAGCTGAGCAGCAGATAGCTGCTGATGCCCAGGGTATCGCGCCCTTCGCGCAGAGCCCGTGCCAGCCCCGCAAAAACTGTGTCGATGGCAATGCCCCGATGGGTATGGGTCTGCGGGTCGAACATGATCTCGACGTGAACCAGGCCGTCGGCCTGGGCGCGCCGCAGATAGGCCATGGCCAGCTCGTAAAAATCCTGTTCCGTGACGAGCACGCTGGCGCCTGCATAGTACAGGTCCAGAAAGGACTGCAGGTCGGTGAAGCGATAGGCGGCGCGCACCGCTTCGACATCCGCGTAGGGCAGGGTGACACCATTGCGGCGGGCGAGCTCGAACATCAGTTCGGGTTCGAGCGTGCCTTCGATGTGCAGGTGCAGTTCGGCCTTGGGTAACGTGCGCAGCCATGCGCGCAGCACGGGATCGGGGGTTGGGCTGGACATGAGCATCCGGGTCTGGCTTGACAGGCATTCATTATAAAGGCCGTGTCCCTAAAGGCCGTGTCCCGCGCGGACAGGCAAGCGGCCTGTCTTTGGGGCCGCGCGGGACGACCGATCAGGCGTTGGGGCCGCGCCAGGCCGCTAGCGCCAGCGCCAGCCAGGACAGGATCAGGAGCAGCCCGCCGACCGGGGTGATGGCCCCCAGGATGCGGATGCTGGTCAGGACCAGCGCGTACAGGCTGCCGCAAAACAGCAGCAGCCCGGCCAGCATCAGGCCGCCGGCCCAGACTGCCGGCGTCGGTGCCAGTCGGGCCCAGAGGGCGGCAAGCGCCAGCAGACCCAGCCCATGGATCATCTGGTAGTGGGCAGCGGTACGCCAGGTATCCAGCAGTTCCGGTGTCACCAGGCGCCGCAGGCCGTGTGCGCCGAAAGCGCCGGCCGCCACGCCCAGCGCCAGGATCACGGCGCCGCACAGGATCAGGAAACGGGGTGTCATGTCGGGAGTCTCCGTGAAGGTGTCGGGGTCGATTGTATCGGGGCGCTGTCCGCTGCCGGGAATCGCGGGTAGACTGAGGTCGTGCAATCCCGGAGGAACACCTGATGAACGTCGCGGATGCCGCACCGGATGCGTTCCGGGCCGAAAACCTGGTGCCGGACTTGCCGGACTGTAACCTGTTTCTGACGGACGCCGCGCTGGTGCAAGGGGTGCGCCGCGAAGGCGGCCAGGATCACGAGGCCGATCTGGATTCCTGGGGACTGCGCCTGGGGCGCGCCGATCTGTCCAGGCTGGCGGCGGACATCAACCGCACCGCGCCGACGTTGCGGGCCTTCGACCGGACCGGACACCGGCTCGACGTGGTCGATTTCCACCCGGGTTGGGCCGAGTTCCTGACTTTGGCTTTCGCTCAGGGTATGCACGGCCGCGCCTGGATCGCGCCGACTCCGGGTGCGCACGTGGCCCGCGCGGCGCATTACCTGATGCATGGTCAGGTCGAAGCCGGATCCTTGTGTCCGATCACCATGACCAGCGCCGCGATTCCGTTGTTGATGCGCGAACCGTGGTTCACCGCCCTGCAACCCCGGCTCGCCAGCGGTCAGTACGACGGGCGCGATATTCCGGTGTCGGCCAAGCAATCGATGATGGTGGGCATGGGCATGACCGAGAAACAGGGTGGGTCCGACCTGCGCAGCAATGTCAGCCGGGCGGAACCGGCCGGAGACGGCTGGTTTCACCTGACCGGGCACAAATGGTTCTTTTCTTCGCCCATGTCCGATGCCCATCTGATGCTGGCCCGTGATGGCGATGGGCATTCCTGCTTCTATGTGCCGCGCTGGCTGGATGATGGCCGGCGCAATCCGGTGCGCATCCTGAGGCTGAAGGACAAACTTGGCAACCGCTCCAATGCCAGTGCCGAGGTCGAGTTCGACGCGGCCCTTGGGCGACGCGTGGGCGAGCCCGGGCGGGGGATCGCCACCTTGGTCGAGATGGCGTCCTACACGCGCATGGACTGCGTGCTGGGCAGCGCTGCGCTGCTGCGCCAGGCCGTTGTTCAGGGTATTCATCATGCACGTCATCGCCGCGCCTTCGGCCGCCTCCTGATCGATCAACCCCTCATGCGGCAGGTGCTGGCCGACCTGGCCCTGGAAAGCGAGGCCGCAACCACGCTGGCGCTGCGTCTCGCCCACGCGTTCGACCATCCGGAAAATCCGGCGGAACAGTCCCTGCGCCGGATCCTGACCCCGGCCGCGAAATTCTGGATCTGCAAGCGGACAATCGAGGCCACCGCTGAATGCATGGAGATCTGGGGCGGCAACGGCTACATCGAGGATGGCCCGATGGCCCGGCTCTACCGTGAGGCACCCGTCAATTCGATCTGGGAAGGTTCGGGCAACGTCATGTGCCTGGATGTGCTGCGCGCGGTCCGGCAGGATGCGCAGCCCGTGGCCCAGGCAATCGATGCGCTGGCGCGGGCGCACCCGGGGGAACCCGCCATGCGGGCGACGGCTGACCGTCTGCTGCAGGGATTGCGGGCCGATCCTGACCAGCAGCAGACCCTCGCTCGACGGATCTCCCAGGACCTGGTGCTGCTGGTCCAGTCGGATCTGCTGCTGCGCCATGCGCCGGACTGGTTGTCGCGGGCGTTCGTGGACAGCCGTCTGACGGGGGGCGGAGGCCGTGTCTATGGCGCCCAGCCATCCGGCCTGGCATCCGACGCGCTGTTGCGACGGGCCTGGCCTGACGCGTGAATTACAATACCCGGTCCTGGCCGCGTTGGCGGCCCATTTTCCGCTGCCCGCCTTGCGCCGTCTCCCTTTTGGTTCCCGCGTCATCCGCCGCCTGATTGCATTGGCGCTGCTGGTCTGTGCCACCTGGTTGTCAACCGGGAAGTTCTCCATTGGATCGTCTTCCGTTCCCACCGGCTCATCGGCTGCCGGGGTGTACACGCTGGCTGGCCGGATCGTCAACGTGGCGGATGGCGATACCCTGACCGTGCTGGTCGGTGGCAAGCAGGAGCGGGTGCGGCTTGCCAGCATCGACGCCCCGGAAACCAGCCACGGCAGTCAACGTCCTGGGCAGCCCTATGGACAGGCCTCCCGGCAGGCTCTGGCGGATCTGGTGGCCGGCCGGACATTGCAGCTGCGCTGTTACGAACATGACCAGTACGGGCGCAATATCTGCGACGTGCCCCTGCCGGATGGCCAGGTGGCCAATCGCGTCATGGTTGCGGGCGGGATGGCCTGGGCCAATGAGCAGGGGGGTGGAAAATACCTGCGTGACCCGGATCTGCGGCGCCTGGAAAAGCAGGCGCGTCAGGCACGCCTGGGCCTGTGGCAGCGTCCGGGGGCCGTGGCACCCTGGGAATGGCGCTGGAAATGCTGGAAGGCGCTTGAAACTGGACACTCAACCCCCATTTGCTGATCATGGCACTGAAAGTATTCGATCTCGCTTGCGAGCATGACCACGTCTTCGAGGGTTGGTTCGCATCCCAGGAAAGCTACGACGACCAACGGTCGCGGGGGCTGGTCCGTTGTCCGATCTGCCAGAGCGACCAGATCACCCGCCGCGTGTCTGCGCCGCACCTGAACGTCAGCCATCTGCGGCGGGAATCGCCGCGCGCCGAGCCCCAGTTGCAGTCCGATCGGGCGCCATCGGGGCAGGTGGCCGAGGGGCGGGCCGCTGTTGCGGCGCCGTCCAGCGATCAACTGGCGCGCCTGCAGGCCGAGGTCCTGCGCCAGATCCGCCGCATCGTGCGCCAGTCCGACGACGTCGGGACGCAATTCGTCGACGAAGCCCGGCGCATGCACAGCGGCGAGATCGAGGAACGACCCATCCGCGGGACAGCTTCGGCCCAGGAATGTCGGGAACTGGACGAGGAAGGCATTTCCATCATGCCGATCCCTGAGATCCTGGACGATGACCGGCTGCAATAGCGGCTACCCTATCCGCGTGTGACGGCCTGGCGCAGTGGCGCATGACGCAGGCCCATGGCGGGCGGTCAAAAAGAAACCGGGCATGCGCCCGGTTTCTTTTTGACGTTCCGTCAGGATCACATCACGCGGCTACGGTATTCGTTGGTGCGCGTGTCGATTTCGATTTTGTCGCCGATATTGCAGAACAGCGGCACGGACAGTTCGTAGCCGGTGTTGATCTTCGCCGGCTTCAGAACCTTGCCGGAGGTGTCGCCCTTCACGGCGGGTTCCGTGTAGATGATTTCGCGTACGATGATGGTCGGCAGTTCGACGGAGATCGCGCGGCCTTCGTAGAAAACGACTTCTACCGTCATGCCTTCTTCCAGGTAGTTCAGCGCATCGCCCATGCTGTCGGCTTCGACTTCGTGCTGGTTGTATTCTTCGTCCATGAAGACGTACATCGGGTCGGCGAAGTAGGAATACGTGCAGTCCTTGTTTTCGAGCATGACCTGCTCGAATTTTTCGTCGGCCTTGTAGACGAATTCGCTGGCGCTGCCGGTCAGCAGGTTCTTGAACTTCAGCTTGACGACGGCGGCATTACGACCGGACTTGTTGTATTCGGCCTTCTGGACGACGAGCGGGTCATTGCCGACCATCACGACGTTACCAACGCGCAGTTCTTGGGCGATCTTCATAAGGGAGAAACTCCGGGGATTGATGTGCCCCGAGCATGAAAACGCATTCCGAGGCAAAGCAGAAAAAAGATTAACTTCGCATTCTAACTCTTCTGGCGGCATTTCTGGCAGAAATCCACCAGATTTTGGGCCAGATCGGCGCGTGCGGCCAGTTCGCCCGACCAGTCCCGGCAACGCGCCTGCCAGGCATGCCAGGGGTCCGGCTGCAGGACCTGCAACAGCGACGCGCAGACCCCGGTATCGTCCTGGCGGTTCCAGGCTTGGGTCAGCGCCTGCGCGGGGTCGGGCCAACGTGCGAGGGTCAGCCAGGCGTCGAGCTTGTCGAGATGGGCCGATTCGGCCTGGCGATAGATCTGCCAGACCAGTGGGCTGCCCGCCCAGAGGGCTCGCACCAGCGAATCCTCGCCGCGCACGAAATTCAGGTCGCAGCACCACAGCAGTTCATCGAACCGGGTCTGCGGGACGAAGGGGATCGGCAGAACGCGTAGGGACCCCTCATCCGTCAGGCCGGCCGGCCGGCCTCCGGGCACCAACAGGCAGGTGGGGATTTCCTGATGGACCAGACCCGCCCGCAGGCCGGCGAGCGGCGCGTCCGGATAGCAGAACAGCAGGATATGGCGGGCATTGGCGGGCAGGGTATCCGCGTGCAGCCCCGTGAGTGCCTGCAGGCGCTGCCGGCGGTCTTGCTTCCGGGCCTGGTCGCGGCGAGCCGTCAGATCCGGTTCGCGTAGCAGTCCGCCGGTTTCCTGGGTGAAGCCGGGAAAGAAAAAATACTTCGGCACCCCGTTGGGCTGCGGCGAGGGCAGGCCGTGGCAGCCTTCCACCCAGGACTCGGCGCTCAGGTATTCCAGGTTGATCCACAGGCAGCGCCGTGCCGCCATGGCATTTTCATACCGGGCGGGCAGCGCGCAGGCGAAGGCTTCGATGACGACGCCGTCCTCGGGGGGGGGCGCGTGCCCGGCGTGCGCCCATGAGCCGATCCGCACGCCTTCCACCTGCTGCTGTTCCATGGCCGGCCGGACCGCTGGAACCAGCCTGCCGAGTGTCTCCAGATCGTCGATCCAGAGGCGGACGGTGTGTCCCATCCCCGCCAGCCGATGCGCCAGGCGCCAGCAGACGCCCGCGTCGCCGAAATTGTCGATGACGCGGCAGAACAGGTCGAATGCCGGAAGATCCATGGTCGGCGTGCGGACGGGCCCTATCCGATGCGGATGGTCAGTGGAACTGCACGGGCTCGGGGTCGATTTCCTCGGGGAGTTCCGGGTGCTGCATCTCGCCCAGCATGTTCGGAAAGTAGGGCGTGCCGCAGTCTTCGCAGAATTCCATGGCCTGCAGGCCGGGCAGGCGCCGTATGTCCTGGATGCCGGATTCGCGCAACAGGGCCGCCAGTGTGTCCCAGGTGTCGACCTGGCCTTCGGTACCCTGGTCCAGGCTGGATTCTTCGCGGCTGAGCGACGGCCAGACACAGCCGTAGATGACGTCATTGTTCTGGCGCGTGCAGAAGCCGATGCGGTATTCCTCGATGGCCTGCTCGCCGCAGGCCACGATGGCGGCCCGCAGATCGGTGCCGGGAATGTGGGCGGCTGTCTGCAACCATGTGATGGCGGATTTCAGCGTGAGTGGCCGGATTCCCTGGTCAGCCTGCCGCGTGCTGGTGTAGAACGCCTCGGGCGGTAGATATTCCAGCTGGCATCCGGTGAACAGGGGTTCGACGATGCGCGCGCATCCCTGAGCCCATTGCGCGGTGACCGAGGCGCGGGTAGGCGGTTGATCCTGCCCGGACGATTGCCATTGGAAGAGCGCCTGTCCGTGGGGGACGAGGACGGCACCCAGCAGGAAATAGGCGTCCGCCAGCAGGTCTTCCGGCGTTTCGGCGTCATGCCTGGCGGGCGGCTCGCGGCGCAACCCCAGCACCTGTTGGGCCAGGGACTGCGTCCAGCCGCGAGTTTCGCGAAAAGATTGCGGCAACTGGTCGAAGCGGATGAGTTCGGGCAGCAGGACGAGCCGCGCCCCCGGCGCCAGGACCGAGGCGCCCAGCAGATTCGTGAGTTGTTCCACGTGTTGCGGCGTCAATCGACCCGCAGGTAGCTGGTAGCGCGTCCAGGCCAGCAGGGGTGCCGAGATCAGCAGCGCATCGAAAACCTGGTCCTCGTGCGTGATCGACAGGGATTCGGAGTGTGCCTCGGCCTGTTCCACCAGGATCTCGTAGGCGGGGGACCGCTGTTCCAGCAGCCGGTCCAGGGCGGTTTCCACCGCCTGCCCCTGGCGTGCGGCCAATGCCTTGTCCAGCGCTTCGCCCAGCAGGTTTTCCCACCAGCCGTCTTCCACCCGGCTGCCCGAGCTGGAAAGAGCTTCGGCCAGGGAAATCAGGGAGAGCGACGTCCGGGAGGTGGAGGAGGATCGTGAACGGGCGGGCATGAGGAACCGGGAAAAGAGGCAAATACCAGAGATCTATTAGTGTACCTCGTCTACCTGTGCCAGCCGGACTCGCCGTGGTCATCATATAAAACCCCCGAAGGCTGGATTGACGTCCAACATTCGGGGGTCGGTTCTGCCGGAGCTTGCGGTGCCGCGGCCGCCCCCCGGATGGGGGGCGTTCGCGGTGATCAGGCCTCGACCGTGCTGGCGACCGCCGTGAAGTCCTCGATCTGATCGAAGTTCATGTAGCGGTAGATCTGCTCGCCGTTTTTGGCCAGCAGCCCCATCGCTTCGAGGTATTCCTCGCGGGTCGGGATGCGGCCCAGACGCGAGCAGATGGCGGCCATCTCGGCGGAACCCAGGAACACATTGGAGTTCTTGCCCAGCCGGTTCGGGAAGTTGCGCGTGCTGGTCGAGAACACCGTGGCACCTTCACGCACCTGAGCCTGATTGCCCATGCACAACGAGCAGCCCGGCATTTCCATGCGGGCGCCGGCGGTACCGAAGGTGCTGTAGTGGCCTTCCTTGGTCAGCTCGCTGGCGTCCATCTTGGTCGGCGGCGCGACCCACAGCTTGGACGGCAGATCGCGCTTGCCTTCCAGCAGCGTCGCGGCGGCGCGGAAGTGACCGATATTGGTCATGCAGCTGCCAATGAAGACCTCGTCGATGGCGGTGCCGGCGACGTCGGACAGTGTCTTCACGTCATCCGGGTCGTTCGGGCAGGCCACGATGGGTTCGTGGATCTCCGCCAGGTCGATGTCGATGACCGCCGCGTATTCGGCGTCGGCATCGGGTTCGACCAGTTGCGGGTTGGCCAGCCAGGCTTCCATGTTCCGGATGCGGCGCGCCAGGGTGCGGGCATCCTGGTAGCCGTTGGCGATCATCCATTTCAGCAGCGTGATGTTGCTGTTCAGGTATTCGATGATCGGTTCCTGGTTCAGCCGCACCGTGCAGGCGGCGGCGGAACGTTCGGCCGAGGCGTCGGACAGTTCGAAGGCCTGTTCGATCTTCAGGTCGGGCAGCCCCTCGATTTCCAGGATGCGGCCGGAGAAGATGTTCTTCTTGCCTTTCTTTTCGACCGTCAGCAGGCCCTGTTTGATGGCGTACAGCGGGATGGCATTGACCAGATCGCGCAGCGTGACGCCGGGCTGCATCTTGCCCTTGAAGCGCACCAGCACCGATTCCGGCATGTCCAGCGGCATGACGCCGGTGGCGGCGGCAAAGGCCACCAGACCGGAGCCCGCCGGGAAGCTGATGCCGATCGGAAAACGCGTGTGCGAGTCGCCGCCGGTGCCGACCGTGTCGGGCAACAGCATGCGGTTCAGCCAGGAGTGGATGATCCCGTCGCCCGGACGCAGCGCCACGCCACCGCGCGTGCTGATGAAGGCGGGCAGTTCATGGTGGGTTTTCACGTCCACGGGTTTCGGGTAGGCTGCCGTGTGGCAGAAGGACTGCATCACCAGATCGGCCGAGAAACCCACGCACGCCAGGTCCTTGAGCTCGTCGCGGGTCATGGGGCCGGTGGTGTCCTGGCTGCCGACCGAAGTCATGCGCGGTTCGCAGTAGGTGCCCGGGCGCACACCCTGGCCTTCAGGCAGGCCGCAGGCGCGGCCGACCAGTTTCTGCGCCAGGGAATAGCCCTTGCCGGTATCGGCGGGGGCCTCGGGCAGGCGGAACTGCGTCGTGGGCGGCAGGCCCAGCGCGGCGCGGGCCTTGGTCGTCAGGCCGCGGCCGATGATCAGCGGGATACGGCCGCCGGCGCGCACTTCGTCCAGCAGCACGTCGGATTTCAACTGGAATTCAGAGATTACCTGGCCATTTTTCAGGGCCTTGCCTTCGTAGGGGCGCAGCTCGATCACGTCGCCCATGTTCATGCCGGAGACGTCCAGCTCGATCGGCAGGGCGCCCGAATCTTCCATCGTGTTATAGAAGATCGGCGCGATCTTGCTTCCCAGACAGACACCGCCGAAGCGCTTGTTGGGCACGAAGGGGATGTCTTCGCCGGTGTACCAGATCACCGAGTTGGTGGCTGATTTGCGCGAGGAGCCTGTGCCCACCACGTCACCCACGTAGGCGACGAGGTGACCCTTGGCCTTCAGTTCGTCGATCAGCTTGATCGGGCCGACCTGGCCGGCCGCGTCCGGCGTGATGCCGTCGCGCGGGTTCTTCAGCATCGCCAGGGCATGCAGCGGGATGTCCGGGCGGCTCCAGGCGTCCGGCGCCGGAGACAGGTCGTCCGTATTGGTTTCGCCGGTGACCTTGAAGACCGTCAGCGTCAGGCTTTGCGGGACTTCGGGACGGCTGGTGAACCATTCAGCGTCCGCCCAGCTTTGCAGAATTGACTTGGCCTGGACATTGCCCGCCTTGGCTTTTTCCTCGATGTCGTGGAAGGCATCGAACACCAGCAGGGTCTTTTTCAGGGCATCGGCGGCAACCGGGGCCAGATCGGCATGGTCCAGCAGCTCGATCAGCGCGCCGATGTTGTAGCCGCCCAGCATCGTGCCCAGCAGTTCTGTGGCCCGCTTCGCGTCGATCAGCGGACATTTTTCCTTGCCCAGCGCCACAGAGGCCAGATAGGAAGCCTTGACTTTGGCGGCGTCGTCCACGCCGGCGGGAACGCGGTGCGTGAACAGATCCAGCAAGAACTGCTCTTCCCCGGCGGGCGGGTTTTTCAGCAATTCGATCAGATCGGCTGTTTGTTGCGCCGTCAGGGGAAGCGGCGGAATACCGATGGCTTCGCGAGCGGTGGCTTCGGTGCGGTAGGAGTCCAGCATGGCGTGATGCCCCAGGAAAGAGGGTTGGATAACGCCGGTATTTTACGGGTTGAAATGTGGATCAGGCAAGGGTCTTATATAAGATATAAGACACCCGCCCGAGGGAACCTGCGCGCAGGCCTGGATTGGATCAGAACCGGTAGCCGACGCCGGCGGTCACCACCCAGGGGTCGATATGCGCCGTCCCGATATCGGTGCCGTTCAGACGCACTTTGGACGAGATGCCGATGTAGCGCAGGTCGGCGTTCAGGAACCAGCGTTTGTCCAGCATCACGTCGACCCCGACCTGTCCGGCAAGACCCCAGGAATCGTCCAGGCTCAGGTTGCCCAGCTTGCTCTCCGTGCTGAAAAATGTGGTGTAGTTCAACCCCACGCCCACGTAGGGCTGGAACGTGGATTCAGGCAGGAAGTGCCATTGCAGGCTGAGCGTGGGCGGCAGTTGCTTGGTCGATCCGATTTCCCCCATCCCGTCGGCGTTGATGGTGTGCTTGAACGGTGCCGCCCCCAGCAGTTCGATCCCGATGTTGCGCGTGGCCATGTAGGTCAGGGTGAAGCTGGGACGCGTGCTGCCGTCGATATCCAGCTTGACGGCGCCGCCGGCGACCGTCCCGTTGTTCGATTTTGGTTCGACGTGGCTGACCCCCGCCTTGAGCAGCCAGTCGCCGGCCTCATGCGCCATGACAGGGCTGGCGGCCAGCAGGCTGGCTGCCAGAACGGCAGCGGCAATACGCGGATTTGGATGACATACCATCGGAAAATCTCCCTGTTTACAGTGTGGATTTAAGGAGACCCCATTGTGCCGAGATGTTTCCGCGAAGGATTTAATCCGGATCAATGAATCCGCATTTTCCTCATTTGTTAGTGTTTCATGGGTGTGCCCGGAGCCTTGCGCGTTCCGGGCTCCTGCGTGAAACGGACCGTCTCACGCAGGAATCGGATCACGCAGTCAGATCCTGATATTCCGGATGTCGCTGTACGTAGGCTGCGACATACGAACATACTGGCCGGACCGTCCAGCCGCGCGCCCGAGCCGTCTCCAGCCCGACGCGCACCAGATCGGCCGCGATCCCGCGCCCGCCCACAGAGGCCGGAACCCCAGTATGGACGAACGAGGCCACGGATCCTTCCAGCACGTAATCCAGTACGCACAACTGGCCGTCCTCGGTGAACTCGAACCGGTGGGCGGCTTCGTTGTGGCGGACTGCGCGGGGCGCAACCCCCGCAATAGCATCAGCGGATGGGAGTTCAGATGACATACAAATCCACGTATTCGTGCACCGGCATGGATTCCAGCTTCGCCTGATCCAGCGACGCGGCCAGGATGCGCTGCTGCTGGCGGGCCGGGAATTGCCGCGCCAGATTCGTGCGGAACTTCGCTTCCAGCAGCGGGATCCCGTCCTTGCGGCGGCGCTTGTGGCCGATCGGGTATTCGCAGATGATCTCGTCGAGCTTCGTGCCGTCGGTGAATTCCACGGTCAGCGCATTGGCGATGGAGCGTTTTTCCGGATCGTGATAGTCCTTCGTGAACGCTGGGTCTTCCACGCAGACCGTCTTTTCGCGCAGCGCGTCGATGCGTGGATCGGCCGCCACGGCATCTTCGTAGTCGCCGGCGGTGAGACGCCCAAAGAGGATGGGCACCGCCACCATGTACTGGATGCAGTGGTCGCGGTCCGCCGGGTTGTTCAGTGGCCCCTTCTTGTCGATGATGCGGATGCAGGCCTCGTGCGTGCGGATGGTGATCTTGCGGATGTCGGCGTCGGTCTTGCCCAGCGACTTCAGCCGGTCGTGGATCTGCATGGCGCATTCTACGGCCGTCTGGGAATGGAATTCAGCCGGGAAAGAGATCTTGAACAGCACGTTTTCCATCACGTAGCTGCCGTAGGGCCGTTGGAACTTGAAGGGCTGGCCCTTGAACAGCACGTCGTAGAAGCCCCACACCGGTGCCGTCAGCACCGAGGGGTAGCCCATCTCGCCCGTACGCGCCATCAGCGCCAGGCGCACTGCGCGGCTGGTGGCGTCGCCCGCCGCCCAGGACTTGCGGCTGCCGGTGTTCGGGGCGTGGCGGTAAGTGCGCAGGCTTTGCCCGTCGACCCAGGCCAGGGATACCGCGTTGATGGTTTCGTCGCGCGTCAGGCCCAGCATCTGCGAGACGACGGCGGTGGAGGCGACCTTCACCAGCACCACGTGATCCAGGCCGACCTTGTTGAAGGAATTTTCCAGCGCGATGCAGCCCTGGATTTCGTGCGCCTTGATCATGCCTTCGAGCACGGCGCGCATGGTCAGGGGGGCCTTGCCGGCAGCCACGGCATTGCGCGACAGCCAGTCGGCGACCGCCAGGATGCCGCCCAGATTGTCCGACGGGTGGCCCCATTCGGCGGCCAGCCAGGTGTCGTTGAAATCCAGCCAGCGGATCATGCAACCGATGTTGAAGGCCGCCTGCACTGGATCCAGCTGGAACTGGGTGCCTGGGACCTTGGCGCCATTGGGTACGACCGTGCCGGGTACGATGGGACCCATCAGCTTGCGGCAGGCCGGGTATTCCAGGGCTTCCAGCCCGCAGCCCAGGGTGTCGATCAGGCAATTGCGGGCGGTCTCGAGCGCCAGAGCGCTGTCGATCTTGTAGTCGAGCACGTAGTCGACGATGTCCACCAGCACCTGATCGGGTTGGGGGCGGACGTTGGAGATAGTCGCGGACATGAATTTTCCTGATGGGTTGCGGCTTACTTGCGCTTTGCCAGGGGGACGAATTTCTGGTCCTCCGGGCCAACGTAGTTGGCGGTCGGGCGGATGATCTTGTTGTCGATGCGCTGCTCGATGATGTGCGCGGACCAGCCGGCCGTGCGTGCGATCACGAACAGGGGGGTGAACATCGCGGTGGGTACGCCCATCATGTGGTAGGACACGGCCGAGAACCAGTCCAGATTCGGGAACATCTTTTTCGCGTCCCACATGACCGATTCCAGGCGCTCGGCGATGTCGAACATTTTCATCGAGCCGGCGGATTTCGACAGGCGCTGGGCCACGGCCTTGATGACCTGGTTGCGCGGATCGGACACGGTGTAGACCGGGTGGCCGAACCCGATGACCACTTCCTTGGCCTCGACACGGCGGCGGATGTCGGCCTCGGCCTCGTCCGGGGTGTCGTAGCGCTTCTGGATTTCGAAGGCGACCTCGTTGGCGCCGCCATGCTTCGGGCCGCGCAGGGCGCCGATCGCCCCGGTGATCGCCGAGTACATGTCGGATCCCGTGCCTGCAATCACACGTCCCGTGAAGGTCGAGGCGTTGAATTCGTGTTCCGCGTACAGGATGAGCGACGTGTGCATGGCGCGCACCCATTCGTCGGACGGGGCTTCGCCATGCAGCAGGTGCAGGAAATGGCCGCCGATGCTGTCGTCATCCGTCTCGACGTTGATGATGCGGCCATTGTGGCTGTAGTGGTACCAGTACAGCAGTGCCGACCCCAGACTGGCCATCAGGCGGTCGGCGATGTCGCGCGCGTCCGGCAGGTTGTGGTCGTCCTTTTCAGGCAGCACGCAGCCCAGCACCGAGGCGGCCGTTCGCATCACGTCCATGGGGTGGCTGGCGGCGGGCAGGGCTTCCAGGGCGACCTGAACCTGGGCCGGCAGCCCGCGCAGGCGGCGCAGTTTTTCCTTGTAGGCCTTCAGTTCGGCGGGGGTCGGGAGCTTGCCGTGGATCAGCAGATGGGCGACTTCCTCGAATTCGCAGGTGTCGGCAATATCCAGGATGTCGTAGCCGCGATAGTGCAGATCATTGCCGCTGCGACCCACCGTGCACAGCGCGGTGTTGCCCGCGACGATGCCGGACAGGGCGACGGATTTCTTTGGTTTGAAGCCGGGCGTGGGCGTGGCGGCCTGCGCGGCTGTGGCGCTGGTCGCGGTCACAGCGGCCTTCGGTGCGGCTGCAGGGGTCTTCGTGGTCTTGCCCGAAGCGGGGGTCTTTGCGGAATTCTTGGTTCGTGTCGCCATGAGAGGTCTCCTGGATTGACGGGGTGGATGCGGGATGGGGTGCGGCCCTGGATCAGGACGCCTTGCCTTTGCCTTGTTGAAACAGGGCGTCGAGCTGTTCTTCGAAACGGTGGTAGCCGATCCGGTCGTACAGTTCCTCGCGCGTCTGCATCGTGTCGATGACGTTGCGCTGATGCCCGTCGCGGCGGATCGCCGTGTAGACAGCCTCGGCCGCCTTGTTCATGGCGCGGAACGCCGACAGCGGGTAGAGCACCATGCCGACGCCGGCGCCGGCCAGTTCCTGCACCGAGAAGAGTGGCGTCTGGCCGAATTCCGTGATGTTGGCCAGCACGGGTACATTCAAGGAGCTAGAAAATTTTGCATAGGTTTCCAGATCGTAGGATGCCTCCGCGAAGATCGCGTCGGCGCCGGCTTCCACGCAGGCGTGCGCGCGCTCCAGCGCCGCGTCCACACCGCTGACCGCGATGGCGTCGGTGCGGGCGATCAGGTAGAAATCGCTGTCGGTGCGCGCGTCGGCCGCAGCCTTGACGCGATCGGCCATTTCTTCCGTGCTGACGATTTCCTTGCCGGGTCGGTGGCCGCAGCGCTTGGCGCCTACCTGGTCTTCGATGTGGCAACCGGCCGCGCCGAACTTGATCAGCGATTTCACGGTGCGGGCGATATTGAAGGCGGATGGTCCGAACCCGGTGTCGATGTCCACCAGCAGGGGCAGGTCGCAGACGTCGGTGATGCGGCGGATGTCGGTCAGGACGTCATCTAGGGTGTTGATGCCCAGATCGGGCAGGCCCAGCGATCCGGCCGCGACGCCGCCGCCGGACAGGTAGATGGCATGGTAGCCGGCGCGTTTGGCGAGCAAAGCGTGATTGGCATTGATGGTGCCGACGATCTGCAGCGGGGATTCTTCGATGAGGGCCTGGCGCAGCAAGGCGCCGGGAGATGCGGGACGGGTCATGAACGGCGCTCCGGTGTGCCGCCGGGGCCGGGCAGGCCCAGTGCGCGGCAGAGGTCGCCCCGGGTCGGGGCGGAATTCCTGCCGATGAAGACATCCATGGTGCGTGCGCAGTGCCGGAATGTCTGTCATCGGCTGGACAATCAGCGGCGGCCCGCCTGGACCTCGTGGGCCCGGCGGGGACCGCCGCCCGGTGTCCCGCTCGCCGAATTCGACGTGGGAGACACCAGAACCAGTTTATTTTAGAAGCTCGGCGATGCCGTCGCGTTCTTCCAGCAACTCGTTCAGGGTGTGGTCCATGTGCTTGCGCGAGAACGCATCGATTTCCAGGCCGGTGACACGGGTGTATTCGCCGTTGGCGGTCGTGACCGGAACCCCGTAGATGATGCCTTCGGGAATGCCGTAGGAGCCGTCGGACGGGATGCCCATGGTGACCCATGCGCCGTTCGAGCCGAGCACCCAGTCATGGATGTGATCGATGGCGGCATTGGCAGCCGAGGCGGCCGATGACAGACCGCGTGCGGCAATGATGGCGGCGCCACGCTTGCCCACAGTCGGGATGAAGGTGTCGGCGATCCAGGTCTGGTCATTGATCAGCGCCTGCACGGACTGGCCGCCGATGGTGGCGAAGCGCGTGTCCGGGTACATGGTGGGCGAGTGGTTGCCCCATACGATCAGCTTTTCGATGTCGGCCACGGCCTTGCCGGTTTTGGCGGCGATCTGCGACAGGGCGCGATTGTGGTCCAGGCGCAGCATGGCGGTGAAGTTTTTCGCCGGCAGGTCCGGCGCCGACTTCATGGCGATGTAGGCGTTGGTGTTGGCCGGGTTGCCCACCACCAGCACCTTGACGTTGCGGCTGGCGACTTCGTTCAGGGCTTTGCCCTGGGCGGTGAAGATCTGGGCGTTGACGTGCAGCAGGTCCTTGCGTTCCATGCCGGGGCCGCGCGGGCGGGCGCCGACCAGCAGCGCGACGTCGGCATCCTTGAAGGCGGTACGCGGATCGCTGTGGGCGCTCATGCCGGCCAGCAGCGGGAAGGCGCAGTCGTCCAGTTCCATCATCACGCCCTGCAGGGCCTTCTGAGCCTTCTCGTCGGGAATTTCAAGCAGTTGCAGGATGACCGGCTGGTCCTTGCCGAGCATTTCTCCCGAAGCGATGCGAAACAGCAGGGCATAGCCGATCTGGCCGGCCGCACCGGTGACCGCGACGCGCATGGCGGGTTTGGACATGGTTATTCTCCGATAGGATGAGAGGGGTATCCGGGGTTGCGAAAACGCCGAAAAGAGTAGTGTATTTCATCGGTCAGCGTCAAGGGTCTTATATCTTATATAAGACAGAAGAGTATTAGACATCTGATTCCGGAAATGCGAAAATGCATAAGTTCCATTTTGTAGCATGGGCTACCCCGCAGCGTTTCCGTCCGACATGTCCGACTCTTCCCCGATCGACCGCCAACAGCCGCTGGGCCGCACTTCTCATAGTGCCGCGTTCAGCCCGCTGTATCAGCAGATCAAAGGGCTGATCCTGCAGGGGCTGGACCGCGGCGAATGGAAACCCGGCGAGGCCATCCCCAGCGAACTGGAACTCGCCGCCCGTTTTCAGGTCAGCCAGGGCACGGTGCGCAAAGCGATCGACGAACTGGCCGCCGACAATCTGTTGATCCGCCGCCAGGGAAAAGGCACCTTCGTCGCCACCCACAACGAGGCCAAGGTCCGCTACCGCTTCCTGCGCCTGACACCCGACGATGGTCAGCCCGCGGTGTCCAGCAGTCAGATCCTGGATTGCCGGCGCGCCAAGGCATCGGCCGAAATCGCCGCCGCCCTGGATTTGCGGGCGGGGGATGCAGTGGTCAACATGCGCCGCGTACTGTCGTTTGCCGACGTGCCCACCATCCTGGACGACATCTGGCTGCCGGGCAGCATCTTCAAAGGCCTCACACTGGAATCGCTGCTGCGCTACCGGGGTCCGGTCTATGCCTTGTTCGAAACTGAATTCGGGGTCAGCATGGTACGCGCCGAAGAAAAAATCCGCGCCGTGGCGGCCTCGGATGCGCAGGCCAACCTGCTGCGGGTCGCCTCAGGCAGCCCGCTGCTGCAGGTCGAACGCATCGCCTATACCTACGGCGATCGGCCCATGGAATTGCGGCGCGGCCATTACGTCACCGAACGCTACCATTATCGCAACAGTTTGAATTGACTTGCAGATCGGCGAAAATGCCGAGTAAGTCCCGAAATCCTTCCATCATCCAACTACGAGGCCATCATGTCTGACTCAGCCACAAAGCCGCGCCCGCAGTTTCGTAACCTGGGGTTGACCGACCTCATGAGTTACAAGCTGCCGCCCGCCGCCAAAGCATCCATCCTGCACCGCGTCAGCGGCGCGCTGTTGTTCCTGGCGCTGCCCCTGATCCTGGTGCCGCTGTTTGCGCAAAGCGTCCGCTCGCCCGAGACCTTTGCGACCATGAAGGAATGGGTCGCCAATCCGGCCTGTAAGGTTATCCTCCTGGTGCTGATGTGGGGCTACTTCCACCATTTCTGTGCCGGCATCCGTTACCTGACGCTGGACCTGCACATCGGCAACGCGCGCGAACCGTCCCAGCGTTCTGGCGCCCTGGTGATCGGCGTGGCCCTGGCGTTGACCGTGGTGTTTGGCTTGAAATTGTTTGGAGCATGGTAATGACACAAGAACGCATCGGCCGCAAGCGCCTGGTCGTGGGCGCGCATTACGGCACCCGGGACTTCGCCGTCCAGCGGGCCACCGCCGTCATCATGGCGGTCTACACGCTGATCCTGGTCCTGTACGCCGTCTTCGTCCCCAGCCTGGATTTCCAATCCTGGCGAGCCTTCTTCTCCTTCACCCTCGGCACCCTGCCGGTCGGCCAGCTGCTGGCTACCCTGGCTTTCCTGTCGCTGGCCTGGCATGCCTGGATCGGCGTGCGCGACATCTGGATGGATTATGTGCATTCCGACGGCCTGCGGTTGTTTCTGCAGGTCCTGACCATTCTCTGGCTGGTGGCCTCGGTGGTCTTCTTTGGTCAAATTCTCTGGAGTCTCTAACGTGGCTGCTGTCAACAAATCTCTCCCGCGCCGCCAGTTCGATGTGGTGGTCGTCGGCGCCGGCGGGGCCGGCCTGCGCTGTGCCCTGCAGTTGTCCCAGGCCGGCCTGACGGTGGCTGTGCTCACAAAGGTCTTCCCCACACGCTCGCACACGGTTGCGGCCCAGGGCGGCGTCAGCGCGTCGCTGGGCAACATGAGCGAAGACCACTGGCAATGGCACATGTACGATACGGTCAAGGGCTCCGACTGGCTCGGCGACCAGGATTCGATCGAATTCATGGTGCGCGAAGCGCCCAATGCGGTCTACGAGCTCGAGCACTTCGGCATGCCGTTCGATCGCAATCCGGATGGCACCATCTACCAGCGCCCGTTTGGCGGGCATACCTCGCATTTCGGTGAAAAGCCGGTGCAGCGGGCCTGTGCGGCCGCCGACCGGACCGGCCACGCCATGCTGCACACCCTGTATCAGCGCAACGTAGCCGCCCGCACCAATTTCTTCGTCGAATGGATGGCGCTCGATCTGCTGCGCAACGGCGACGGCGACATTCTGGGCGTGACCGCCATGGAAATGGAGACCGGCGAGATCTACGTCCTGGAAGCCAAGCACACCGTGCTGGCCACTGGCGGCGCAGGCCGGATCTGGGCGGCGACGACCAATGCCTTCATCAACACCGGCGACGGTCTGGGCATGGCAGCGCGCGCCGGCATCCCGCTGCAGGACATGGAATTCTGGCAGTTCCACCCCACCGGCGTGGCCGGGGCGGGCGTGCTCATCACCGAAGGCGTGCGAGGCGAAGGCGGCTTCCTGCTGAACAAGGACGGCGAACGTTTCATGGAACGTTACGCGCCGCAGCTCAAGGACCTGGCGCCGCGAGACTTCGTGTCGCGTTCCATGGACCAGGAAATCAAGGAAGGCCGTGGTTGCGGCGATGGCAGCTACGTGTTGCTGAAACTCGATCACCTGGGCGCGGAAACCATCATGAAGCGCCTGCCCTCGATCCGCGAAATCGCCATCAAATTCGCCAACGTCGACCCGATCAAGGATCCGATCCCGGTCGTGCCCACCATCCACTACCAGATGGGCGGCATCCCGGCGAACTATCACGGCCAGGTCGTCACCCGCGTCAATGGCGAGGACAAGGTCGTCAACGGTCTGTACGCCATCGGCGAGTGCGCGGCCACATCCGTGCACGGCGCCAACCGCCTGGGCACCAATTCGTTGCTGGACCTGATCGTCTTCGGCCGTTCGGCGGGCAACTTCATCGTGTCCCAGCATCCGGAACGCCAGCACAGTCACCAGATTGTTCCCGACACCGATATCGATGCCTCGCTGGATCGCGTCAACCGCCTGGAAACCCGCGCTTCGGGCGAGAAGCCCCAGGACGTGGCCAACAAGATGCGTCTGGCAATGCAAAGCCACTACGGGGTGTTCCGCAAGCTCGATACCCTGAAGGAAGGCGAGCAGGTCATCAACAGCCTCGTGCCGGAAGTCGACAACATTTATTTTTCGGACAAGTCCAAGGTCTTCAACACCGCCCGCCTCGAGGCGCTGGAAGTCGCCAACATGATCGAGGTGGCCCGCGCGACGGCAAAATCCGCCGCCAACCGCCTGGAATCGCGCGGCGCCCACGCGCTGGAGGACTACCCCGAGCGCGACGACGTGAACTGGCTCAAGCACACTCTGTGGTTCGCCGAGGATAACCGTCTCGACTACAAACCCGTGCGCATGCAGCCGCTCACCATGGACAGCATTCCGCCCAAGCCGCGTACCTTCTAATACTGGATATCGTCATGACTAAACGTATCGTGAAATTCGAGATCTACCGCTACGATCCGGACAAGGACGAACGGCCCTACATGCAGAAGCTGGAAGTCGAACTTCAGCCGACGGATAAAATGCTGCTGGACGCCATTCTGCGCATCAAGAACGAGGTCGACGACAGCCTGGCGCTGCGCCGGTCCTGCCGCGAAGGCGTGTGCGGCTCGGACGCCATGAACATCAACGGGCACAACGGCCTGGCGTGCACCACGAACCTGCTGACCCTCAGCGAACCGATCGTGCTCAAGCCGCTGCCCGGCCTGCCGGTGGTGCGCGACCTGATCGTGGACATGACTTTCTTCTTCGATCAGTATCATTCGATCAAGCCTTACCTGATCAACGACGAGCCGCCCCCGGAAAAGGAACGCCTGCAGTCTCCCGAAGAGCGCGAAGAACTCAACGGCCTGTACGAATGCATCCTGTGCGGCTGCTGCTCGACGGCCTGTCCGTCGTTCTGGTGGAATCCGGACAAATTCGTCGGGCCCGCAGGCTTGCTGCAGGCCTATCGCTTCATCGCGGACTCGCGCGACAGGGCGACCGGCGAACGTCTGGATAATCTGGAAGACCCCTACCGTCTGTTCCGCTGCCATACGATCATGAACTGTACCGAAGTCTGCCCGAAGGGTCTGAACCCCTCGGCCGCCATCGGCAAGATCAAGGAAATGCTCGTTCGCCGCACAGTCTAGGTCACATCATGTCTGGCGAACTATCCGGTCTGGATCGCGCGCGCCTGCGCTGGCGGGCGCGCCGCGGTCTGCTCGAAAACGATCTCATCATCACGCGTTTCCTGGATACCCACGAAGCGCAGCTGAGCGAGGGTGACGTTCGGGCACTGACGCAGCTTTTTGAAATGGGCGACAACGAATTGCTCGATGTCCTGCTGGGACGGTCTGATCTGTCCGGGGATTACGATACCCCGGACATCCGGCGGCTCGTCGCGCAAATGAAAGCGCTGTAATTTAGAGTTTGAGGAAAATCACATGAAGCTATCCGACAAAAAAGCCACGCTCTCGTTCTCCGACGGCAGTCCCTCGGTCGAGTTCCCGGTATATCAGGGCACTGTGGGCCCGGATGTGATCGACATCCGCAAACTCTATGGCCAGACCGGAATGTTCACCTACGATCCGGGCTTCATGGCCACGGCGTCGTGCGAGTCGGCCATCACTTTCATCGATGGCGACAAGGGGCAGCTGCTGTACCGTGGCTATCCGATCGATCAGCTCGCGCAGAAATGTGATTTCCTGACGATCTGCTACCTGATCATGAACGGCGAACTGCCGAACGCGCAGCAAAAGAGCGACTTCGACGACCTGGTCACGCATCACTCGCTGGTGCACGAGCAGATGCACACCTTCCTGCAGGGCTTCCGTCGGGATGCGCACCCGATGGCAGTCCTGACCGGGCTGGTGGGCGCGCTGTCCGCCTTCTACCATGACTCCACGGACATTACCAATCCGCATCATCGGGAAGTCTCCGCAATCCGCCTGATCGCGAAGATGCCGACGCTGGTGGCGATGGCCTACAAACATTCCCTGGGTCAGCCTTTCATCTATCCGAAGAACGATCTGTCGTACACCGGCAATTTCCTGCGCATGATGTTTGCCACGCCGTGCGACGACTATCAGGTCAACGAAGTCGTCGAACGGGCGCTGGATCGCATCTTCATCCTGCATGCCGACCATGAGCAGAATGCCTCGACCTCGACCGTGCGCCTGTGCGGTTCCTCGGGTACCAATCCATTTGCCGCGATCGCGGCCGGCGTGGCCTGCCTGTGGGGGCCCGCGCACGGGGGCGCCAACGAAGCCTGCCTGAATATGCTGGAACATCTCCAGGCCAATGGCGGCGTGGCGAAGGTCGGCGAGTTCATGGAAAAGGTCAAGGACAAGAACTCGGGCGTGCGCCTGATGGGCTTCGGCCACCGGGTCTATAAAAACTACGACCCGCGCGCCAAGATGATGCAGGAAACCTGCCGCGAAGTGCTCGACGCACTGGGCCTGCACGACGACCCGTTGTTCAAGCTGGCCATGGAAGTCGAACGCATCGCGCTGGAAGACCCGTACTTCGTGGAACGCAAGCTGTACCCGAACGTGGACTTCTATTCAGGCATCGTGCAGCGCGCCATCGGTATCCCGACGTCGCTGTTCACGGCGATCTTCGCCCTGGCTCGCACAGTGGGCTGGATCGCGCAATGGAACGAGATGCTGTCCGATCCCGACTACAAGATCGGCCGTCCGCGCCAGCTGTACACGGGCGCTGCGGTACGCGATGTGAAGTAATTTCCTGCTGTCGCGGTAGCTACAATGAAAACGGGCCATCTGGCCCGTTTTCATTGCCTGGTCGGGGGAGCCCGAAGGGCCGCCGAGCCCCTGGCCCAAACACTCCAGTCTTCGCACCAAACGTGTTTAAAACCCAGATGAAGCCAAAAAACAGGCGGAGAACCTCCGCCTGTCATACCGCTATCTGTGTTGATGGATCAAACCGCTTGCCCCGCCTCCTGCTGCGCGTCCACCACCGCCAGCGCCGTCATGTTCACGATGCGGCGCACCGTCGAACTGGTCGTCAGGATGTGCACCGGGCGCGCTGCGCCCAGCAGCACCGGCCCCATCGCCACCCCGTGGCTGCCCGTCATCTTCAGCATGTTGTAGGTGATGTTGCCCGCATCCAGGTTCGGCATGATCAGCAGATTGGCCGGTCCCTTCAGCGTGGTATCGGGATAGGCCTTCGTACGGATCGATTCGGACAATGCCGAGTCGGCATGCATTTCGCCATCGACTTCCAGATTTGGGGCGCGTTCGGCGATCAACCGCCGGGCTTGCGCCATCTTGCGCGACGAATCCGAGGGGCGGCTGCCAAAGTTGGAATGCGAGAGCAGGGCGATCTTCGGGACGACGCCGAAGCGGCGGACCTCCTCGGCGGCCAGGATCGTCATGTCGGCGATCTGCTCGGCGCTGGGGTCTTCGTTCACGTGCGTGTCGCAGACGAACAACGTCTGGGTCGGCAGCATCAGCACATTCATGGCCGCGAACGTACCGGCGGTTGGCTTCAGGCCGATGACCTCCTCGACGTACTTCAGCTGATTGTCAAAGCGGCTGGCGACGCCGCAGATCATGGCGTCGGCGTCTCCGCTTTGCAGCAGCATGACGCTGATCAGCGAGTTGTGCTTGCGCACCATGGCCTTGGCGATGTCGGGCGTGACGCCCTCGCGCCCGCGCAGCTTGTAGTAGGCGCCCCAGGTTTCGTTGAAGCGGGCGTCGTTTTCCGGATCCACGACCTCGATGTTCTGGCCCGGCACCAGGCGCAGGCCGAACTTCTGGATGCGCATGTTGATCACGGACGGACGGCCCACCAGGATCGGGAAGGCGAGCTTTTCGTCCAGCACCGTCTGAGCGGCGCGCAGAACGCGTTCGTCCTCGCCGTCGGCGTAGACCACGCGCTTGGGGGCGGCCTTGGCCTGGCGGAACAGGGGCCGCATCAGCTGTCCGGAGTGATAGACGATGCTCATCAGGGACTGACGGTAGGCGTCCATGTCCTCGATCGGGCGCCGAGCGACGCCTGATGCGGCGGCGGCCTCGGCCACTGCGGGAGCGATCTGGATGATCAGGCGTGGGTCGAAGGGCTTTGGAATGATGTAGTCCGGCCCGAAGCTCAGGTCCTGGTCGGCATAGGCGCCGGCGACTTCCGCGCTGCTTTCGGCCTCGGCCAGCTCGGCGATCGCCTTGACGCAGGCCAGCTTCATTTCCTCGTTGATGACCGTGGCGCCGCAGTCCATGGCGCCGCGGAAGATGAAGGGAAAGCACAGGACGTTGTTGACCTGGTTCGGATAGTCCGAGCGGCCGGTCGCGACGATGCAGTCCGGGCGGGCCGCCTTGGCGTCCTCAGGACGAATTTCCGGGTCGGGGTTGGCTAGTGCCAGGATGAACGGGCGATCCGCCATGCTGCGCACCATGTCCTGCGTCAGCACGCCCGGTGCGGAACAGCCCAGGAAGACATCCGCACCCTTGCAGATGTCGGCCAGGGTGCGGGCGTCGGTTTGCTGGGCGTAACGGGCCTTGTTGGGTTCCATGTTTTCGTCGCGGCCCTGCCAGATTACACCGCGGGAATCCACGACGAAGACGTTCTTCTGTGAGACGCCCAGTTTGACCATCAGGTCCAGGCAGGCGATGGCGGCGGCGCCGGCGCCTGAGCAGACCAGCTTGACCTCGCCGATCTTTTTGCCGACGACCTTCAAGCCGTTGAGGACGGCGGCCGAGGAGATGATGGCGGTGCCGTGCTGGTCGTCATGAAAGACAGGGATCTTCATGCGCTCGCGCAGCTTCTTTTCAATGTAGAAGCACTCGGGCGCCTTGATGTCTTCCAGGTTGACGCCGCCCAGCGTGGGTTCCAGCGCGGCGATGATGTCGACCAGCTTGTCGGGATCGTGTTCGGCGAGCTCGATGTCGAAGACGTCGATGCCGGCGAATTTCTTGAACAGGCAGCCCTTGCCTTCCATGACGGGTTTGGCCGCCAGCGGGCCGATGTTGCCCAGGCCCAGCACGGCCGTGCCGTTGGTGATCACGCCCACCAGATTGGCGCGCGAGGTGTATTTGGCGGCCGCCGATTCGCCTTCCGCGTGAATGGTCATGCTGGCGGCGGCTACGCCGGGCGAGTAGGCCAGCGACAGGTCGTCCTGATTGGCCAGCGGCTTCGTGGGGACGACGGAGATTTTTCCGGGGGTCGGGAATGCGTGGTAGTCGAGCGCCATTTTGGCGCGATCGTCTTTCAGATCCATGGTTGCAAATGCTCCTGCTGGTTCCAGTCGTATTGTGGTGTGCCGTCATGATCGCGGGGCTGGTCGCGATCCGGGCAAGTGTTTGTTAATACCAACGCCAATCTCGTGAAAAGGGGCATTGACCGGGCGTTTTGGGCTGGTCAGTTTATACCCGTGTAGCAAGACGGGTATACTTTAGCCCTAATACGGCTTATGTAAGGCGTCGTACTCCAGCCTTCTGCCCCTGCTATCCGCTCATCGGTCTGGCCGAGCCGCGGAAGGTTTTTCAATCTGCATCGTTCGGGTGAAGCACCCGTCAGGTGAAGCGCACAATGTCTACGGAACTTGAACTTCAGTCCAACTCTTATCTGTTCGGGGCCAATGCCCCCTACGTAGAAGACCTCTACGAAGCCTATCTCGATAACCCGGGTTCCATTCCAGACCAGTGGCGCACCTACTTCGATCAGCTCCAGCACCAGCCGGCCGCTGATGGCCGCGAAGCCACCCGCGATCAGGCTCACGCCCCCATTATCGCGTCGTTTGCGCAGCGCGCCCGCGAAAACACCTTCCAGATCCGTCCGGCTCAGGCATCCGACCAGGCTTTGGCCATCGCCGGCAAGCAGGTCTATGTGCAGTCCATCATTGCCGCGTACCGCTCGATGGGTACGCGCATTGCCCAGCTCGACCCCCTGAAGCGCAGCGAGCGCCCCCAGATTCCCGAACTCGATCCGGCTTTCTATGGCCTGTCCGAGGCCGACCTGGATCAAATCTATTCGGCTACCAATACGTACTTCACCAAAGCCGACACGATGACCATGCGGGACATCATCAAGGCGCTGCAAGACACGTATTGCCGCAACATCGGCGCCGAGTTCATGTATATCGCCGATCCGGCCGTCAAGCGCTGGATCCAGGAACGTCTGGAATCCACCCTGGGCGTGCCCGAGTTCACGGTCGAGCAAAAGCGCAATATCCTGAAACAGGTCACCGAAGCCGAAGGCCTGGAACGCTTCCTGCACACCAAATATGTCGGCCAGAAGCGCTTTTCCCTCGAAGGCGGTGAAAGCTTCATCGCCGCCATGGACGAAGTCGTCAACCACGCCGGCGAGAACGGCGTACAAGAGATCGTCGTCGGCATGGCGCACCGCGGCCGTCTGAACCTGCTCGTCAACGTCATGGGCAAGATGCCAAGCGACCTGTTTGCCGAATTCGAAGGCAAGCACACGCAAGCGCTCAGCGATGGCGACGTCAAATATCACAACGGCTTTTCCAGCGATCTGTCCACGCGTGGCGGTCCGTTGCACCTGTCCCTGGCATTCAATCCGTCCCACCTCGAAATCGTCAACCCGGTGGTCGAAGGCAGTGTGCGCGCGCGCCAGGACCGGCGCGCCGATCCCGAAGGCGATCAGGTGCTGCCCGTGCTGGTGCACGGTGATGCCGCCTTTGCCGGCCAGGGTGTGGTCATGGAAACCCTCAATCTCGCCCAGACGCGCGGTTATGGTACGGGCGGTACGCTGCACATCGTCATCAACAATCAGATTGGCTTCACGACGTCCGACCCGCGCGACACGCGTTCCACTACGTATTGCACCGATGTGGTCAAAATGATCGAAGCGCCGGTCTTCCACGTCAATGGCGACGATCCCGAGGCCGTGGTGTTCGTCACCAAACTCGCGCTCGATTACCGCCTGAAGTTCCGGCACGACGTGGTGGTGGACATCGTCTGTTTCCGCAAACTGGGCCACAACGAACAGGACACGCCGTCCTTGACCCAGCCGCTCATGTACAAGAGCATCGGCAAGCACCCCGGCACCCGCAAGGTATACGCCGATCGCCTCGTGGCGCAAGGCGCGCTGGCCGAGGGCGAGCCCGACGAAATGGTCAAGAACTACCGGCAGCTGATGGAAGATGGCCAGCGCACGGTGGAACCGGTCCTGACCGACTACAAGAACAAATACGCGACCGACTGGTCCCAGTTTCTGGGCGCCAAATGGACCGATCAGGCGGATACCGGCGTGCCGCTGGCCGAACTGACCCGGATCGGCGAAAAGCTCACCCAGGTGCCCGAAGGCTTCACCGTACATCCGCTGGTCAACAAGCTGCTGGGAGACCGTCTGGCGATGGCGCGCGGTGAACACCCGGTCGACTGGGGCATGGGCGAACATCTGGCCTTTGCCACGCTGGTCGCCAACGGCTACGCGATCCGCATCACCGGCCAGGATTCGGGGCGCGGCACGTTCACGCACCGCCACGCCGTGTTGCATGACCAGAAACGTGAACGCTGGGATGCCGGCACCTACATCCCGCTGCAGAATGTGGCCGACAATCAGGCACCGTTCACGGTGATCGACTCGGTACTGTCCGAGGCCGCCGTGCTGGGCTTCGAATATGGCTACGCGACGGCGGAACCCAACATCCTGACCATCTGGGAAGCCCAGTTCGGCGACTTCGCCAACGGCGCCCAGGTCGTGATCGACCAGTTCATCGCCGCCGGCGAGGCCAAATGGGGTCGTGCCTGCGGTCTGACGCTGATGCTTCCGCATGGTTACGAAGGCCAGGGTCCGGAACACTCGTCCGCTCGCATCGAACGTTTCCTGCAACTGTGCGCCGACAACAACATGCAGGTCGTGCAACCCACCAGCGGCGCGCAGATCTTCCACCTGCTGCGCCGCCAGATGATCCGCCAGTTCCGCAAGCCGCTGGTGATCTTCACGCCGAAGTCCCTGCTGCGCAACAAGAACGCGGCATCCCCCCTGGAAGACCTGGCCAACGGCAGCTTCCAGCCGGTGATCGGCGAGGTCCTCGCCGACATCGTGCCGACCGACATCAAGCGCGTGCTGGTGTGCTCCGGCAAGGTCTACTACGATCTGGTGCATGCCCGTGACGAGCAGGGCCGCAAGGACGTGGCCATCATCCGCATCGAACAGCTGTACCCGTTCGCCCATAAGTCCTTCCAGACCGAACTGCAGAAATATCCCAACGCCACGGAACTGGTCTGGGTGCAGGACGAACCGCAGAACCAGGGCCCATGGTTCTATGTGCAGCACCATCTCTACGAGAACATGAACGACGGTCAGAAGCTTGGCTACGCCGGTCGTGCGGCCTCGGCATCGCCCGCGGTGGGTTACATGGCCAAGCACCAGGAGCAGCAGCGCGCCCTGATCGAACAGGCGTTTGCGCCGAAACTGAAAAGCTTCTCGCTGATCAAGTAATCCGACAACCTCAAAGACAGACAAACCGGAAAAATACATTATGGCCATTACTGAAGTCCTCGTTCCGCAGCTTTCCGAATCCATCTCCGAAGCCACCTTGCTGAACTGGAAGAAGCAGCCTGGCGAGGCCGTCCAGGCCGACGAGATCCTGATCGAGGTCGAGACCGACAAGGTCGTCCTTGAAGTCCCCGCGCCCGCCTCGGGCGTGCTGGCTGAAATCGTGAAGGGCGACGGCAGCACTGTGGTCGCCGGCGAGGTTCTGGCGCGCATCGACACGGCAGCCAAGGCCGCCGAAGCCCCCAAGGCTCCGGCTCCAGCTCCCGTTGCGGCCGCCGCCGCGCCGGCCGCCGCGCCGGTTGCGAAATCCTCGGTGGCTTCCCCCGCCGCCGGCAAGATCCTGTCCGAAAAGGGCATCGATCCGGCCACCCTCGAAGGCACAGGCCGCGGCGGTCGCGTGACCAAGGCTGATGCCCTGAATGCGGGTGCGGCCACCGCCCCGGCGGCTGTCGCAGCACCGGCCGCGCCGGTTCCGGTCAACCTGGACGGCCGCCCCGAACAGCGCGTACCCATGAGCCGCCTGCGTGCCCGCGTGGCCGAGCGCCTGCTCCAGTCGCAGTCGGAGAACGCCATCCTGACGACCTTCAACGAGGTCAACATGCAGGCCATCATGGACTTGCGCAAGAAATACAAGGACCAGTTCGAAAAAGAACACGGTGTGAAGCTCGGCTTCACGTCCTTCTTCGTCAAGGCGGCCGTGGCCGCCCTGAAGCGCTACCCGGTCGTCAATGCCTCGGTCGACGGCAAGGACATCATCTATCACGGGTATTTCGACATCGGTGTGGCCGTCGGCAGCCCCCGCGGCCTGGTCGTCCCCATCTTGCGCAATGCCGATCAGCTGTCGCTGGCCGATATCGAAAAGCAGATCGCCGACTTCGGTCGCCGCGCGCAGGACGGGAAGCTCACCCTGGATGAACTGACCGGTGGCACCTTCTCGATCTCCAACGGTGGCGTGTTCGGTTCGATGCTCTCGACCCCGATCATCAACCCGCCGCAATCGGCCATCCTGGGCATCCATGCCACGAAGGACCGGCCGGTCGCGGAAAATGGCCAGGTCGTCATCCGTCCGATGAACTACCTGGCTCTGTCCTACGACCACCGGATCATCGACGGCCGCGAAGCCGTGCTGGCCCTGGTCGCCATGAAGGACGCCCTGGAAGACCCGCAGCGCTTGCTGTTGAGCGTCTGATCCCGCCGAAGGCGCGCGCACCCGATCGGGTGCGCTCCGCCCGGCGCCGGCCCGGCCGCCCCTCGCGGCGCGACAGGCGCCAGGCCTTCCGATCCGTTCTGAAGGCCTGTGCGATCGGGATCCTGCCGGGCATTCCCGGGGCGCGCGCACCGCGCGTCCGGAAACCTCTCTGAGAGACAATCATGGCAAAACAATTCGATGTGATCGTGATCGGCGCGGGCCCCGGTGGCTACATCGCCGCCATCCGCGCCGCCCAGCTGGGCATGGCCGTGGCCTGCGTGGACGCCTGGACCAACCCGGCGGGCAAGCCTGCGCCGGGCGGCACGTGCACCAACGTCGGCTGCATTCCCTCCAAGGCGCTGCTGCAGTCGTCCGAGCACTACGAACAAGTCAATCATCATTTCGCCGAGCACGGCATCACCGCCAAGGGCGTGAGCCTGGATCTGGCCAAACTGGTCGGCCGCAAGGACACGGTGGTCAAGCAGAACAATGAAGGCATCCTGTATCTGTTCAAGAAGAACAAGGTTTCCTTCTTCCACGGCACAGGTTCGCTGGCCGCGAAGACCGACTTCGGCTGGTCGGTGAAGGTCTCCGGTTCGACCGACGAAGACCTGGAAGGCCGCCACGTCATCGTGGCCACCGGCTCCAATGCGCGTGAACTGCCCGGCGTGCCGTTCGACGAGGAACAGATTCTGTCCAATGACGGGGCGTTGCGGATCCCGGCCGTGCCCAAGAAGCTCGGCATCATCGGGGCAGGCGTGATCGGTCTGGAAATGGGTAGCGTCTGGCGCCGTCTGGGGGCCGAGGTCACCATCCTGGAAGCGCTGCCGGACTTCCTGGGCGCGGTGGACCGTGACGTCGCCAAGGAAGCCCAGAAGGCCCTGACCAAGCAGGGGCTGGGCATCCAGACGGGCGTGCGCATCACCGAGGTCAAGACCTCGGCCAAGGGCGTGAATGTCCAGTACACGGATGCCTCCGGTGCCGAGCAGAAGCTCGCCGTCAACCAGCTGATCGTGTCCATCGGTCGGGTGCCCAACACCCAGGGTCTGGGCGCGGACACCGTAGGGCTGAAGCTCGATGAGCGTGGCTTCGTCGTGGTGGACGAGGATTGCCGCAGCAATCTGACCAATGTCTGGGCGGTGGGCGATGTGGTGCGCGGCCCGATGCTGGCGCACAAAGCCGAAGAAGAAGGCGTGGCGGTGGCTGAACGCATTGCCGGTCAGCACGGTCATGTCCGCTTCGACACCATCCCGTGGGTCATCTACACCTCGCCCGAAGTGGCCTGGGTGGGCAAGACCGAACAGGCGCTGAAGGCCGAGGGCCGCGACTACAAGGCCGGCTCCTTCCCCTTCATGGCTAATGGCCGTGCGCGGGCGCTGGGCGATACGACCGGTTTCGTGAAGATCCTGGCCGATGCCAAGACCGACGAGGTGCTGGGTGTGCACATTGTTGGTCCGATGGCCTCCGAACTGATCGCCGAAGCGGTCACGATCATGGAGTTCCGCGGCGCCGCCGAGGACATCGCGCGCATCTGTCATGCGCATCCGACCTTGTCCGAGGCCGTCAAGGAAGCCGCGCTGGCAGTCGACAAGCGCACACTGAACCTGTAAGCCTATTCGATGGATGTCAGTGCGTATTACGCGCAGGCCCTGCGCGAGCGGGGCTTCGTCGGTGACGAGGCCCAACGCGCAGCGGTCGAGCGCCTGCAGCAATACTACGATGACTGGATCGAGTTCAAGCGGCAGCGGTCCAATGGCCTGAAGAAGATCTTCCTGCATCCAGCCGTGCCCCGTGGGGTTTACCTTTGGGGCGGGGTGGGGCGCGGGAAAAGCTTCCTGATGGACGCGTTCTACCTGACAGTGCCGGTCAAGCGCAAGGTCCGCCTGCATTTTCATGAATTCATGCGCGGGGTGCACCGCGAGATCCGGGCGGTCAGCGGGGAACCCGACCCCCTGGATCACGTCGCGCGCACCATCGCGAAACGGTATCGCCTGATCTGCTTCGACGAGTTCCATGTGTCGGACGTGGCCGATGCCATGATTCTGTACCGGTTGCTGCTGCGCCTGTTCGAATACGGCACCTCGTTTGTCATGACCTCGAACTACGAACCGTCCACTCTGTATCCCGATGGGTTGCACCGCGACCGTATCCTGCCGGCCATTGCCCTGATTCAGGACAAGATGGACGTCCTGAACGTGGACGCCGGGGTGGACTATCGCCGCCGCACACTGGCGCAGCTGCGGACCTACATCACGCCCATCGTCGCAGGCACATACGAGGAATTGCGGTCCGCCTTCAATCATCTGGCGGATACCGCCGAGCAGAAACCGGTGCTGAGCATCGAAAATCGCGAGGTTCACGCCATCAAGCTGGCAGGGTCCGTGGTCTGGTTCGACTTCGCCACCTTGTGCGGCACGCCGCGCTCGCAGAACGATTACCTGGATCTGGCCGATCGTTTCCAGACGATCATCCTGTCCGACGTGCCACGCATGGCCCCACGGCAGGCGTCCGAGGCTCGGCGTTTCACCTGGCTGGTCGACGTGCTGTACGACCATAAGGTGAAACTGATCCTGTCGGCCCAATGCCCCGCCGATGCGCTTTATACTCAGGGCCCGCTGTCCAACGAGTTCACCCGCACCGTTTCTCGCCTGATGGAAATGCAGTCGCGCGAATATCTGGCGGAAAGCCGCCGGGCGGCTGTGGTCCTGTAATGCCCGATCGGGCGCCCATTTTCCGGATGATCGACGCATGAATACGAAGACCTCAGTGAATACCCCGGGCGTATCCCGGGTCCTGACCGGTATCACGACGTCGGGGACACCGCATCTGGGCAATTATGCGGGGGCTATCCGTCCGGCCATCCAGTCCAGCACCGAGCCGGGGGTGGACGCCTTCTTCTTTCTGGCCGATTTCCACGCGCTCATCAAGTGCGCCGATCCGGCACGCGTGGCCCAGTCGCGCATGGAGATCGCGGCAACCTGGATCGCCGCAGGGCTGGATACGGATCGTGTGACGTTCTACCGGCAGTCCGACGTGCCGGAGATCCCGGAACTGTGCTGGATGCTGACCTGTGTGACGGCCAAGGGTCTGATGAACAGGGCACATGCCTACAAGGCCTCGGTCGACGTCAACCTGGCCAAGGGCGAGGAACCGGACGACGGCATCACCATGGGCTTGTTTTCCTATCCGGTCCTGATGGCCGCCGACATCCTGATGTTCAATGCGCACCGGGTGCCGGTGGGACGCGACCAGATCCAGCACCTGGAGATGACGCGGGACATCGCTCAGCGTTTCAATCATCAGTATGGCGGTGGGCGCGATCTGTTCGTGCTGCCCGAGGTCCAGATCGACGAGGCCGTGGCGACGCTGCCCGGCCTGGACGGCCGCAAGATGTCCAAGAGCTACAACAACACGATTCCTCTGTTCGAGGGCGGCGCCAAGGCGCTGAAATCGGCGGTGGCGCAGATCGTGACGGATTCCCGGCTGCCCGGAGAACCCAAGGACGCGGACAATTCGCACCTGTTCACCCTGTATCGGGCCTTCGCCACGCACGAACAGGCCATCGAATTCCGGAAATCTCTGGAAGATGGGCTGGGCTGGGGCGACGCCAAACAGGCTTTGTGCGAGCGGATCGAGGCGCAGATCGGTCCCATGCGCGCGCACTATGCGGACCTGATGGCGCATCCCGAGCGGATCGAGGACATCCTGCGGGCGGGCGCGGAAAAGGCGCGGCGCACAGCCGTTCCCTTCATGATGCGGTTGCGCGAAGCCGTTGGCCTGCGTCAGCCGGCCTCGACGGCTGGCGGCAAGGCCGCCGGGACGGGCAAGGGCGCCAAGGCCGGGCAGGCCCGGCTCGTGTCCTTCCGGGACGAGGACGGCCGGTTCCGCCAGCGTCTGTTTGCTGCCGACGGCACGGAGCTGCTGCTCTCCGAACCTTTTGGCGATCCCAAAGTGCTCAATGCGCTGGGCCGTTCGTTTGCGGGGCGGGATCTGAGCAGCCTGGTGGCGGGGACCGATGGTCTGGTCAGCCTGGAATCCGACGGACTGTGCTGGGCGCGTTGTCCGGCCGATCGGGTGAATGCCGTGCGGATGGCACTGGCGCAGGTTTAGGCGCGAAGGCCGCCCGGCAATCGCGGGCGGCTTGTACCGGGCGATGTGTGGCCGTCAGGCCGGGTGTCAGGGATCGATCCGCACGGTCTTGGCCTCGACGCGGCCGCGCAGCCATTCCAGCGTCAGCAATAGTGCGGTCGAGAAGATGATCAGGATCGTCGCGACGGCGGCGATGATGGGGCTGATGTTTTCCCGGATGCCCGTGAACATCTGACGCGGCAGGGTGACCTGTTCGGGGCCGGCCAGAAACAGTGTGATCACGATTTCGTCGAATGCGGTCGCGAAGGCGAACAGGGCGCCCGAGATGACGCCAGGCGCGATGATGGGCAGTGTGATGCGAAAGAACGTGCGTGCGGGCCCCGCGCCCAGGCTGTAGCTGGCGCGCAGCAGATTGGGGTCCAGGCCCTGCAGGGTCGCCGACACGGTCGTCACCACGAAGGGGGCGCCGATGGCCGCCAGCGCCAGGATCAGGCCGGTGTAGCTGTTCACCAATCCGTACGGCGCAAAAAACAGATAGATGCCCAGGCCGGTGACCACCAGCGGCACGATCATGGGCGAGATCAGCACCGCCATCAGCAGGCTCTTGCCGCGGAATTGCGCTCGGTGCAGACCCGCAGCGGCCAGGGTGCCGAGCACCGTGGCCAGCAGGGTCGCGGCGGGCGCCACGATGAAGCTGTTGGTCGTCGCCCTGGCCCAGTCGTCCGACTGGAACAGCGCTTGATACCAGCGCAGCGAGAACGAGTCCATCGGGTACAGCAGCATCGAGCCCTGATTGAACGACAGCGGGACGATCGCCAGGACGGGCAGCAGCAGGAACAGCAGGATCAGCGCGCACAGGATACGCAGCGCGTAGTGCCAGATGCGCTCGGTCAGTGACAGATAGGGTGGGAATTCTGGTTTGAACATGGGCGTCTTCTCGGTCTTCTCAGCTCAGGGCCAGTTCTCTGCCGGAGATCCGGCGGTACAGGGCATACAGCAGCAGGGTGCCGGCCAGCAGGAGCAGTCCCAGCGCGCTGGCCATGCCCCAGTTGATGGTCTGGTTGGTGAAATAGGCGACGTAGTAGCTGACCATCTGGTCGCCGGCGCCGCCCAGCAGGGCTGGTGTGATGTAGTAGCCGATGGCGATGATGAAGACGAGCAGCGATCCGGCCACGATGCCGGGGTAGGTCTGGGGCACGTAGATGCGCCAGAAAGCGGCAAAGGGATGGCTGCCCAGAGAGATTGCCGCGCGCTGATAGCTGGCGGGTACGGACTGCATGACGCTGTAGAGCGGCAGCACCATGAAGGGCAGCAGGATGTGGACCATGGCGATGTAGACGCCCAGCCGGTTGAACAGCAGCGGCAGCGGTTCGGATATCAGCCCCAGGCTGGTGAGCGCCTTGTTGATGAGGCCTTCGCGCTGCAGCAGCACGACCCAGGCGGCGATGCGCACCAGCACGGAGGTCCAGAACGGGATCAGGATGCAGATCAGGACCAGGTTGGCGCGGCGTTTGGACAGGCGCGTGATCCAGTACGCCAGGGGGTAGCCCAGCACCAGCGTCACCAGCGTGACCACCAGGCTCATGATGAAAGTGCGCGAGAAGATCGCCTGGAAAGCCGAGGTGCCCGGCGGGACGGCGGCCACCTGGCCGTTGGCATCCAGCTTCAGGTCCAGCGAGGCCAGCAGGTAGTAGGGGGTCCAGGTTTTGTTGTTGCTGGCGATGACGGCCCAGTAGGTGGGCTCGGCCCAGCGCTTGTCCAGATCGACCAGCTGCTTGCGGGCGGGGTTGTCGCCGGTTGCCTGGATCGGCATGTGACGCAGGGTCTTGAAGATCAGCGAGCGGTAGCCGGAGATTTCGTAGTTCAGGCGTCGGGCGAGTTCACCCGCGCCGGGGGAGTTCTTTGCCTGGGCCAGATCCTGGGCGAGTGCCTGGAATGCCGCATCGGGCGGTTCGGTGCGGCCGTCCCACTGTTGCAGGGCCTGCAGGGTTCGGGGCAACGTCTGTATGACCTCGGGATTGTCGATGGCACGGGTCAGCAGCGATGCGATCGGAATGACGAAGATGAGCAGCAGGAACAGCGCCAGGGGCGCGACCAGCAGCAGAGCGCGGCGTGTTTTGCGCCGCTGCGCGGCCTGCATCGAGCGACGAATGACACCGGGGTCGTCGAGAGTCGTGTCCATGGCGGGTTCCTGGCGGGGTTCACGTGAGGGGCCTGCCGGACTGGCCGGCCCCTGTGGAGGTCAGCGGGCGGCCCAGGCCGTGAAGCGCTGTTCGAGTTCCTCGCCGTGGTCGGTCCAGAATTCGAGATCGTTGAACAGGGCGTTGCGGGCGTTGGCCGGCGAATTGGGCACGTTGGCCAGGACGTCAGGTTTGAGCATGCCGATGGCCTGCTTGCTGATGGGGCCGTAGGCGATGTGCTGGGAGTACGCGGCCTGAGCTTTGGGCGAGCTGGCGTAGCGGATGAATTCGATCGCCTGGTCCTTGTTCGGCGAGCCGGCCGGGATGACCCAGTAGTCGAAGTCGTAGACGCTCTGGTTCCAGACGACCTTGAGGGGCTGGCCCTCGCGCTGGGCGGCGTCGATGCGGCCGTTGTAAGCGGCGGACATGACGACGTCACCCGCCGAGAGCATCTGCGGCGGCTGGGCGCCGGCTTCCCACCATTGGATATACGGCTTGAGTTCGTCGAGCTTCTTGAAGGCACGGTCCACGCCTTCGGGGGTCGCCAGTACCTTGTAGACATCCTGTGGCGGCACACCGTCGGCCATCAGCGCGAATTCGACGTTGTAGTGCGCGCCCTTGCGCAGGCCCCGCTTGCCGGGGAATTTCTTCACGTTCCAGAAATCCGCCCAACCGGTCGGCGCGGTCTTGAGCTTGTCGGCGTTGTAAGCCAGGGCTGTGGACCAGACGAAGGTGCCCACGCCGCAGTATTTCAGGGCGCCACGCACCAGGTCGCCCTTGTTCAGGATCGAGGCCCAGTCTACTTTTTCATACAGGCCCTCGTCGCAGCCCCGGCCCAGTTCGCCCGTCTCGACCTCGACCGCGTCCCAGACGACGTTTTTGGATTGCACCATGGCCTTGACCTTGGCCTGTTCGCCGTTGTAGGCCACGGGGATGACCTTCTTGCCGGATTCTTTTTCGAAGGGCTGGATGAAGGCGGCATTCTGGGCGTTGCCGTTGGCGCCGCCGAAATTGACGACCGTCAGATCCCGCGCCTGTGTCGGGGCCTGGATCAGCAGGGCCAGCGGCACGGTGAGCGCCAGGGCCTTCAGTGTGGGTTGAAGTTTCATGGGGTGTCTCCTGTGTTTTGGTGGTGGATCTCAGGGAAGGAAGATGCGGACGTGCCCGGGGTCGATCCGCAGTGGAATCCGGGTGCCCGGAGCATGTTCCCGGGCATCCGAGGTCAGGGGCATTTTGACAAAGAAGGTATCGCTGTCGTCCAGGCGGCACCGCAGCCGGATATGGTCGCCGAAATAGACCTCGTCGACGGCGCTGGCCTGGAAGTGGTTGGTATCGTCGCCATTGGCCGGCAGGATGCGTTCGGGGCGCATGGCGACGATGCAGGGGCTGCCGGCCGTCAGGTTCTGGATGTTGCGTCCGCGCAGTTGCATGCCGCCGGCGATCTCGACCTGGCACCAGTCGCCGTCGATCCCGCGCACGGTGCCGGGAAACTGGTTGCTGTCGCCCACGAACCCGGCAACGAAGCGGTTGCAGGGGGTTTCGTACAGGGTGTCGGCGCTGCAGACCTGCTGGATGATGCCCTGGTTGAACACCGCGATGCGGTTGCTCATGGTGAGGGCTTCGCTCTGGTCGTGCGTGACGTAGACGAATGTGACCCCGAGCTGGCGGTGCAGCGCCTTGAGTTCGAGCTGCATGTGTTCGCGCAGTTGCTTGTCCAGCGCGCCGAGCGGCTCGTCCATGAGCACGATCTTCGGCTTGAAGACCAGGGCGCGCGCCAGGGCGATGCGCTGCTGCTGTCCGCCCGAGAGCTGGGCCGGATAGCGCTTGGCGAAGTCCTGCATGCGTACCATGGACAGAGCCTCGTGGATGCGGTCGGCGCGCTCGCCGGCCGGCACCTTGCGCAGTTTCAGGGGGTAGTCCAGATTGCGTTCCACCGTCATGTGGGGGAACAGGGCGTAGTTCTGGAACACCATGCCCAGGTTGCGGTGGTGCGGCGGGACGTCGTTGAGGCGCCGACCTTCCAGGAAGATGTCGCCGCGCGTCGGTGATTCGAAGCCGGCGAGCATCATCAGGCAGGTGGTCTTGCCCGAGCCCGACGGGCCGAGCAGGGACAGGAACTCGCCCGGATAGATGTCGAGGTTGAGATCCCGGACGACCAATTGGCTGCCGTCATAGGATTTCTGAACGCCCTGGAATCGGACCAGTGGCTCGGGAGTGGGAACTGCGGACATCGGAAGCAACCTCCGGAGCAGATGAATGGAAGCGGGGCTGGCTCAGGGAGCTATTGTGGCTCAGGCCATGGCTTCTTTGAGGATAGCCAGACCCTCATCCAGCAGGCTATCGGGGATTGTCAGGGGAAACAAGAACCGGATGACGTTGCCGTATGCGCCGCAGGTCAGCAGGACCAGCCCGCGCTCCAGCGCGCGGCGCTGGATGCGGACAGCCGTGTCGGGATCGGGCCGGCCGTCGGGATGACGGAACTCGGCGGCGACCATGGCGCCAAGACCACGGATTTCGGCGATGCGCGGGTGCGCGAAGCCCGCCAGCGCCTGGCGCAGACGCTGGCCCAGGGTCGCCGCGCGTGCGGTCAGGTTTTCTTCCGCGATCACGTCCAGCACGGCCAGGGCAGCGGCAATAGCCAGCGGGTTGCCCGCGTAGGTGCCGCCCAGCGAACCGCGCGGCGCGGCATCCATCAGTTCGGCCCGGCCGCAGACACCGGACAGCGGCATGCCGCCCGCCAGGCTCTTGGCCATGGTGATCAGGTCGGGCGTTACGCCCGAATGTTCGATGGCGAACATCCGCCCCGTGCGGGCGAAGCCCGTCTGGACTTCGTCGACGATCATCACGATGCCGTGGGCGTCGCAGCGTTCGCGCAGCGCCCGCAGGAGTTCCGGCGGAGCGACGTTGAAACCGCCTTCGCCCTGGACCGGCTCGATGACGATCGCTGCCACCCGGTTTGGGCTGATGTCGGCCTTGAACAGCAGATCCAACGCCCGCAGCGAATCCTGCGTGGTGACGCCGTCAAGCGGAGTGGGAAAGGGGATGTGATAGACCTCGGCCGGCAGCGGGCCGAAATCCTGTTTGTATGGAGCGACCTTGCCGGTCAGGGCCATTCCCATGAAGGTACGGCCATGAAACGCGCCGGAAAAAGCGATGACCCCGGTGCGGCCGGTAGCGGCGCGCGCGATTTTGACAGCGTTTTCCAGGGCTTCGGCGCCGGTCGTGAAGAACGCGGTTTTCTTGGGGAAGTCGCCGGGCGTCAGGTGATTGATGCGTTCAGCCAGTTCCACGTAGGAACCATAGGGAGCCACCTGGAAGGCGGTGTGGGTGAAGGCGTCGAGTTGTTCGCGGATGGCCTGGACGATGCGAGGGTGGCGGTGACCGGTATTGGCCACGGCGATGCCGGCGGCGAAATCGATGTAGCGGCGGCCTTCCACGTCCCAGAGTTCCGCGTTCAGGGCGCGACTGGCATAGAAGTCGCAGGTGATGCCGATGCCGTTGGGGATGGCCGCGTTCTTGCGGGCCTGCCAGTCTTCGTTGAGTTCGGTCATGCTTGTCTCCGCTGATTGGTGCGTGGTTCTATCCTTTCGGCCAATATACTGTGGCCTTGGTTTGTCAAATAGATCCATTTGATTATTATTGATAGGACCAATTGACAAAAGATGGCTGATTTCCCTTGGAATCACTGGGAAATCATGGCGACAACCTATGGACCTAGGATTTTCCCTTATACCTTCTGGTCTGCGGGGGCCAATCGACCCGGTTTCGTGGAATCCATGGGCGCGGAAGCGGTCGCGTCAGCGCGGCGTTCAGTGGTCGTCCGCCGGATTCGATTGCGCGGATCGCGCTGGTCGGAATATCAGTTGCGGACCACCTTCAGTCCGGGCCGGGTGTTGACCGCGCCGCGCGCCCACGTTTACCGCACCGAGCTGGGCCTTCAGGTCGCCTTCCTGGTCGCGGCGCGAGCGCATATTGGAGAGCATGAAGTTGATGACGTCTTCCCTGGGCCTGCCTTTTTCCCAGAGCTTCACGGGCGGGATGCGCAAACCCTCGGTGAAGATTTCCTTGGCGTCCGGGTTGTAGCCAGCCGGTACCGGGCTGCCGATGTCTGTCACGTGGCCCTTGCAGACCGCTCAAAAGACAAGCTGGCCCTCGTGGATATCGTCGCCGAAGTATGCGGCCACGGCTTTCATGGCGGGGATCAGGCCGCCCAGATGGATGGGGATGTCCTGGCCCTGCAGGATCATTTCCGGCCGATGGTTGAAGAGGGCGTTGCTGTAGTCGTGAGCCACGTTGAAGACGCTGGAGCGGGCGGTTTTCTCCAGCGTCATCGTCATTTCACGCTGCGTGGTTTCGAGCGCACCCCGGACGACGGCCAGGGTGATGGGGTCGAGCTGCTTCGTCATGCATGTCTCCAGGAGAATTCTTGGTATGTGAAGCCGCACGATTCGTTCTTGCCGGGTGCGGCTTGATGTCTCCTAGGTTATCGATTTGGCGCCGGAGAAAATTGGCGCATGGGGAAGGACCTGTTGCCGCTGAAGGAACAGCCGTGCGAAGACCCGCCCGGGGCTATTCCCCCGCCGATCGGTTTCACCTATACTGTCGATATGGTTCTGTGTTTAAACCATTTTAATTAAAATCAATGGGGCCAATTTGGAATCCTTTGTCCTTTCAGAATGGTTGCAGCAGCACTTTGATCCTGCGGGCGATAGTCCCGCCTATCAACGGCTCTATGTACTGATCAGTAGGGCCATTCTCGAAGGCCGCATGGCGGCTGGCTCGCGGCTGCCCTCCACGCGCGACCTGTCCGGCGACCTGCGCATTGCGCGCAACACCGTGCTCCAGGTCTATGACCAGTTGACCGAAGAAGGCTATGTACACGCAGGAGTGGGGCGGGGCACCTATGTGCAAGACATCAGCCAGGATCTGATCGAGACCCCGGCGCGCGACGGGGCGGCCGACGGTCACGCCCCGCTGGGGGCGGATCGACACCTGTCCCGTCGGGGTGGCGAGCTGCTGGCACATTTGGGGTTTTCCAACCGCCAGTCGGGCGCCTTCATGCCTGGCATCCCGGACGTGCGCGAGTTCCCGCTGAAGACCTGGGCACGCATCCAGAACCGCCAGTGGCGCGAGGGTCCCTGGGACCTGATGCGTTATGCCCCCGCAGGCGGCTACGGCCCCCTGCGTCAGGCCCTGTCCGACTATCTCGGCAGCGTGCGATCCGTACGCAGCACGGCCGCGCAGGTCATCATGACCACTGGCATCCACCAGGCCATCGACGTCACCATCCGGCTGCTGTGCGATCAGGGTGACACGGTCTGGATCGAGGAACCGGCATATTGGGGCGTGCGCAATCTGCTGGCATCGGCCGGGCTGAAGCTCGTGCCGCTGCCGGTGGATGACGAGGGTTTGTGCCTGGGCGATGCCGAACATGCCAGTCCCCCTCGCCTGATCGTGGTTGCGCCTTCGCATCAGTACCCCCTGGGTATGGTGATGAGTCTGGCGCGCCGGCGCATGCTGCTTGATTATGCGCGCCAGAACGCCTGCTGGGTTCTGGAAGACGACTACGACAGTGAATTCCGTTATGGCAGCCGACCCCTGCCATCCCTGCAAGGCATGGACGAGGATGGCCGTGTGCTGTATGCCGGCAGCTTCAGCAAGACCCTGTGCCCAGGCCTGCGCGTCGGTTTTCTCGTAGTGCCCGAGGTGCTCGCCGGCGCCTTTGCCAATGCGGTGGCCGAACTCTACCGAGAAGGCAACATGATGACGCACTCGGTCCTGGCGGAGTTCATCCGGGACGATCACCTCGGATCACATATCCGCCGGGTCCGTCGCCGGTATGCGGAACGGCGCGCCTGCCTGATCGAGGAGGTGCGCCGGCATTTCGGCGATGCGCTGGAGATCGTGGGCGATGACGCGGGCCTGCATCTGATCCTTGCCCTGCCTGACAGCGTGGATGACGTCCTGGTGGAGCGGGACGCATTGCAGCAGGGCGTAGTGACGCGCCCGCTGAGCAACTATTACATGGACCGGGCGAATGCCCGGCCCGGCCTGCTGCTGGGCTATGCCGGGGCGACACCCGACGAGATCCGGCCGGCTTTCGACGCCCTGGCCCGTGTGATCCGCCGCTATGTCTGAGGCTCCGTCCGACACCACCCCATTGATTCTTTTTACGGCTTGAACCCGAAGGAAATCCTGATATGACGACGAACGACACCCTGGCCCGCAGCGACGTGGCCTACCAGCTGCATTCCTACACCAATGCCCAGAGGCACCGCGAAGAGGGGCCTTGCATCATGGATCGCGGCGACGGAATCTACGTGTATGACACGAATGGCAAGCAGTACATCGAGGGTATGGCGGGACTGTGGAGCGTAGCGGTGGGCTTCAGCGAGCCCCGGCTGGCCCGGGTGGCCTACGAGCAGATGCAGCGCCTGCCCTTCTATCACACCTTCAGCCACAAATCGAACATCCCTTCGATCGAACTGGCCGAGAAGCTGATCGGTCTGACGGGCGGACGCATGGCCCAGGCCTTTTTCACGAATTCGGGGTCCGAGGCCAACGACACCATCGTCAAGATGGTCTGGTATTACAACAATGCTCTGGGCCGGCCGGAAAAGAAGAAAATCATCGCCCGCCAGCGCGCCTACCATGGCGTCACCGTCGCCTCGGCCAGCTTGACCGGCCTGGCCGGCAACCATCGCGACTTTGATCTGCCGCTGCCGCAGATCCGGCACGTACGCTGTCCGCATCTGTACCGTGAGGGGCTGCCGGGGGAAACCGAGACGGCATTTGCCGACCGGCTGGCTGCCGAGCTGGAGGCGCTGATCCTGAAGGAAGGCCCCGACACCGTGGCGGCGTTCATCGGCGAGCCTGTCATGGGCGCGGGTGGCGTGATCGTCCCGCCTGAAACCTACTGGCCGAAGATGCAGGCGGTGTGCCGCAAGTACGACGTGCTGGTGATCGCCGACGAGGTCATCACCGGGTTCGGGCGTACGGGGCGGATGTTTGCCTCCGACCTGTTTGGCATCGAGCCCGATTTCATGACGCTGTCCAAGCAGCTGACCTCGTCATACATGCCGCTGGCCGCCGTGCTCATGAACGACAAGGTCGCTTCGGTGCTGGCGCGCCACAGCGGCGAGCTGGGCACGTTCGGTCACGGCTACACCGCCAGCGGGCACCCGGTGGCGGCCGCCGTCGCACTCGAGAACATCCGCATCATCGAGGAACGTGGCCTGGTGGACAACGCGGCGAAGGTTGGTGCCGTCCTGCAGCGCCGTTTGCGGGATCTGTCCGGCCATCCCCTGGTGGGCGAGGTCCGCGGCGTTGGACTGATCGCAGCAGTGGAACTGGTGGCCGACAAGGCGTCGAAGGCTCCGTTCGATCCGCTGGGCAAGGCGGGCGCCCTGGTGGTGCGTCAGGCACAGGACAATGGCCTGATCCTGCGTGGTATTCAGGACAGCCTGGCGTTTTGCCCGCCGCTCATCATCACCGAGCCTCAGGTCGAGACGCTGGTGGAACGGTTCGCGCAATCGCTGGAGGCGGCGGCGCGGGTCCTCTGACCCCACGTCCATTCGGGGCCCTCATCCATCCAGAGTGGGGCCCCGTCCGATACGGCTCCGGAAAACGGCACGCATGCCAGGTGGGCGTGGTGCTGTTTCCGGGGCCGTGCGTATTTGATCCGCTGCCGATAATGGATTGCAGCGCCACACGATGCGCACATGCGGATGTGGGGTGTTGCTGGCGTTGCCGGTTTTTTTGCTGATGACAATCATCAAGATGATGGGAACGAAAGTGCTGGCTCGCACCGGATCGGTCGGAGTGGTGGCGGACATCCTTGGTACCATTTTCCGTTGATCGTTACCTGTTGGTTCAATAATCTGGAAATGAATGAAATGAAGATGTCTTTCGGCGTCAGGGGCGTTTTTGTGTGCCTGGCCCTTTTCATGCCTTTGGTGTCGAATGCGGAATTGAGCGCCAATATCGGTGTCGTGTCTTTGTACAAGGATCGAGGCGTTGATCAGGAGGGCCGGGACGAGGCGGTCCGCCCCGCCATCCAGGGGGGGCTGGATTATAGTTTTGACAGTGGTTTCTATATCGGCAATTGGAATTCAACCGGCCGGTTCGAACATGCGGATGTGGAAATGGACCTATACGGGGGATATCGGTTCGAATTTGCCCATGATTGGAAATTTGATGTCGGCTATATTCACTACGTCTATCCCGGGGAAGGGGCGTGGAATTCCGGAGAAGTCTATGCGGGGGTCGGATACCAGAGATTCTTGTTCAAGACTTATCGTGGCGTGCGAGATAATGTCAATCAAGGCGACATGTACTATCGACTGACCTATACGCAACCCATCATGGCTCGGTTGGACGCCCTGGTGGGTGTTGGCTATCAGCATTTCGATAATGCGGACTTACACGGGAAATTCGACTACAGCATGGGGTTGAGTTATGCCCTGACCAAGCATGTCTCCGTGTCCGGAACCGTGGCAGGCGCCAACCGCAGGCACGATGTGGAAGATCATTCCAGAGACACCCGTTTCATTGTTGGGGTGACCGCCGCCTACTGATCCCTTCGATATTATGTCCCGCTGGCGGATCGCGCCTGTCCGATCAGCCAGTCGCGGAACTGGATCAAGGCTGGCACAGCGGCCTTGCGTTCCGGCACGATCAGGTGAAAGGCACGCTGTCCTGGGCCACTGTGCGGATTCAGAACGTGCAGCCGGCCCTCGTCCAGTTCCCGCTGGACCAGAAAGGGCGGAATCAGGGCCACGCCCAGGCCGTCGCTGGCGGCCTGGGACAGCATCGAAAATAATTCCAGCCGCGTGCCGGCCATGTCGCCGGGCGCGGGCACACCCGTGGAGGCAAACCAGTCGCGCCAGGCCGTGGGCCGGGTACTTTGCTGCAGCAGGGGCAGGGCGGCGATGTCGGCCGCATCCAGCGGGCCGGCAGCCAGACTGGGGCTGCAGACGGGGACCGGGTTTTCCTGCATCAGAAAATGAGCCTGCGTGCCGGGCCAGCCCGGATCGCCCGAATAGATGGCCGCATCGAATTCCGTCTCGTCGAACAGGAAGGGCCGGGTGCGGGTGGCCATGTTCACCTGCAGGCCGGGGCAGCGTGTATCCGGATGCGCCAGCCGGGGCAGCAGCCACCGGGTGGCGAAGGTCGGGACTACCGCCAGATCGACCACGCCGCCGCCTTGGTGCGCCATGATTGCCAGGGTATCGCGTTCGATGGCGTCCAGCTGGCGGCGCACCAGCCGGCCATAGCGTTCGCCTGCGTCGGTAAGCCGCACGCCGCGCCGGACGCGGTTGAACAGCGGAACACCGACGAAGGCTTCCAGGCTGGCGATCTGGCGGCAGACGGCGCCCTGGGTCAGGGACAGTTCCTGAGCGGCATGGGTAAAGCTTTCGTGCCGGGCGGCGGCCTCGAAGGCCTGCAGGGCCATCGTGCTGGGGAGTCTCTTGCGCATGTCTGAAGTGAGAAAAAATCACAGATAACACAGTTTATATCGATTGTCCTGCAGGGGATTAGTTATTAGGATGCTGAATAATCACTCGTGCAATCGGTCGTGTTCAGCCCAACAGATTTCCCCCCATGTCGTTGGCGCATGTCATTTCTCCAGGAGTCCATCGAATGTCCTCATCCCGCCCTCAGTTTCAGTGGCTTGATCCCTTGCTGCTGGATCAGCAACTGACCGATACCGAACGCATGGTGCGTGACGCCGCCCGCGCTTACGCGCAGGACCGCCTGCAGCCCCGTGTCCAGGAAGCCTTCCGCCACGAAAAGACCGATCCGTCCATCTTCCGCGAAATGGGCGAGCTGGGGCTGCTGGGCGCCACGATTCCGGAACAATACGGCGGCGCCGGTATGAATTACGTCTGCTACGGGCTGATCGCGCGCGAGGTCGAGCGGGTGGATTCCGGCTACCGTTCGATGATGAGCGTGCAGAGCTCCCTGGTCATGGTGCCCATCAATGCCTTCGGCACCGAGGCGCAAAAAGAAAAATACCTGCCGAAGCTGGCCTCGGGCGAGTGGATCGGCTGCTTCGGCCTGACCGAACCGGATCACGGCTCGGATCCGGGGTCCATGGTGACACGCGCCAAGAAGGCGCCCGGCGGCTACAGCCTGACGGGCGCCAAGACCTGGATCACCAACAGCCCGATTGCCGATGTGTTCGTCGTCTGGGCCAAGGACGAGGCCGGCGACATTCGCGGGTTCATCCTGGAAAAGGGCTGGAAGGGCCTGTCGGCACCGGCCATTCATGGCAAGGTCGGCCTGCGTGCATCGATTACCGGCGAAATCGTGCTGGACGAGGTCTTTGTGCCGGAAGAAAACGCCTTCCCCAGCGTGCGCGGCCTGAAGGGGCCCTTCACCTGCCTGAATTCGGCGCGCTTCGGTATCGCCTGGGGCGCGCTGGGCGCCGCCGAGGCCTGCTACGAGACTGCGCGCCAGTATGTGCTGGATCGCCAGCAGTTTGGCCGGCCCCTGGCGGCCAATCAGCTGATCCAGAAGAAGCTGGCCGACATGCTGACGGAAATCACGCTGGGTCTGCAGGCGGTGCTGCGCGTCGGGCACTTGAAGGATCAGGGCCTTGCCCCGGTGGAAATCACTTCCATCATCAAGCGCAATTCCTGCGGCAAGGCGCTGGACATCGCCCGCACGGCGCGCGACATGCTGGGCGGCAACGGCATTTCAGACGAGTTCTGCATCGCCCGCCATCTGGTGAATCTGGAAGTGGTGAATACCTACGAAGGCACGCATGACGTGCATGCCCTGATCCTGGGTCGCGCCATCACCGGCATTGCGGCATTTGCTAACTAAGGAGCGGGGGATGGGTGCCTTGTCCCACATCCGTGTCCTGGATTTGTCCCGGGTCCTGGCCGGCCCTTGGGCCACGCAGATTCTGGGGGATCTGGGGGCGGACGTCATCAAGATCGAGCGTCCCGGTGCCGGGGATGATACCCGTGGCTGGGGGCCACCCTGGATGCCCGACCAAAAGGGGCAGGAATCCAGGGTGGCTGCGTACTACCTGTGCGCTAATCGCAACAAGCGTTCCGTCACAGTGGATATGGCCACCGCCGAGGGCCAGGACCTGATCCGCCAACTGGTGCGCCAGTCCGATGTGCTGGTGGAAAATTTCAAGGCGGGCGGGCTGGCTCGCTATGGCCTGGACTATGCCAGCCTGCATACGCTCAATCCCCGTCTGGTGTATTGCTCCATCACGGGGTTTGGCCAGACCGGCCCCTATGCGGTGCGGGCCGGCTACGATTTTCTGGTGCAGGGCCTGGGCGGCCTGATGAGCGTCACGGGGCGCCCCGATGAGGAGCCAGGCGGTGGCCCGATGAAGGTCGGCGTGGCGCTGACCGACATCCTGACGGGGCTGTACGCCGCCAATGCCATCCAGGCAGCCCTCGCGGCGCGCGAACAGACAGGCATAGGCCAGCATGTGGACATGGCCTTGCTGGACGTGCAGGTGGCTTGTCTGGCCAACCAGGCCATGAACTACCTGGCCACGGGACGCAGTCCGGGCCGTCTGGGCAATGCGCATCCCAGCATTGTGCCGTATCAGGACTTCCCGACCGCCGATGGCTACATGATCCTGGCTATCGGCAACGACGGCCAGTTTGCGCGGTTTTGCGAGGAGGCCGGCCGCCCCGATCTGGCTCAGGATCCGCGTTTTGCCACGAACCGCGCGCGGGTCGAGCACCGCGTCGAGCTGATCCCCATCCTGCGTCATCTGACCACGGCGCGGACTACCGCCCAGTGGATCCAGGCGCTGGAGTCGCGCGCCGTGCCCTGTGGGCCGATCAATGCGGTGGAGCAGGTCTTTGAAGACGCGCAGGTCCGCGCACGCGGCCTGCGCATCGAGATGCCGCAGACGGAAGCGGGCCCGGTGTCCCTGGTCGCCAGCCCGATCCGGTTGTCGGGCACCCCGGTGGACTATCGTCTGGCGCCGCCTGCGCTCGGCGAGCATACGGTGCAAGTCCTGGAAGAGGTGCTGGGCCTGACGCCCGACGCCATCGGGGCTTTGCGGGATCGTGGCGTTGTCTGAGCGGGGGCTGTCGCCAGGTCCTGAAACGGCGCCTTCGGGCGCCGTTTTTCATTCGGATCTTTGATCGACATCAAGGCTTACATTCGCGGATGCGCCTGCCACCCCCGCCGTTCATCTGGTGTCAATGTCCGGGCCCTTACGATGTCCCCGACAGCTGCCCTCCGGCAGCCATCTTGGATGGGGAGAACCACATCATGCGAATGATCCGAGGACTTGGCGCCTGTCTCATGGCCGCGACGCTGGGCATGGCCGTCGCGCCGGCGCTGGCCGACGATGACTGTGATGCGCCTGTCGGTCGCTGGCAGTCCCGGGACGCCGTCGGTCAGCTGGCGAGCAGCAAGGGCTGGGACCTGCAGCGCGTGAAGATCGATGACGGCTGCTATGAAATTCGCGCCCGGGACGCCGATGGCCGGTCCTTCAAGGCGAAGCTCGATCCTGAGACCCTGGAAATCGTCAGGATCAAGTATCGCGACCACGATGACGATCGCCGCCGTGACCGGAAGCGCGACCGCGATGGAGGCCAGGCGGAGAACCCCACCGGTCCAGGTGATGGCGCAGTCCGGGGTTCGGGCGCTTCCTCCGCCCCGCCGGGCGGATTTCTTGGCCCGGGCGCCGCGCCGCGTGGCCAGATCGAGTGAATTCCACTGACCTTACAGGAGCATCATCATGAAGACTGTATCCATCGCCGCCTTGCTGGCGGCCACCACCCTGGCGATCCCCGCACTGGCTCAAAGCCGCACGGTGACGCTGTCGACGACGTTGAAGAATTATGGCGGCGACGGCGCCTACCTGGCGGTCTATCTGACCGATGCCAAGGGTGCTTACGCTGGCACGCTGTGGGTGGCGGGTGGCAAGGCCAAATACTACAAGCACTTGACCGACTGGAAGCGTCTGTCGGCCGGGGATGCGGCGCGCGTCGATGGCGTGACGGGGGCCAGCGTCGGCCAGGGCCGCACGCTGAAGGTCACGGCGGATCTGGCCGACGCACTGTTCGATGCCGGCTATGAGGTGCATGTGGACGCGGCCGTCGAGGACATGCGCGACAGTCCGTCGGAGATCCGCGTTCCGCTGACCACGGCGGGCGCCGGCAAGGCAACCGCCGGGCGGCAGTTCATCCAGTCCTTCACGTACCGGATTCAGTGATCATCATGCAATGGCGGCGGATTCACCGGTGGCTGGGCCTGGGGGCGGGCACCCTGGCCTTGCTCATCGGGGTGACCGGACTCATCTTGGCGTTCTTCCCGGTGCGTGACTCCTGGCAGGCGGTTCAGGCGGACCATGGCCTGCCGGTGGCCCTGCTGGCGCAGCGGGTCGTCGATCACGTGCCGGGGGTCGAGGAGATCCGCCGGCTGCCGTCGGGGGACATCGTCGTCTATTCTTTCAATGGGGGTCAGGCGCGTGCGAGCCGGGTGGACCCAGCCGACGGCCGGGTGCTGGGCGATTACGCGGCGTCCGCCACGGAGCGCTGGGTGCGCAATCTCCATCGTTCGTTCTTTCTGAATGATCCGGGGCGTCTGGGGGCCGCCGCTGTGGCGTTGTCCATGCTGTTGCTGTCGGTGTCGGGCGTGTTGCTGCTGGTGCGGCGCCTTGGGGGCTGGCGCCATCTCCTGAGACCCGTCCGCGGAACGCCTGCCCAGCGGGTGCATGCGGTGGCGGGCCGCATCCTGGTGCCGATCCTTGCCCTGTCTTCGCTGACGGCGCTGTACATGAGCGCGACGACCTTCAGCCTGATTCCAACGGATTCGGCAGCCGATCCGGACGTGATCTCCGTTGCCGATGGGCGGCCCGACCTTCCGGTGGCCAACCTGCCGCTGTTGCGGGCGCTGTCGGCCGACGGTTTGCGCAAACTGAATTTCCCCGCCGCGGATGACCCCGAGGATGTCTGGAGGCTGTCCACCGATTGGGGGGATGGATGGATCGACCGGCACAGTGGCCACGTGCTCGCCTGGGAACCCGCAACGCCGTCCCGGCGCATCTATGACTGGATCTATGCATTGCATACCGGACAGGGCCTGTGGCTCTGGGCGCTGATACTGGGCCTGGCGGGGCTCGGCATTCCGGTCTTCTGGGTTTCTGGCTACCTGGTCTGGCGGCAGGGCCGGGCCCGCAGGCCGCATCTGGCCGGCAATGCGCCCGCCGGGCGTGCCGATATCCTGATTTTTGTGGCCAGCGAGGGCGGTACCACCTGGGGGTTCGCCAAGGCGCTGCATGACGCCTTCTTGCGCAACGGCCATGCCGTCCATACCGCCCCGCTGGAGCAGTTCCAGGTACCCGGTGCCGCGCGCCAGGTATTCGTGCTGGCGGCCACGTATGGGGATGGGCAGGCACCCGCGCATGCGGCCCGGGCACTGGACCGGATTGCCGATCTGCCGGCAGGGTCCGTCCCTGTGACGGTGCTGGGTTTCGGCGATCGCCAGTTCCCCGCGTTTTGCGGCTATGCCGAGGCGTTGGATCGGCTGCTGCGGCAGCGCGACTGGCCAGCAACCCTGCCGCTGGAATGCGTCCACCAGCAGTCCGCTCAGCAATTCGACCGCTGGGCCGCCGCCCTTTCGCTGGCGCTGGGGGAAACACTTGCGCCGGACTATGTGCCGTATATCCCGCCGACTGTCCCGCTGGAGCTAGTCAGCCGCGAGGATTATCCCGGTGACAGCGGTGCCACCGTGGTGCTGCGTTTCCGCTGGCAGGACTATGGTTGGTCCGACCGCATCCGGGGGCGTGCCATGCCGCGCTTTCGCGCGGGGGACTTGGTCGGCATCGCGCCGCCCACCAGTCCCGTACCCCGGTATTATTCTCTGGCGTCCAGTTTTCGCGACGGGTTCCTGGAGATCTGCGTCAAACGGATGCCCGGGGGGGCCTGCTCGGGGTTTCTGCACGATCTGAAACCGGGGGACTCCATCCGCGCGTTCATCAAGGCCAATCCCGGCTTCCAGTTGGATGGACGGCGGCTTCCGGTCGTGCTGATCGGCTCTGGAACGGGGGTGGCGCCCCTGGCGGGCTTCATCCGGGACAATACCCGCAAGGTTCCCATGGTCCTGTACTTCGGGGCGCGCAATCCGGACGAAGACTTCTATTTTGGCAAGTCAATCAAGGGCTGGCTGGCGGATGGCCGCCTGTCGGGATTGCGGACGGCATTTTCTCGTGTGCCGGATGGCGGCGGGTATGTGCAGGACGCCTTGTGCCGCGATGCCGATCGGCTGCGAGCCCTGGTGTCCAAGGGGGCGGTCCTGCGGGTCTGCGGCAGCCGGCCCATGGCTGCCGGGGTGGCCGAGGTGCTGGACGGAATCCTGGCCGGTGCGGGCTTGAGCGTGCATCGGTTGCGGGAAAGGGGGCGCTATGCCGAAGACGTGTTCTGACGGGGCCGAATCCACGCTCAGCGGCCCGACGATGGGGACACGGTGGGCGGCGCGCTACCAGGCGCCGGCCGGCGTCGATCATGCCGCCCTGTACCAGGGGCTGGCGCAGGCCGTCGCCTGTGTGGACCGGCAGATGTCGCCCTGGAAGCCGGATAGCGATCTGATGCGTCTGAATCGGGCTGCGCCGGGCGAATGGGTGACGCTCCCAGCGGAGATCCTCGACGTGTTGGATTGCGCGCTGGATGTCGGTCGGCGCAGCGATGGCGCGTTCGATGCCGCAGTCGGCGATCTGGTGAATGCCTGGGGCTTCGGTGCGCAGCGGGACGCGCCCGACGCCGTAGCAGTCCGCGAGGCAGCGTCGGCGCATCGCTTCGCCCATGATGGCCTGCTGCTGGACCCGACGCTGGGCCGGGTCTGCAAGCAGTCGGTCATGACGCTGGATCTGTGCGGAATCGCCAAAGGCTATGCGGTGGACCGGATGACCGCCGTGATGCGGGATCATGGCGTAGGCCACGCCTTGCTGTCGCTGGACGGCGAGTTGCGGGCGCTCGGGGCCCGTGCGGATGGACGGCCCTGGGCGGTGGCGCTGGAGAGTCCCACGGACGGATTGCGGGCCCCGCATGGGGTGCTCGAACTGGCGGATCTGGCCGTGGCGACTTCGGGGGATTATCGCCATTGGATCCAGGTGGGCGGTGAACGTCTGGCCCATACCATGGATGGCCGGCGGACCGCGCCAGTGCGCAATTCGATTGCTTCAGTCACGGTCCTGGCGAACGAATGCATGGCGGCCGATGCCTGGGCGACGGCGCTGTTGGTGGCTGGCCCCGACGAGGGTCCGGCGCTGGCCCGGCGTGTCGGGCTGGATGCCTTGTTTCTGCTGCGGCGCGACGGGCGGCTGATCGAATGGGGCGTCGGACGTTTCGGTCGTGGTTGATGTCGCGGGCAGGGCGTCAGCCGAAGACTTCGAACGCTTTGCGGACCACGGCGAACAAAGTCGCCAGCAAACCGATTCCCAGCAAAATGATGCCAGGATTGCGATCACGAAATCCAAAGCCGATGAACATGGCGATCACGCCGAGAATGAAGATGACCAGAATCGCATTGCTGTGGAGGAACATGGCGGCAGGTTTCCGTGTGACGTGGATGGGGGGATGGTCAGGCCACCAGGCGATAGGCGTGGCGGGCTGCGATCCATTCTTCGTTGGTCGGTTCCATGGCGACCAGAACCGAGCTGTCGGCAGCCGACAAGGTCGTGGCGTGGGCGGCATTGGCTTGGGCGTTCAGCCGGATGCCCAGCCAGGCCAGGCGGTCGCAGATCCTCTGGCGCAACGTGGCATTGTGTTCGCCGATCCCGGCTGTGAACACCAGCATGTCCAGGCCGCCCAGCACGGAAGTCAGCGCACCGACTTCGCGCACGACGCGCTGGACATAGAGGTCCAGCGCCAGCCGGGCGCGCGGCGAATCCGCTTCGGCGGCCAGCAGCTCGCGCGGATCGGCCGAGATGCCTGACACCCCCTTCAGGCCGGATTCGTGATACAGGATACGGCCGACCTCTTGCAGACTGAGCCGTTCGATTTCCATCAGATACAGGACGGCGCCCGGATCCAGGGATCCGGTGCGCGTGCCCATCATCAGGCCATCCAGCGCCGAGAATCCCATGGTGGTGGCCTGGCTGCACAGGCCGTGCAGCGCGCACAAACTGGCGCCGCTGCCCAGGTGCGCGGCGATGACTCGGCCATGCGCCATGTCGCCATGGCGTTCCGGTAGTGCGATCGACAGGTATTCGTAGGACAGGCCGTGAAAGCCGTAGCGGCGCAGCCCGCGCTCCCACGCGCCATAGGGTAGCGGTAGCATCTGTTCGACCTGCGGCATCGTGTAATGGAACGCTGTATCGAAGCAGGCGATCTGAGGCAGATCGGGGCGCTCGCGCAGCAGGATTTCGATGGCCTCCAGTGCGAAGGGCTGGTGCAGCGGCGCTAGCGGAATGTAGCCGCGCAGGTCCTCCAGGGCGGCCGCATCGATGCGCACCGGGGTGGAGTACTTGCTGCCGCCATGCACGACCCGGTGGGCGACGGCCATCAGGTGACCGTCGCCCAGGCGCGTGCGCATGTGCCGCAGGATCATCGCCAGCGCGCTGCGATAGGGATGCGTCTCGTCGAGGGTGACGGGAAACGGAGCCACGCCGGTTTCGCCGAAATCCGGCTGTTCGCCGCCGATCCCCTGGACCTTGCCGTTCCAGACGGGGGCCCGGGGCAGTGGACTTTTAGCGGTGTCGAAGAGGGCGAATTTGATGCTCGACGAGCCACAGTTCAGCACCAGGATGAGTTCCTGCCGGGACATTTTTTCGTGGGTCATGGGGGAGTGCTCCTGTAGTGGTGGGCGAGCAGCAATGCGATGGCGCAGGATGCGATGCGGGATTCGTCGGTGTCGGCGCGGCTGGTCAGGATGATCGGCACGCGGGCGCCCAGCACCACGCCGGCGCTGGCCGCGTCTCCCAGGTATATCAGTTGCTTGGCCAGCATGTTGCCGCTTTCGAGGTCGGGTGCCACCAGGATATCGGCTCGGCCGGCGACCTCGGAGCGAATGCCTTTGACCTGCGCGGCGGCCAGCGAGATCGCGTTGTCGAAGGCCAGCGGCCCGTCCAGCAGGCCCCCCGTGATCTGGCCGCGATCCGCCATTTTGCACAGGGCTGCCGCATCCAAGGTTGCAGGCATGGCGGCACTGATGGTTTCCACGGCCGCCAGAATGGCCACGCGGGGGCAGGGCACCCCGATGGCATGGGCTAGGTCGATGGCATTGCGGATGATATCGGCTTTTTGTTCCAGGGTCGGGGCAATGTTGATCGCCCCGTCCGTGATGATGAAGGGGCGCGGGTAACGGGGTGTCCGCATCAGGTAGCAGTGGCTGACCCGGCGCTTGGTGCGCAGTCCGTCGGCGCACACCACGGCCCCCATCAGCTCGTCGGTGTGCAGGCTGCCTTTCATCAGGGCTTCGACTTCGCCGGCGCGTGCCAGTGCCACGGCGTGATCGGCGGCCGCGTGGCTATGGGGGACTTCATGGATGTCCAGCCCATCGAGCGTCACGCCCAGAGCTTGCGCAGCCTGTTCGAGACGGGGGCGCGGTCCCACCAGAATCGGTTCGATCAGGCCTTCCTGGCGGGCATCCAGCGCGGATCGGAGGCTGAGTTCATCGCAGGGATGGACGACGGCCACCCGGATCGGATCCAGGTCGCGCACGCGGGCCAGCAGGGTGCGCAGGCTGTTTTCCTTGGTGACTTCGGAGGTGGAGGGATCGATCATGCGTGCTCCGTGGTCTCAGGCCATGTGCTGCCCGCCGTTCATGGCCACGTTACTACCGGTCATGAAGGCAGCCAGGTCACTGCAGATGAAAGCGACCAGAGCGCCGATTTCCTCGGGCCGGCCCAAGCGGCCCATCGGGATCTGGGTAATGATCTGAGTGTCCAGCACTTCTTGGGGGATGGCCGCGACCATGGCGGTGTCCATATACCCAGGGGATACCGTGTTGACGGTGATGCCCTTGCGGGCAAGTTCCAGGGCCAGTGACTTGGTGAATCCATGGATCCCAGCCTTGGCGGCTGCGTAGTGGGTCTGACCGAACTGGCCCTTGCTGCCGTTGACCGAGGAAATGTTCACGATCCGGCCCCAGCCCGATTCGATCATGCTGTCGATGAAAGGATGGGTGACATTGAACATGGAATCGAGATTGGTGCGCAGCACGCTGTCCCAGGTCTGTTTGTTCATCTTTCGGAAAGTGCCGTCCCGGGTGATGCCGGCGTTGTTCACCAGGATGTCCAGCCGGTGGCCGTCGGCCTGGATGCGTCCGGCCATATCCAGGCACGAGGCTTCGTCGGCCACGTCGGCGGCATACGCGTTAAAGGTGTAGCCGTCGGTGGCCTGGGCCTGCAGCCAGGCCGCGACGTGGTCGTTGCCGGGCGAATGGACGACCAGGACCGTGTGTCCCTGGTCGTGCAGCGCGCGGGCGATGGCCTGGCCGAGGCCGCCGGTGCCGCCGGTGACGAGTGCGGTATGGGAAGTGGACATGATGGGCTCCTTGGGGTGATGTCAGGCCATACTGCCGATGGTCGTCCGGAAACGGCGCAGCGACAAGTGAAACATGATCGAACCGATGAACAGCAGCGCCGCGAACGACGGCCAGACAACGCTGAATCCGGCTCCCCGGTACAGGATGGCCTGTCCGAGCTCGACGAAGTGCGTGGTCGGTGCGGCCAGCATCAGGTCCTGGACGAGCCGCGGCATGCTTTCGCGTGGCGTCGTGCCGCCGGACAGCATTTCCAGGGGCAGCAGGATCAGGATGATCAGCATGCCGAACTGCGGCATGTTGCGCGCCAGGGTAGCCAGCCAGATGCCCATGGCTGTCATGGCGAACAGATGAAGCGTGGCGCCGGCGAAGAACAGCATCAGGGATCCCTCGATCGGAACGTGCAGGATGCCGCGGACGATGCCGTTGAGCGACAGGGCGGCGGCGGCCAGCACGACCAGGCTCATGGACCAGACCTTGGAGAGCATGATCTGGGCTGGTGTCACGGGCATCACCAGCAGGTGTTCGATCGTGCCGTGTTCCCGCTCGCGGATGATCGCGGCTCCTGTCAGCAGGATCGACAGCATGGTGATCTGGTTGATGATCTCCATCAGGCCGCCGAACCAGGATTTCTCCAGAGCTGGGTTGAAGCGCGCGCGCAGGATCAGGTCCACCGGCGGCGCGATCGCCGGATTGCGGCCGCGTAGAAACGTATTGATCTCGCCCAGAATGATCTGCTGAATGTTTCCGCTACCGGTGAAAGCCTGGCTCATACGGGTGGCGTCGACGTTGATCTGGATCTCGGCAGTCCTTTCGGCCAGCACGTCGCGCTGGAAATTGGGAGGGATGTTCAGCACAAACGTGTAGCGGCCGATGTCCATGCCTCGGTCCACCTGCTCATGGTTGATCATGGCTGGCCGAATGAACTGGGGTGGATAGAAGGCGGCCGTGATCTGTTGGGACAGGGGGGACTGGTCCTCGTCGACGATGGCGATGGGGACGTGATGCAGGGTTTCGGGAATCGCTGTCGCAGCGGTATAGACCGAAACTGTGAACGAAAAGACGATCAGCACCAGCATGACGGGGTCGCGCCACAGGCTCCAGAGCTCCTTGACGCCCAGGCGCCAGATCGTGTCGACGGAACGATGCAGCTTCATGTCAGCGATCCTGTTTGCGAAGCAGGACGATGGCCGTGCCCAGAATGACGGGGATGGACAGCGCCATCGGCCAGATCGAGGGCCACAGGTCGTGAAACTCCAGGGCCTTGTTGAAGACCCCCCGGCTGATGGTGAACATGTAGGCGGCCGGGTAGATCTGACCGATGAAGCGGCCCGGACCTTCCATGGAACTGACCGGATCCATCAGGCCGGAGAACTGAACGGCGGGGATCATGGTGGCAATCATCGTGAAGAACATGGCGGCGATCTGGCTGCGAGTCATGGCGGAGGCCAGCAGCCCCAGGCCCGTCGCCGCGATGCAGTAAAGGATGGCGGAGACCGCCAGCGTCGGCAGACTGCCCTTGATGGGAACGCCGAAGACGGTGATCGACAACAGGCACATGACGACGAAGTTCACCAATGCCAGGCCGATGTACGGGATCTGTTTGCCCAGCAGGAATTCCGTGCGGGATACCGGCGTGACATACAGATTGATGATCGAGCCCATTTCCTTTTCCCGGACCACGGCCAGGGCGGTGAGCATGGCGGGCAGCATGATGAGCAGCAGCGGGATGACCACCGGCACCATGGCCGGCAGGCTGCGCACGTCCGGGTTGTAGCGAAAGCGCGTCTGCAAGTTGGCCGGCTGGGTGGTCGACACGCCCAGGCGCTCGCGGCCTTGCTGCATCAGCCATTGCTGGTGCATCCCCTGGACGTAGCCCTTGATGGTCTCGGCCCGTTGCGGCATGGCGCCATCGATCCAGGCGCCGATCTCGGCCGTGCGGCCGTGCAGCAGATCACGCGCAAAGCCGGGAAGAATCTCGAGGGCCAGGGATAATTCGCCGCTGCGCATGCGGCGGTCCATGTCGGCATCGTCGAGGATCGGCGGATGTTCGATGAAATAGCGCGATCCCGACAGATTCAGCACGTAGTCGCGGCTGATGGTGCTCTGATCCCGGTCCAGCACTGCAAAGCGCAGATTCTCGACGTCCATGCTGATGCCGAAGCCGATCACGAACATCAGCACCAGGGATCCCAGCAGGGCCAGGGTGCCGCGCACCGGATCGCGCTGCAGTTCCATGGATTCGCGTCGTGTGGTGCTGAGCAGCCGGGCCAGGCTGAATGGCGGGATGCGCCGCATGGCGGCCGGCGTCGCGTGGCCGGCGATGGCCGCAGGCAGGCTGGAGGGGGCCTCGACCGCCGGGACTGGGGCTGCGGCTTCGCCGTCCGCCTCGAGCAGGTAGCCGATGAAGGCTTCCTCCAGGTTCCTGGCGCCGCGCTTGCGGACCAGGTCGGCTGGCCGGTCGCTGTCGAGCACACGGCCGGCATGCATCATGGACATGCGGTCGCAGCGTTCCGCTTCGTTCATGACGTGCGTTGAAATGAAGATCGTGACCCGATCATGCCGCGATAGCGCGATCAGCAGGCGCCAGAACTCATCCCGGGCGATCGGGTCCACGCCCGAGGTCGGTTCGTCCAGGATCAGAAGTTCGGGCGCATGGACCATGGCAACAGCCAGTGACAGGCGCTGGCGGATGCCCAGCGGCAAGCTGTCGGGCAGCATGTCCAGCGCTTCGGTCAGGCCGAAACGGTCCACCATGGTCCGGACCCGCTTATCGATGTGTTCGGGCGGGACGTGGAACAGGCGGGCATGCAGGACCAGGTTCTGCCGCACGCTCAGTTCGCTGTAGAGTGAAAACGTCTGCGACATGTAGCCGACCCGGCGGCGCACGTCCAGGTCGTCGGGATCGATCTCCCGGCCAAACAGCCATGCCCGGCCTTCGCTGGCGGGCAACAGTCCGGTCAGCATCTTCATGGTGGTCGATTTGCCGCAGCCGTTCGATCCCAGGAAGCCGAAGATCTCGCCCCGTCGAATGCGGAAACTGACGTGATCGACGGCGACAAAATCCCCGAAGCGCATGGTCAGGTCGTGCGCCTCGATGGCGATGTCGCCGGCCCGGTCGTCCGGCAGCGGCGGGATTTCCACGGGGGCATATCCTTCGCGCCGGGCGGCGGGCAGCAGGCGGATGAAGGCCGATTCCAGCGTGTTCTGACCTGTGGCCGTCAGCAGTTCGGCCGGCGATCCGGTCGCGAGGATCCTGCCGGCGTCCATGGCGACCAGCCGATCGAAGCGCCGGGCTTCGTCCATGTAGGCGGTGGCGACGATCACACTCATCCGCGGCTGGCCACGGCGGATGCGGGCGATGAGATCCCAGAATTGGGCGCGGGCCAGGGGGTCCACGCCCGTCGTCGGTTCGTCCAGGATCAGCAGATCCGGGTCGTGGATCAGGGCGCAGCACAGGCTGAGTTTCTGTCTCATGCCGCCGGACAGTTTGCCGGCCGGGCGCGACAGGAAGGGATGCAAGCCGGTGCTGCGGGTCAGGTCGTCGATACGCCGGCGCCGTTCGGCGGCTTCGTGGCCGAACAGCCGGGCGAAGAATTGCAGGTTTTCCTCGACGGAGAGCGTCGGGTAGAGGTTCTTCCCCAGGCCTTGCGGCATGTAAGCGATGCGCGGGCAGGTCCGCCGGCGATGACCCCGCCGGGCCATGTTGCTTCCCAGGACTTCGACCTGGCCGTCCTGGATGACCCGGGCACCGGCCAGGATCGACAGCAGGGTGGATTTCCCGACGCCGTCCGGACCGATCAGGCCCAGCATGCAGCCGGCGGGAATATCCAGATCGATATGATCCAGCGCCCGGATTTTGCCGTAGCGGTGGTTCAATTCCCGGACCCTGGCAGCGAAAGCAGGCAGTGTCATAGCCTTACTCGGGCAGGCGGACCGTCAGCGATTCCGGCCAGGGTCGCGCGGGATCCGTGCGGACCCAGGCGACACCGGGCAGGCCGGTCTTGACCTGTTCCAGGTTCTTCAGCAGCAGATCGACCGGGATGCGGGCCTTGATGCGAAACATCAGTTTTTGGCGCTCGCTGGCGGTTTCGACGGTTTTGGGGGTGAACTGCGACTGGCTGGCCACGAAGGATACTTCGGCCGGGATCACATACTGCGGCGCGGCATCCAGGACGATGTGGACTTCGCTGCCGATGGCCAGGCGTCCGGCAACCGCCTCGGGCATGAAGAACGTCATGGTGACATCGGCCAGATCCAGCATGTTCAGCACCCGGCCACCCGCCCCGAGGACCTCTCCGGGCTGGGCCACGCGCAACTGGATGCGCCCGTCGCGCGGGGCCTTCAGGCGGCTGTCTTCCAGATCGGACTGGACGCGGGCCACCGTGGCGGCAACCGCTGCGACGGCGGATTCGGCGCCGACCTGGTCGGCCTTGGCCGCCGATACGCCGGCCCGGGCCGAAACGACCTGGGCTCTGGCAGCCGCCAGGCCCGCTTCGGCACTGTGCAACCGGGCCTGGTCGTCGTCCAGTTCCTGCTGCGATGCCGCCCCGCGCCGCACTAGGGATTGCGAGCGGTTCAGCCGCTGGCGGGCGGCGAACAGGTCGCTTTCGCGTTGTTTGACGATGGCCTGCGCCGTGGCGACATCGCTTTCCCGCAGGGCGACCTGCGCTTGAGCGGCGGTGACGGCATGGCCGGACTGACGCTGGCGGGCCTGGGCTTCTTCGAGTTGCGCCCGCAGGGAATCCGGATTCATGATCGCCAGGGTCTGGCCTGCCTTCACGAAATCGCCTTCGTTGACCAGGATCTGATCGACTCGGCCAGGCAGCTTGGTGGCGATGTCGATCTCCGTTGCCTCGATGCGGCCGTTGCCTTGCATGAAGCCGGGCCCGGGGCCGTCGTCTCCGGACCAACGCCAGGCGCCGTAGGCGCCGATCGCGACGGCGACAACCAGGATCAGCGGCCAGGGTCTCTTGATTCTGTCGGTCAGGCTCATATCGCTCAGGGGACGGATGGGGTTGCAGGGGCGGGCTGCCCAACGACCGGAGCGGCCAGGACCCGGCTGGCGCCGCCGCCCAGCGCGGCATACAGGGCCACCTGGCTCGACAGCCAGGCGCGGCGGACTTGAACCAGCTGTTGCTGGGCCGTCAGCAGGTCGCGCTTGGCATCCAGGACCTCCAGGTAGGGAGCGGCGCCGCTGTCATAGCGCATCTGCGCCAGGTTCGCCCGCTCGGCCTGAGTCTGCGCCATGCGGGCCTGGACAGCCATCTGTTCGGCCGTGCCCTGACGGACCGACAAGGCATCGGCGACCTCGCGAAAGGCGGTCTGGATGACTTTTTCGTAGGTTGCCACGGCGATGTCGCGGCGCACTTCCGCCACATCCAGATTGGCTTGCAGGCGGCCTGCCGTGAAAATCGGGATGTCGATGACCGGTGCGAAGGTCCAGGCCTTGCTGCCGCTCGCGAACAGACCATCGAGTTCGGCGCTGGCCGAACCGATGGCCGAAGTCAGGGCAATGCGTGGCAGGAACGCGGCGCGGGCTGCGCCGATCCGGGCATGAGCGGATCTCAGTTGGTATTCGGCGGCCCGGATGTCCGGGCGGGCCACCAGGACTTCGGAGGGCAGGCCCGGTTCCAGTCGCGCCAGTTGGGTTGACGCCAGATCGGCGCCGCCGGCTGGTGCGATCCCCGGGTCCGTTCCGGTCAGCAGCGTCAGGGCGTGAACGGCGGCGGCCTGTTCCTGTTTCAGCTGGACCTGCAGGGACTCCGCCTGGATCAGCAGCGTGCGGACCTGGGTCAGTTCCAGTTCCGAAGACGAGCCGATCGCCTTGCGCTGCTCGAAGATGTCCAGGGACTGCCGCCGGTTGCGTACCGCTTCATCCGCCAGGAAAGCGCGTTGATTCAGTTCCCGCAAGACCAGCACCGAATCGGCCACCTGGCGCACCAGCGCCACCTGAACCGCCTGGCGGGCGGCGTCGGTGGCCAGCCAGTCATTCAGCGCGGCTTCGTTCAGGTTGCGTATCCGGCCCCAGAGATCGATTTCCCAATGGGTGAGGCCAATGCTGGCTTGGTACTGTGACTGGATCTGAGGCTGCCCGGTCGGATTGAGGTCGCCGGGCACGCGGCTGCGTTCCATGCCGCCTTGAGCGCCGATCGAAGGCGGCAGGTCCGCCCGCTGGATGCGGTAGGCGGCTTCGGCCTCGCGGACACGCAGCAAGGCCAGGCGTTCGTCGCGATTATGTTGCAGGGCCAAGCCGATCAGTCGGTGGATGTCGGGATCCTGAAAATAATGGGACCAGTCCAGATCACGCAATGCGCGGGTGGTGGTCGTCCCGGTGTCGGCAGGCCAGTCGTTCGCGACCGGCGGTGGCGGAATCCGGGTCTCGGGCGCCAGGTTGATGCATGCCGACAGCGTCAGCAGCAGACCGGCGGCGCCTGCCGCGCGCGCAAGCCGCGGTCCCCACCGGGGGCGCCCGGCAGGGTGCTGGCGATGGCCTGGGCCGTGGCGGGCGCCGGATGAGTGCCATGGCATGGATCAGGTCTCCAGGACATAGCTGCCTGGAGCGTCACCCAGGTCTGCGCAGCCTGGGCAACCCAGGTCGGGGACGGCCTGGAGCGGACCCGAACGGTCCGCCAGCCACTGCGTCCAGGCGGTCCACCAGGATCCGTCGTGGACCGGCGTGGAGGCCATCCAGTCGTCGGGCGGCAGGAATGGGGCGCCCGGTTGGCGGGTGCGGATGCGATATTGGCGGCGGGGATGGCCGGGCTCGTTGACGATGCCGGCATTGTGGCCGCCGCTGGTCAGCACGAAGCTGATCTCGCCCGGATTGAATTGATGCAGCTTGTAGACCGAGCGCCAGGGAGCGACGTGATCGGTGACGGTGCCCACCGCGAAGATCGGCAGGCGGATATCGCCGACCGAGACGGGACGCCCGTTGACCGGGTAGCGGCCGGCGCTGAGGTCGTTGTTCAGGTAGAGGCGGCGCAGGTACTGCGAATGCATGCGGGCCGGCATGCGGGTGGTGTCGGCATTCCAGGCCATCAGGTCGTTGACGGGGCGCCGATCGCCCAGCAGATATTCATGGATGACCCGCGACCACAGCAGGTCATAGGATCGCAGCATCTGGAAGGCGCCCGCCATCTGGTCGGCGCTGAAATAGCCCAGGCGCAGCATCTGGGCCTCCAGCATGTGGACCTGCGCCTCGTCGATGAACAGGCCGATTTCCCCCGGTTCGCTGAAATCGACCTGGGCGGTGAGCAGACTGATGCTGGCCAGACGGTCGTCGCCGTCGCGGGCCATGGCCGCCGCCGCGATGGACAGCAGGGTGCCTCCCAGGCAGTAGCCGGTGGCGTGGATACGGCGCTCTGGCTGGATCCTGTTGATCGTGTCCAGGGCGGCGAAGAAACCCTCGCGCAGATAGTCATCCATGCCGCGCTGGGCATCGGCGTCCGTCGGGTTCTTCCAGGAAATGCAATAGACCGTGTAGCCCTGGTCGCGAAGGTAGCGCACCAAAGAATTGTGCGGCGACAGATCCAGGATGTAATACTTCATGATCCATGCCGGCATCAGCAGGACCGGTTCGGGGCGCACGGTTTCAGTGGTCGGCGCGTATTGGATCAGTTCGATCAGGCCATTGCGCAGGACGACCTTGCCCGGCATCGTTGCAACGTCCCGGCCGACCTGGAACCGGTCGGCTCCGGCCGCCGGCATTCCGGCCTGGTGGCGGACGATATCCTCCAGCAGGTAGCCGCCGCCGCGCAGCAGGTTCATCCCGCGTTCGGCGAAGGTGCGGTTCAGCGCCACCGGATTGGTCCAGAGGCGGTTGCCGGGCGACACCATGTCCAGCCACTGGCGGGCCCAGAAACTGACCTGCCGCTGATGATGCGGATCGACGCCGCTCAGGTCGGATGTGGCTTTTTCCCACCAGTCCTGGGTCAGCAGGAAGCTTTGGTGCAGGAGATTGAAGGGCCAGCGGCACCAGGCCGGATCGCTGAAGCGGCGGTCGGTCTCGGGCGGGGTGACGCATGCGCGGGAAGGATTCCCGGACGCCTGCAGGCTGTCGAACAGGTATTGCCCCAGGTCGCGCTGGTGGTGGGCGGCGAGACGCAGCAGTTCGGTCTGTTTACCGGGCGACGCGGCCAGATGCATGGCCCAGTCCAGCCAGGCCAGGCTGATCGACGCGGGCGACAGCGAGGCAAAGGCGCGTGCCTGGTTGGCGTGGAAATATTGATCCGTTTCCCGGCTTGCGGCCTGGGTGTCGATGACATGGTCGGTCGAAACTGGTGACATGGCGATCCCCCCTATCGACTTTGTAGCCGATAATTCCGCGACCAGTCCTGCTCGAGATCAAGATATCGGTCTGATTTTCCTCTCGCGCCGATGGTGATTGCCGTGCCAGCCGTCTTTTGCGGGGATTCAGCGTTTGCCCTGCAAACGGGCGAATGCCTCCGCCATTGCGCCCTGCGGCGCGCCAGCTGCTCCATCCGGCCGCCCGCCACGCTGACCCGTGCGCCCGCCAGGCTTGCCGGTGGCGGGCTTGTCCGACCGCGCGGACTGCCGCGGTTCCGGGTCGTCCTTGCGCATACTCAGCGCGATCCGCTTGCGCGTCACGTCCACTTCCAGAACACGGACTTCCACGGTCTGCCCCACGCGCACCACGTCGCGCGGGTCCTTGACGAACTTATCCGCCAGGGCCGACACGTGCACCAGACCGTCCTGGTGCACGCCGATGTCCACGAACGCCCCGAAGTTGGCGACGTTGCTGATGACACCTTCCAGCACCATACCCGGCACCAGGTCCTTGATGTCGTGGACGCCTTCCTTGAAGCGGGCGGTCTTGAATTCCGGGCGGGGGTCGCGGCCGGGCTTCTCCAGCTCCGCAAAAATATCGCGCACCGTCGGCAGGCCAAAGCGTTCGTTGGTGAAGTCCGCTGGAGACAGGCCTTTCAGGGCCTGGGGCTGACCCATCAAATCCGCTGCGGGCCGGCCGGCCCGGAGCACGATCTGCTCGACCACCGGATAAGCTTCCGGGTGCACGGCGGAGGCGTCCAGCGGGTTGTCCGATCCCGGTACCCGCAGGAAGCCGGCCGCCTGCTCGAATGCCTTGTCGCCGAAACGCGGGACCTCGAGCAGTGCCCGGCGGTTGGCGAAGGCGCCATGCGCCTCGCGCCACTGGACGATGTTGCGCGCCAGTGTCGCATTCAGACCCGAGACTCGCGTCAGCAGCGGCGCCGAGGCGGTGTTGACGTCGACCCCGACCGCATTGACGCAGTCCTCGACGACGGTGTCCAGGGATCGTGCGAGTTCGCGCTGATTCACGTCGTGCTGATACTGGCCCACGCCGATCGCCTTGGGTTCGATCTTGACCAGCTCGGCCAGCGGATCCTGCAGCCGACGGGCGATGGACACCGCGCCGCGCAGGCTGACGTCCAGCTCCGGGAATTCCTGGGCAGCCAATTCCGACGCGGAATAGACCGAGGCCCCGGCTTCGGAGACCACGATGCGGTCGAACTTCAGCTCGGGATGGCGTTCCTGCAAGGCTGCCACCAGACGTTCGGTTTCCCGCGATGCCGTGCCGTTGCCAATGGCAACCAGAGGGATCTTGTGGCGGCTCATCACGGCCGCGAGCGCACGCAGGCTGCCCTCGACGTCGCGGCGCGGTTCGAAGGGGTAGATGGTGACGGTGTCCAGCAGCTTGCCGGTGGCGTCGATCGCGGCGACTTTCACGCCGGTGCGGATGCCGGGATCGAGCCCCAGGACGGCCTTGGGGCCGGCGGGCGCCGCCAGCAGCAGGTCCTTCAGGTTGGCGGCAAAGACCCGGATCGCTTCCATTTCCGCGGATTCGCGCAGGCGGCCGATCAGTTCCGTCTCGAAGGCGGTCAGCAGTTTCACGCGCCAGGTCCAGCGGCAGACATCGGCCAGCCAGTGCTGACGCGCGCTCGCCTGGGCGTCGAAGCGGGCATCGATCCGCAGCACGTCGGCCACGCGAACCATGCAGGGGTGCGGCGTCAGGGCTTCCTGCTCGGCGTCCAGACCCAGGCGCAGGTCCAGGATGCCTTGCTGGCGGCCGCGCAGCAGGGCCAGGATGCGGTGCGAGGGCAGGGTGCGCAGGGTTTCGCTGAAATCGAACCAGTCGCGGAATTTCTCACCCTCGGTTTCCTTGCCGGCAACCACCTGGGCGTAGATTCGGCCCGTATTCCAGAGTTCGCTGCGCAGGCTCTCCAGCAGCGGCGCGTGCTCGGCGAAGCGCTCGGCCAGGATGTCGCGGGCTCCGTTGAGCACCGCCTTGGCATCGGCGAAACCGGCGTCGGCGTTCAGGTAGCCGGTCGCCAGGCTTTCGGGGTCCGCGGCGGGGTCGTCCAGCAGGCGGTCGGCCAGTGGCTCCAGGCCGGCTTCGCGGGCAATCTGGGCACGGGTGCGGCGTTTGGGTTTGTAGGGGGCGTACAGGTCCTCCAGCCGCTGCTTGCTGTCGGCGGCCAGGATCTGTGCCTGCAGGGTGTCGTCCAGCTTGCCTTGCTGGGTGATCGAGTCCAGGATCGCGATGCGCCGGCCTTCCAGTTCGCGGATGTAGAGCAGCCGGACTTCCAGCTGCCGCAGGACCGTGTCGTCCAGCCCGCCGGTGGCTTCCTTGCGGTAGCGCGCAATGAAGGGGACGGTCGCACCAGAGTCGAGCAGGTCGACGGCGGCCGCGATCTGGGTCGGCCGGGCATCCAGTTCGGCGGTCAGCAGCCGCAGCACGCGGGCCGGGTCGACTGCATGGATGGATGATGTCGGGGAAGTCGTGGACATGGGGACGTCCTAAAATGCGGGTTCAAGCGGCGCATTTTGCCATAGCACGCGTGCGGGCGATAAATGTCCCAGGGTCCCCAGGCCATGGAGTCCCTGGCGTATCATCCCCGGACTTCACCCATTGACCCGGCTGTTTCCTTGATGCTGACTGACGATCTGAACGACATTTTCGGCCCTGACGGTCCGCTGGCCCGGCAACTGCCGGGCTATGCGCCGCGCACGGCCCAGCAGGAACTGTCGGCCGCCATCCAGGAAACGATCGACACCAGCCGCGTGCTGATTGCCGAGGCCGGGACAGGGACCGGCAAGACCTGGGCTTATCTGGTGCCGGCCTTCCTGTCCGGGGACAAGGTGCTGGTGTCGACCGGGACCCGTACCCTGCAGGACCAGCTGTTTCGCCGGGACATCCCGCGCCTGCGCGAGGCCCTGTCCATGTCGGTGAACGTGGCGCTGCTGAAGGGGCGCAGCAATTACGTCTGCCATTACCACCTGGAACGCCTCGAGCAGGATGAGCGCGGACTCAAGTCCCGCGAGGAAGCCGCGCAGCTGCGGCAGATCCGCCAATTCACGCAGATCAGCGAAAGCGGCGACAAGGCCGATCTGCCGTCCGTCCCCGAGACGGCGGACATCTGGAACCGGGTGACGTCCACGCGTGAAAACTGCCTGGGACAGGAATGTCCCTACGTGCGTGACTGCTTCTTGCTGAAGGCTCGCCGCCATGCCCAGGAAGCCGACGTCGTGGTGGTCAACCATGCGCTTTTCATGGCGGATCTGGCCCTGCGCGAGGAGGGCATTCCCGATCTGCTGCCGGAAACCCGGCTGGTCGTGTTCGACGAAGCGCATCAGTTGCCCGAGACCGCGACGCGCTTCCTGGGACAAAGCCTGTCCCTGCATCAGGTGCTGGACTGCGCCCGCCTGGCCGAAGCCGCAGGCCTGGCCCATGCGCGCGAGACGGTTCGCTGGAGCGACCTGTGCCGGGCGCTGGAATCGGCCGCGCGCGAATTGCGGCTGGTCAGCGCGCCTGTCGGTCGGATGCCCGGCGGGCGGGCGACCTTCGACCAGATTCCCGACTCAGCCGCGTTCGACCTCGCGCTCGATCAGTTGGCGCAGGCACTTGATGCCTTGGCGGAGTCGCTGGGCACGCAGGAAGAGCGTCATCCGGATCTGGCCGCCGCCGCCCGCACAGCACGTACGTTGCGTGCGCGCCTGCTGCAGTGGGCCGAGCCACCCCGAGGAGAGCCGGAACCGGCCGATCAGGCCGCCGTGCGCTGGATCGAGCACAGTCAGCATTCCGTGCGGCTGCATCGGGCGCCCCTGTCGGTAGCCCGTATTTTTTCCGGATTCCGGCGCCTGGATCAGGCGTGGGTGCTGACGTCGGCGACGCTGTCGGTGCGCGGGAATTTCGGGCATTTTCAGCATCAGCTCGGCCTGCACGATGCGCAGACCGCCAGTTGGTCCTCGCCCTTCGACTATCGGGCCCAGGGGCTGCTGTATGTGCCTGGTACCCTGCCATGGCCCAATGACCCAGGCTTCATCGACGCTTTCACCCAGGCGCTGCTGCCTCTGGTCGATGCTTGTGCCGGCGGTGTGCTGGTGCTGTGCACCACACTGCGCGCCGTCGATCGCGTGGCGGATCAGCTGTTGCGTGGTCTGCTGTCCTCGGATCGGCCGGTCATGCGCCAAGGCGAGGCCACGAGGGGCGTACTCCTGGAACGCTTCCGGGCGGCGGGCAATGCGGTGCTGGTGGGCAGCACCAGTTTCTGGGAAGGCATCGACGTGCCGGGGGATGCGCTGACGTTGGTGGCGATCGACAAGCTGCCCTTTGCGCCGCCCGACGATCCGGTGCTGGAAGCCCGGTTGAACGCCTGCCGCGCCGAAGGTGGCAATCCCTTCATGGAATACCAGTTGCCTCAGGCCGCACTGCTGTTGAAGCAGGGTGCTGGACGCCTGATCCGGTCGGAACAGGACTGGGGCGTCCTGATGGTGGGTGATGGCCGGCTGGTGGACAAGCCCTACGGCCGGCTGCTGTGGCAGGGCCTGCCGCCCTTCGCGCGTACGCGGGAGGCCGCCGTCGCGCTGGATTTTTTGGCGAACCCGCCGGCGGGCGTCAAAGCCAGTTGACCGGGTTCCAGTAGCTCTTCGGCTCGTTCAGGCCCTGTTTGTAGTATTTGCTGTTGGGGAAGTTCTTGTCGAGCACGCGCTTGGCGTCGTCGGCCAGTTTCGGCAGATCCAGCTTCTGGTAGCTGATCATCATCAGGTAGAGCGCCTTTTCCACGATCGGGGCGCCTTCGAAGTCGGTAACGACCTTCTGGGCCCGGTTGGCGGCTGCCACGTAGGCGCCGCGTTCGTAGTAGTACTGGGCGACGTGGACCTCATTTTCGGCAATCGTGTTGACCAGCCAGGCGACGCGCTTGCGCGCATCGGGCGTATAGCGGCTGTCGGGGTAGCGCTTGATCAGTTCGTTGAAGGCTTCGTAGGATTCGCGCAGACCCTTCGGATCGCGCTCGCTGGGGTCCTGGCGGGTGATGTTCGACAGGATCGCGCTGGGCGGCGTGAAGGTGATCATGCCCTTCAGGTAGAGCATGTAGTCGGTTCCCGGATGGTTCGGATACTGCTGCATGAATCGGTCGATGGCGGCCTTTGCCTGTTCGGGTTCCTCGTCCTTCCAGTTGACGTAGGCCTGGTCGATCAGGGCCTGCTGGGCGTAGATGCCGAAGGGGTAGCGGGCCTCGAGGGCTTCCAGGTTCTTGCGGGCGTCGGACCAGCTGCCGGCACTCATGTCGGTGCGGGACTGACTATAAAGACGCTCGGCGCTCCAGCCGGCGGTGGGATCCACGTTTCCGGAGGTGGAACTGCAGCCTGCTACCAGTGCCAGGAACAGGCCGGCCAGGGCCAGTCGGGCAGGGGACGGCAGGGATTTCAGGAAAACGGGTGCATGCACGGCCACGGGGCATCCTTGATCAAGGTGTTAGCATTGTCGGCAGATTATATGATTTGTCGCCATGCCTGACACAGAGTTCGCCACCGAGGACGCCGGCCCCGAAGAGCCCGAGCTGTTCGAGCTTCCCCTGCACGTTCTGCCGGACCGCCTGGACAAGGTGCTCGCCCGCCTTTTGCCGCAGCATTCCCGTAGCCGGCTGCAGTCCTGGATCGAGGACGGTCACGTCCGGGTCGACGGCGCGGTGGGCAAGATCCGCACCCGTGTGGGGCCCGGTGCCCGCATCCAGGTCTGGCCCCAGCGGGCCCCCGAGGACCTGGCGTTCACGCCCGAAGACGTGGCGTTCGATGTCGTGGCCGACGCGCCAGACTGGATCGTGGTGAACAAGCCTGCGGGCCTGGTGACGCATCCAGGGGCCGGGAACTGGCACGGCACACTGCTCAACGGTCTGCTGCATCGCTACCCGGAATTGCTGCACGTGGCGCGGGCGGGGATTGTGCACCGCCTGGACAAGGACACCTCGGGTCTGCTGGTGGTGGCTCGCACGGATACCGCTCAGACCCATCTGGTGCGGCAATTGCAGGCGCGCACGGTCAGACGCGAATACTGCGCGCTGGTGCATGGCACCCTGAAAGGCGAGGGGACGGTTGACGCTCCCATCGGCCGCGACGCACGGGTGCCGGTGCGCATGAGTGCGGACCGCCCCATCGCGCCCAAGCCGGCCGTGACGCACTATGCCGCCCAGATGCTGGGCCATTGCGATGATGCCAGCATTTCCGAGGTCGTCTGCCGGCTGGAAACCGGCCGCACGCACCAGATCCGTGTGCATATGGCGTTATTGCGCCATCCGTTGCTGGGCGACACGCTCTACGGCGGCAGCACGCTTGCCGGGGCCGAACGCCAGATGCTGCATGCGCGCGCGCTCAGCTTTCAGGACCCGGGCAGCGGGCAGTGGCAGTCCTTTTTCGCCGACCCGCCGGACGATTTCCGCGCGGTGCGCGACCGGATCCAGTGGGATGAGGGGACCTGATGAGGACAGTCGAGTGGGCCAACGGCCTGACGGGGGTGACTGGCGAACCGTGGACCGGTGTGCGGTATTTCTGCACGTGGCGCGCCGGTGGCGTGAGCGCCGCACCCTGGGACAGCCTGAATCTGGGATTGCACGTCGGTGACGACCCGGCTGCCGTGCAGGAAAATCGGGCCCGCTTGAGGGCTGGACTGCCGGGCGATCCCCTCTGGCTGAATCAGGTGCACGGCACGGACGTCCGCGAGGATCCGTCCTCGTTGCGGGACGACGGGGCCATTCAGGTGGCCTGCCCGGCGGACGTGGGGCGCGTCGAATCGCGGTCGGCCGACGCGGTGCCCTGCGCGGATGCGGCGGCCACGATGCGCCGGGGCCGGCCGCTTGCGATCATGACCGCGGACTGCCTGCCGGTGGTGCTGGCCGACGAGGAAGGGACCGTGCTGGGGGTTGCGCATGCCGGCTGGCGCGGGCTTGCCGCTGGTGTCCTGGAGAACACCCTGTCCGCCATGCGACGGCAGGCTCCTCAGGCATCCGGTTGGCGGGCCTGGATCGGGCCGGGCATCGGGCCGACCGCCTTCGAGGTCGGCGATGACGTGCGCTCGGCTTTCGTGGACGGACATTCCGCGCTGGCGGCGTATTTCAGTGCCTGCCAGGACAGCGACCGCTGGCTGGCCGACCTTGCCGGGCTGGCCGCCTGGCGGTTGACGCAGGCGGGGGTGGGGCGTGTGGAAAATAGCGGCGAATGCACCTATCGCCAAGCGGATCGGTATTTTTCCTACCGGCGGCAGGCACGCACGGGGCGCCAGGCCACGCTGGCCTGGCTGGTATGATCACGAAAACAAACGTCATACGGCGGTCTCTGGTTCCTAGCGACTTACCCGGATTGACGCGGCAAGCCAGTATGTCAGAATGAATCACACATGAGGTCACGGAATCCTTAGGGGTTTCGCCAGGGCGGGGGGCGCAGTGGGCGATACGAATTCATCTCGACGGTTAATGCCGCCCGGTGTTTCGTCGGAACGTCTGGCCGCCATTCAGTCCGATTTTCTGCAGGCCTGGCAGTCTCTGCTGGATCAGACCCGTCAGGGGGCATTGACGCCGCTGTCCGACCGGCGCTTTTCCTCGGACGCCTGGTCGACGAATCCGCAGGCGCTGTTTTCCGCCCATGCCTATCTGATCATGACCAACGCCCTGCAGCGCCTGGCGCAGGCTGCGGACGTGGGCGACGCCGCGCGTGAACGCCTGCAATTTTCGGTCATGCAGTGGGTCGAGGCTGCCGCGCCGTCGAATTTCCTGGCCAGCAATCCCGATGCCCTGCGAACGCTCGTGCGCACGCAGGGGGCTTCGCTGCAGCAGGGGCTGGCAAACCTGGTGACTGATTTGCGCCGCCGCCGGATCACTCAGGTGGACGAATCCGCCTTCGTGCCGGGGGAAAATCTGGCCATCACGCCCGGCGCCGTCGTCTACGAAACCCCCCTCATGCAGGTGATCCAGTATCGCCCGCAGACCACGCAGGTGCATCAGATCCCCCTGCTGATGGTCCCTCCTTGCATCAACAAGTACTACATCCTGGACCTGCAGCCGGCCAATTCCCTCGTGCGCCATGCCCTGCAAGCAGGCTTTCAGGTCTACATGATCTCCTGGCGCAATCCGCGCCCGGGCGACACGGACGGCATCGATACCCGCACCTGGGACGACTACATCCAGGACGGCGTGCTGCGCGCCATCCAGGTTGTGCAGGATATCAGCCGGCAGCCCCGGATCAATGCCCTGGGGTTCTGTGTCGGGGGTACGCTGCTGTCGACGGCGCTGGCGGTGGCCCGCGCCCGCGGCCAGGATCCGGTGGCCGCACTGACATTGCTGACCACGTTCCTCGACTTTCGCGATACCGGCATCCTGGATGTCTTCGTCGACGAACTGCATGCCCGCACGCGCGAACAGCAGATGGGGGCGGGGGGGCTGATGACAGCCGGCGAACTGTCCACCACTTTTTCGTTTCTGCGCCCGTCCGAACTCGTCTGGAACTACGTCGGCTCGAACTATCTGATGGGCGAATCGCCGCGGGCCTTCGACTTGCTGTCCTGGAACGCCGACGGCACAAACCTTCCCGGGCCGTTCTTCGCCTGGTATTTCCGCAACACCTACCTCGAAAACCGCCTGAAGACCGGCAAGCTGCGTGTGTGCGACCAGGTCGTCGACCTGCGCACGTTGGACATGCCCGCGTACCTGTACGCCTCGCATGACGACCACATCGTGCCCTGGGGATCGGCCTACGCCTCCACGCTCCTGTTGCGCGGGCCGCTGCGCTTCGTGCTGGGTGAATCCGGCCACATCGCCGGCGTCGTCAATCCGCCCGAACGAGGCCGCCGGGGTTACTGGACGGGGGCGGATGCGGCGCTACCCAGCGACCCGGCCGACTGGCTCGCATCCGCCACGCATGCGCGCGGCAGCTGGTGGCCCGACTGGCTGGCCTGGCTGGCCGACCATTCGGGGCCTGTGCGCCGGGCCGGCCGCACCCTGGGAAATCGATACTATCCCATCATAGAGCCCGCCCCCGGGCGCTATGTCAAAGTAAAAGCAGACTGAAGGAGAACCCTATGAGCGGAAAATTGGCGTATGTGACAGGCGGCATGGGCGGGATCGGCACCTCGATCTGTCAGCGGCTGGCCAAGGAAGGCTTTACTGTGGTGGCAGGCTGCGGCCCCAGCCGGGACCACGAAAAATGGCTCGACGAGCAAGCCGCCCTGGGCTACAAATTCAATGCGTCCGTTGGCAACGTGTCCGACTGGAACTCCACGGTCCAGGCCTTCGTCCAGGTCAAGGAACAGTTCGGTCCGGTGGACGTTCTGGTGAACAATGCCGGCATCACGCGCGACGGTGTTTTCCGCAAGATGACCCAGGAAGACTGGCGCGCGGTCATCGACACCAATTTGAACAGTCTCTTCAACGTCACCAAACAGGTGATCGACGACATGGTCGAACGCCAATGGGGGCGGATCATCAACATCAGCTCCGTCAACGGCCAGAAAGGCCAGTTCGGTCAGACCAACTATTCCACGGCCAAGGCTGGCATCCACGGCTTCACCATGGCCCTGGCACAGGAAGTCGCGGGCAAGGGGGTCACCGTCAACACCGTGTCGCCGGGCTATATCGGCACTGAAATGGTGCGTGCCATCCGCCCCGACGTGCTGGAAAAGATCGTCGCCACGATTCCGGTGAAACGCCTGGGCACGCCCGAGGAGATCGGTTCCATGGTTGCCTGGCTGGCATCGGATGACGCGGGCTTTTCGACGGGGGCGGATTTCTCGCTCAACGGCGGCCTGCACATGGGTTGAGACAGATGCCACAAACGACAGCTACGCAGTCCGAGCGACTGATCAAGAAATATCCCAACCGCCGGCTCTACGATACCCAGACCAGCGCCTACATCACGCTGGCCGACATCAAACAACTGGTTCTGGATCACGCGGTGTTCCGGGTCGTCGATGCCAAAAGCGGTGACGACCTGACCCGCAGCATCCTGCTGCAGATCATCCTCGAGGAAGAATCCGGCGGCGTGCCCATGTTCTCGGCCAATGCCCTGGCCCAGATCATCCGTTTCTATGGGCATGCCATGCAGGGGGTCATGGGCACCTTCCTGGAAAAAAACATCCAGGTGCTGATGGACATCCAGGACCGCATGACGGAACAGTCGCAGGGACTGTATCAGCAGCACTTCGGGCCCGAGGCCTGGGCGCAGCTCATGAACATGCAGACGCCAGCCCTGCAGAACATGATGAACAACTACATAGAGCAAAGCCGCAACCTGTTCGTGCAGATGCAGGATCAGATGCAGGACCAGACACGCAGCCTCTTCACCGGCTTCCCCTTCCCGGGCCAGCCCGACACAGGCAAGAAAAAGGGCTAGGCCATCGCCGGAACCGGGGAATCGCATTCCCCGGTTTTGATGCGCATCAAAAATTTTTCATCTTTTCTGGATTTCCGGTTTTGTAAGGTGGTAAATTAACGAGAATCATTCTTCTTACGATCTCGGAGATCATTCATGGTGAACAAGCTGTTCGTAGCACTGGCTGGGCTGAGTCTGGCATCGTCCTCATTTGCGGCTGAATACCCTATCGGCCAGCCGAAAGACATCAATGGCCTGGAAGTCGCGGCGGTGTACCTGCAGCCTGTCGAGATGGCGCCGGAAGGCATGATGCGTGCGGCGAAGGACTCCGACATCCACCTCGAAGCCGATATCCATGCGACCGCCGACAACAAGAATGGTTTGCCCGAAGGCTCCTGGGCTCCCTATCTGAATGTCCAGTATGTCCTGCAGAAACAAGGCAGCGACAAGGCCCTGAAGGGCGATCTGATGCCGATGGTGGCCAACGACGGCACGCACTATGGGGATAACGTCAAGCTTGAAGGCCCCGGCAAGTATCAGCTGACTGTCATTGTCGGTTCCCCCGAGACCGCGCACGACAACCACTTCGGCCGTCATGTGGACAAGGAAACGGGCGTTGCCCCCTGGTTCAAGACCTTCGAAGTGAAGTACGACTTCGTCTATGCCGGCACGGGCAAGAAGGGCGGCTATTGAGGTGGCACCGGTCATGACTTCGCACATGTTTCAGTTCTCTCCAACCCATGACATTCCGGGATGGTCGGCCGGCGTCACCCGGGGCGCGCGCGCCTGGCTGGCGTTGGCGCTGCTGTCGCTGGCCGGGTGGCTGGCGCCGCTGTCCGCGGCACATGCCGAAATGCCGGTCTATACGCTGACCTTCAATGCGGACGGAACCTTCGAGCCCACCCGGCTGGAAGTCCCCGCCGGGCGGTTCAAGATCGTGCTGGTGAACAAAAGCACCAAGGCGGTCGAATTCGAAAGCCTGCCCTTGCGCAAAGAAAAGGTCCTGGGTCCGGGAGTGACATCCTTTATCGTGTTCACCCTCTCGCGACCAGGCGAATACCCCTTCTTCGATGATTTCCACCCCCAGGTGAAGGGCACCCTGGTGGTATTGCCCAAACCCTGATTCAGGTATCTTTCTATGGAACAAGTCGCCTTTATCGTCTGGCGTGAAAGTGTCGAGGCCATGCTGGTGGTCGGCATCCTGTATTCCTGGCTGCGCATGTCGCCCGAGGGGCGGCGCGGGCTGCCATGGCTTTGGGGTGGCGTTGGCGCCGGGCTCCTGTTGGCCGGGGCCTTGGCTCTCGCTTTGCTGGGGGTAGCTTCCTGGCTGTCGGATACCGGGCAGGAATGGTTTCAGACGGTCATCGCACTCATCGCGTGCGGTTTGGTGGTCCAGATGGTGGTCTGGATGCGGCGTCACGGCCGAGGCCTGAAGCGGGAACTGGAGACCGGCGCCTCCGAGCAGATCGGCGAGGATCATTGGTGGGGGCTGCTCGCGTTGGTCATGATCGCCGTGGCGCGCGAAGGCAGCGAAACCGTGGTGTTCTTGTATGGCGCCATCTTGTCCTCCCAGGATGACGGTCATATGGCGTCGATGGCGCTGGCGGGTCTGGGTGGCTTCGCGGTCGCGCTGATGACCTTCTGGCTGCTGCAGCTGGGCGGACGAATCATCACTTGGCGGCGATTTTTCAAGCTGACCGAGGTCCTGCTGTTGCTGCTGGCTGGCGCGCTGCTCGTGTCCGCCACGGACCGGCTGATTTCGCTGGATGTGCTGCCGGCCCTGGTGGATCCGGTCTGGGATAGCAGCTGGTTGCTCGGCACCGAAGGCGGCCTGGGCAAAATCCTGGCTGATTTCGCCGGCTACCGGGCAGCTCCCGCGTTGTCGCAACTGTTGATCTGGATGGCCTACTGGGGTGTCGTCACTCAATTGCTGCGTCGCGCCTCGCTCGTGCCCAGAGCGGTTGTGCGACCTGCGGGAACACCGGCGGCGACCTGAATCGTCGCTGCGATGAACAGGGATTTGCAAGGGGCAGGCAGGCGGTATGCGCTTTGCGCCCTGTGCTTTCGACGAGCGTATCCAGGAACGATTTCATGATCAGGTCATCTGCGCGCGGGCAGGGGTTTCGCGCGGGCGTCGCGCGTGTCGGGGATTTCCTGCGCGACCACCAGCGCGCCATCCAGCGGATGCAGTGGTCCATCGTGGGGGTCTACCTGGCGCTGTTGATCATTCCGGCCGCTCTGCCTCTGCCCGACCGCACCGCGTCTGTTTTCAACAACCTGACGGTGGTTGCCCAGTTTGCTTTCTGGGGTATCTGGTGGCCGTTCGTGCTGGTGTCCATTCCGCTGCTGGGCCGCGCCTGGTGCGGCCTGTTCTGTCCCGAAGGCGCCCTGACCGAATGGGCCAGCCGGCATGGACGAGGCGGTGCCATTCCGCGCTGGATGCGCTGGGGCGGCTGGCCCTTCGTGGCCTTCAGCCTGACGACAATCTACGGGCAGCTGGTCAGCGTCTATCAGTACCCATGGGCCGTGGCGGCCGTGCTGGGCGGGTCTACGATCGCTGCCATGATCGTGGGCTGGCTGTACGGTCGCAACAAGCGCGTCTGGTGCAAATACCTGTGCCCAGTCAGTGGCGTATTCAATCTGTTGGCCAAGCTGGCTCCCTGGTATTACCGGGTGGATGCCCAGGCCTGGCGCGCGCCGGTGCGGCGCACCGAAACCATCAACTGTGCACCTCTGCTGCCATTGCGCAACATGCAGGGAGCGGCGGAATGCCACATGTGCGGCCGTTGCAGCGACTACCGGGGGGCCATCGCGCTGTCGCCGCGATCGCCTGAGGCCGAGATCATCCATGTGGCCGAAGGCAGCGGTTGGCAGACGATGCTGATTGTCTTTGGCTTGATGGGGATCGCCGTTGGGGCGTTTCTCTGGAGCGCCAGCCCCTGGTTCGTGACGATCAAGCAGACCATCGCCACCTGGCTGGTGAACCACGACGTCTACTGGCCGCTGGCTGACAATGCGCCCTGGTTCATTCTGACCCATTATCCAGAGGTCAACGACAGCTTCAGCTGGCTGGACGGCGTGGTCATCCTGATGTTCATCTTTGGCGCAGCCGTCGTGGTCGGCGGCGCTGTTTTTTGCGGTCTTTGGCTGGCCGACCGGGTGTTGCCGGCGGCGCAGCGGCCTGGAGTCCGCGATGCGGCGGGGCTGCTGTTGCGCAGTCCCCTGGCCGGCGTCCACAAACTGGCTCAGGGCCTGATTCCGGCTGCGGGCGTTGGGGTGTTCCTGGGCCTGTCGGCGACTACCCTGACCTTGCTCCAGCATGAGGGTGTGCCGACCGGTTGGGCCAATCCGCTGCGCTTCACCCTGCTGACGCTGGCTCTGGCCTGGAGCCTGCGCTTCGAGTGGCGTCTGGCCGGCTTGCGCACGGTGCAACCGCTGCGGCGAGCAGCTGCTGTCCTCGCGGTGGCGGCGGGGCTGCTGCCGTTCTGCTGGGCCTGGATGCTGTTCTTCGTCCTGTGGTGATCCGATCTTTGTACGCCGGGCTCCGGCGTGTGGGGCGTGCGGTGCCCCTTGTTTTGATACAGTGCCAGTAGCGTCCCGTGTGGCCGGCCTATGATCAGGATCGGCCAGCGGCACACTGGAGCAGGCCGGGCTTGGGCCTGCTACTCATCATCAGACGGAGGAACATTGCATGACTACGCCCCATTATCCCGATACCCGGCTGCTGATCGCCAATGCCTGGGTCGATGCCGCGGATGGCCGCACGCTCGACGTCGTCAATCCGGCGACCGGGCAGGTGATCGGCCGCGTGGCGCACGCCGGGAAGGCTGATCTGGACCGTGCTCTGGCCGCCGCCCAGCAGGGGTTCGAGGCCTGGCGCGCCACCAGCGCCCACGAACGCGCCGCGACCATGCGCAGGGCGGCCGCCCTGCTGCGCGAGCGCGCCGGCGATATCGCACGACTGCTGACGCTGGAGCAGGGCAAGCCGCTGGCCGAGGCCCGGGCCGAAACCCTGGCGGCGACCGGCATCATCGAGTGGTTTGCCGACGAGGGGCTGCGGGTTTATGGCCGCATCGTGCCCTCGCGCAATCCTGCGGCCCAGCAACTGGTGCTGAAGGAACCGGTCGGTCCGGTGGCGGCCTTTACCCCCTGGAACTTTCCGATCAACCAGGTGGTGCGCAAGCTGGGCGCCGCGCTGGCCACAGGCTGTTCCTTCCTGTGCAAGGCAGCCGAGGAAACGCCGGCGTCACCCGCAGCGCTGCTGCAGGCCTTCGTGGATGCCGGGGTGCCGCCGGGGACGGTCGGCCTGGTATATGGCGATCCCGCCGAGATCTCCGGTTATCTGATCCCGCATCCCGTCATCCGCAAGGTGACCTTCACCGGGTCCACCGCCGTCGGCAAGCAGCTCGCCGCGCTGGCGGGCGCCCACATGAAGCGGGTAACCATGGAACTGGGGGGCCATGCGCCGGTCATCGTGGCCGAGGATGCCGACGTCGAGCTTGCCGTGTCCGCGGCCGGCAAGGCCAAATTCCGCAACGCCGGCCAGGTGTGTATCTCGCCGACCCGTTTCCTGGTGCACAGCAGCCTGGTGGGCGAGTTCACCAAGGCCTTCGTGCGGCAGACGCAGTCCCTCAAGGTTGGGGCGGGCCTGGACGAGGGGACAACCCTGGGACCCCTGGCCAATCCCCGTCGCCTGGCGGCGATGGCCCAGGTCGTCGATGACGCCCGGCGGCGTGGCGGCGAGATCCTGACTGGCGGCCACCGGGTTGGCGAGGTCGGCAACTTCTTTGCACCGACTCTGATCAGCGGCTTGACGACGCAATCCGACCTGTTCAACAACGAGCCCTTCGGCCCGGTGGCCGGCATCCTGCCTTTCGATCGTCTCGAGGAAGCTATCGCCGAAGCCAACCGCCTGTCCTACGGATTGGCGGCTTATGCCTTCACCCGTTCGTTCAAGAACGTGCGGCTGCTGTCCGACGGGGTCGAGGCCGGCATGCTGTGGATCAATCAGCCGGCGACCCCCTCGGCCGAGCTGCCGTTTGGCGGTATCAAGGATTCCGGCTACGGCACCGAAGGCGGCCCCGAGGCTCTGGAGGCCTACCTCAACACCAAGGCCGTGTCGGTCGTCGGGGTCTGATGCGGTTGCTTTCCGCGCGATACGCCCGGCTCCGCCACAGGAGACGGGCGGGCACGCTCGTCAGCGATTGCCGCCGGTCGGAAATCGTCAATTTTTGAATCACTACATGTAGTGTTTTGAGGTGGTTTGCGCACAAGGGTTGGTGTACCATGTGCGCAGGATCGGATGTCGTTCCACGACGGACGCACCCGATCCCCTCTCATCCATCATTCAAAAAAGACGACCACCATGATCAAGACCGTTATCAAACGCGATGGCAGGAAAGAGCCCTTCATCCCGTCGAAACTGAATGGCTGGGGGGAATGGGGGGCCACCACTCTGGGCGATGGGGTGGACTGGCCGTCGGTGGTGCTCGAGACCGTCACCAACATGCCCGAGGAGTGTTCCTCGGAATTCCTGCAGATGCAGCTCATCCGGCACTGCCTGGATGCCGACACCTGGTCCTATAACCGCATGGCCGGCCGTCTGTACGCCGCGCTGGCCCAGAAGGAACTCAAGGACGTCTGCGACGGAGCCTTTCCCACGGTGTTGACCCTGCACCGGCGCCTCGAAGGCCTGGGTTACATGGAACGTCTGGACTATTCGGAAGAGGAATATTTCCAGGTCGAAGGCATGATCGACCACACCCGGGATTTCGAATACGCCCACTATCAGATCCATACGCACCGGTCAAAATATGCAATTTCCGACCGCGTCAAGGGCATCCACTACGAGACCCCGCAGTTCGTCTACATGCGCATGGCGATGGCGCTGGCGGTGGACCAGCCCCGCGAACGCCGCATGCGCGACGTGGCAAAATTCTACGAGCACCTGTCCAAAAACCGCATCAACGCGCCCACGCCCAACCACATCAACCTGGGCACCCCGCTGCGCGGCTATGCCAGCTGCTGCCTGTACGCATCGGGCGATTCCGCGCGTTCCATCGCAGTGGGCAACCACATCGCCAACACCATGACCTACATGAGTGCGGGGATCGGTTCCTACCTGCAGACCCGCTCGGTCAACGATCCGGTGCGCGGCGGCGTGATCCGCCATCAGGGCAAGCTGCCCTATCTACGGGCGGTCGTGGCCGAGATCAAGGCGAATCTGCAGAACGGACGGGGCGGTGCCTGCACCAGCTATTTCTCGATCTTCGATCCGGAAGTCGACACCCTGCTGCGCCTGAAGAACCCCATGTCCACGGAAGACAAGAAGATCCGCGGGATGGATTATTCCTGGGGCGGCAACCGGTTCTTCGCACGCAAGGTCGCGCGCAACGAGAACGTGTTCCTCTTCAACTGCTACACCGCTCCCGATCTGTACGACGCCCTGTACAGCGACGACGAGCCGCGTTTCGAGGCGCTCTACACCCAGTACGAACAGAACGCGAATTTCAAGAAGCACTACGTCAATGCGCGTGAATTGCTGATCACGGCCATCAACGAGTGGAACGAGACGGGCCGCGTCTACGAGCACAACATCTACGAGATGAACCGGCACACGCCCTTCAATGGCACGATCTACAGCTCCAATCTGTGCTCGGAAATCGCGCTGCCCACGGCGCCCTACAACCACATCACTGAGCTCTATCAGTCGGGCGACGTGTCCTTCGTGGAGTTCCTGGATGCCGATGGCCGGCAGCGCACGCTGCAGCCGGGCACTGGTGTGGTGGAAACCCGCCGGGGGACAGTCTACCTGGAGGACCTGAAGGCCGGTGACGAACTGGCGGACGGCACGCGGGTCGAACGAATCGTCCGGTATTCCTCGCCGGAAGTCGCGACCTGCAATCTGGCCGGCATCGTGGTGTCGAACATCGAATCCGACGAGCAATACGACGAAGTCGCCTACTATGCGCTGCTGATGATCGACAAGTGCATTCACCTGGCTGACTACGAACTGCCGCACGTCGGGGTGACGTCCAAAGCCCGTCTGAATGCCGGTGTCGGCATGCTTGGTCTGGCGCATCTGATGGCAAAGAATCACAAGCGCTACACCGAAGCCGAAGGCAAGCAGTTCGTCCATTGGGTCGCCGAACGCCATTACTACCATCTGGTGCGCGCCAGCCTGCGGCTGGGCAAGGAACTGGGCAACGCGCCCTGGATGCACAAGACCAGGTGGCCTCAGGGCTGGCTGCCGACCGACACCTACAACCGCAATGTGGACAAGATCGCGCCGTTCGAGAACCGCTACGACTGGGAACGCCTGCGCGCCGAGATCGTCGCCAATGGCGGGATCCGCAATTCGGTGGTGGCCGCCCACATGCCCACCGAAACTTCGGCCAATTCGTCGGGCACCACCAACGGCGTCTACCCGATCCGCGAACTGACGATGATCAAGACCGACAACCAGCGGGTGAACTACTGGGCCGCGCCCGAGGGCGACACGCTGGGCCGGTGGTACGAATCCGCCTGGGACGTTCCCACAGAGGACATGACGGACATTTACGCCATCATCCAGAAATGGACCGATCAGGGCATTTCGGCTGATTTCTACCGCAAGGTGATCGGCGACGCCAGCATCGAATCCACCGAGATGATCCAGAATTATCTGTATCGCGTGAAGATGGGTCTGAAGTCCAAGTACTACATGAACCAGAAGACGTCGGCCGGCATGAAGAAAGTCGCCGATTTCTCGGTGGCCGCCCAGGGCTTCGTGCGGCTGGCCGGGGCCGTCGGCATCGGCCTGAGCGCCCGGATCCCGGCGCCGGATGCCGTGGAAAACGCCGATGACCCCGTCTGCGCGGGTGGTTGCACGCTTTAGCGTCCTGTTCGCGCTCATCCAACCCGGCAACCGTCCGCCGCGCCTTCGGGGCGCCGCGCGCTGGCGGTTGCCTCACTTTTCACCAGGAACATCCGCCATGTCTGACAACGTCTTCAACTATCAGAAACAGGACTACGCCAAGCCGCTGCTCTTCATGGGCGAAAAGCAGGGCCTGTTCGACACCATCAACCGTCACTATCCCGACATCTGGGCGCTGTACAAGACCCAGAAATCCCTTGATTGGGACGAGAACGAGTTCGACTATTCGTCCTGCAACGCCGACTTCAAGAGCTGCCCGCGAGCAACCTACGACATGATGGTCAAGACGCTCGCCTGGCAGTGGGAGGCCGACAGCGTCGCCTCGCGCTCGATCGCCCCCGTTCTGGCGCCCTTCATCACGTCCTCGGAACTGTGGGCGGCCTGGCAGCGGATTTCGGACAACGAGGTCGTTCACGCAGCGACCTATTCCGAAATCGTGCGCAATTCCTTCGACGATCCGTCGGCCATCATCGACGAGATTCTCAGTGTGCGGCAGGCGCATGACCGGCTCTCGTGCGTCGTCAGAGCTTTCGGCGAGGGCTACGAGGCGTCGCACCAATACGCGCTGGGTAATCTGAAAAACGATCAGACGACCTACAACGCCCTGTTCATGATGGTAGTGGCGCTGTTCTGCATGGAACGCATTCAGTTCATGGCATCTTTCGCCGTGACCTTCGCCATCTGCGACACCGGCATGTTCCAGCCCATCGGCAAGGCCATCCAGAAAATTGCCCAGGACGAACTGGAAATCCATGCCGAGCTGGATCGCGCCGTGCTGCGCAATGAACTGCGCACCGAACGCGGCCAGCAGGCCTTTGCGCAGTGCCGGCTGGAGATCGAGCAATTGATCGCCGAAGTGGTCGACAGCGAGCTGGACTGGATCCAGTACCTGTTTTCCGAGGGACGTGAACTGGTTGGCATGAATGGCGACCGGCTGGCGGCATGGACCCTGTATTGCGCCAAAGATGTCTACAACACCCTGGGTATCGAGACCGACCGGTATGAATTCCCGCAGGCCAACCCGCTCAAATACATGGAGAAGTGGCTGAACATCAGCAAGACCCAGGCTTCGCCGCAGGAGCAGGACATTGCCGCCTACAAGGTCGGCGTCATGCGCCGTACCGACGAAGGGGTCGTGTTCGACGATGAATTCTGAGGCGTTCCGGGATCAGCAGTTGCCTTTCTTGGCTTGTCCGGGCGGGCAGAAACCGCCACGGCCCGGGCCGCCACCAGGATCGACAACCACCGAGCCGGATGGCGTGTAGACGGCGCAACCGGTCAGGGTAGAAGATAGAAGCAGGCAGGCCAGGATCAATGCTTTCATGTGGGATGATGGGTGGGTGAATGGGTCACCGGCGACGATACCAGTGGATTCGATTCGGTGCCTGGTCCAAGTGTAATAAGTTTATCGGCGGGTTACCCCACCCCTATCCGGGTGTCCCGCGTGACAGTCATGATTGAGCGATACCTAGTGTCCTGTCTGGCTAATTCAGATCCTTACCTTCGGCGCCTGGCCTCGCCATGCTGCGTTGCAAATCCTCGCGATAGCTATGGCTATCGCTGCGGTTTGCGCCTTGCCTGACAAGCCCATGCATCCGAATTTAAGTGACCGAACTAACCAGACAGGACACTAGTCCTTGCAGTATCGTGGCGGTCGAGCAAAGTTTTGACCGTTCTTGAGGTGATACGAAGTGATGTACGAACAATGGCTGCGGGCAGGGGTGGTCGCAGGGCTGGCAGCCGTGATGGCAGCTTTGCAGGGATGTACGGCGGTGACCGCCGGGCAGCTGGCTCAGGCCGGCTATGACGCGGCAAAAACCACCCTGACGAATTCCCCGGACTCGACGGAAGCGAAGCGCGCGCGCGCCGTCATGAATTCCGTCAGCGTAGGTCAGGACGTCGCCCCCGTCCTGGAGTCGATCGGCGTGCCGCCCAAGGAAAAGTCCGGCAACCTGCAGGGGTATGTCTGTTACCAGTACGCCGGCGTCTATTCGGCGACCGAGGATGCCGTCATCGTCGCCAAGGACGGCAAGATCGTGTTCTTCGGCAGTTCCGCCTGCCGAACTGAAATGCTGGCGGCGAATTTCAATGCGGGCGGGAAGTACGCTTCGGGGGCGTCGGACACCAAGGTCGGCGATCGCCCCTAATCGTCCTCATGACGATGGTGGCGATGTCCTTGATCGTCATCGTTGCCTTGCGAATACCAGCCATCGCCTCGAGTCCGCACCTATCAAGGCTCTGAAATCAGTAACCGCGTGCGTCGCCGCGTGTATCGCATATGCAAATGGGCCGGAACCTATCGGTTGCCGGCCCATCTCTAAAGCTGGTTGCGGGGACTCGCTCAGTCATTAATCTAACAAGTGCCATCATGGTACGTTTGCCTGTCAGTATGCGCAAGTTCCGTGCTGGTTCGTAGCCAGCCCCCTCTCTCTATCGGCGGCCTTCGGGCCGCTTTCTTCGTGTTCTTTGAATCCCCCGTGGCTGGAGCAGATCGCCGGTCGGCAATGGGTTGAGGCACACCTTGGTGGCCTGCTCCGCAAGAAGGGCCGGCAGGGGTTGAGTTTCACGCTTGACCCCAGTGCGCGAGGTTCCCCCGAAATCGTATTACGGCATCTCAGAGTCGACCAAGGTGATCATTGAACTAGCCCCAGGGACTGGTTTGTCACGCAGGTCAGCCATCGCAGCATAGTGCTCACGGGAGCTGATCCAGGGGACCCTGGTAGTTCCCTATACCAATTTGCACGCCTATAAAAGCCCCGGCGGGCGCCGGGGCGAGGTGTGCAACGCAAGGCCTTGCTCACCACTCATTCAGTATAGGCATTGCGTGTCATCCGCCGCAGTATCAGCGGAGGGCATATTTTGTGCAGTTTGTTGTAACAGGTCAAAGGCGAAGATTTTTGCTGATCTTGCGGCACATCGTGAGGATGTGTCGTGGAAATTTCTGTACCCTCTGTGGCAATTGCCGCAGTCTCCCCGCCTATCGGCGGATCAAGCGCATGTGCCACCCCAACGGCTCCTAGTAGCCGATTGCCCCACTCTCTCCTTGGCCCGGGACCGGCAGCGTCTGCCCGTCCTGAACTTGTCAAGAAGATCAAAACAAGTGGCACGAGCGCCCCGACCCCACGCCCAAAAAAGCCCAGAAAAGCTGCTCGCCGGAAGTTCCTAACAGTTCTATCGCAGATGAAGCGTTTGGCACGCGCGCACGACCTACATGCGGTTTGCCTGACGCTAACGTACAAAACCGCACATACGCACCAGGCAAAGGACCTTAGCCGGTTTTTACAGAGGCTGCGTATGCAGATCCAGCGTCTCTACCCGGGTGTACCACTCCTATATCTGTCGTCCCTTGATCGCGCCGAGCCTGATTCAACCCTCGATGGGATGCTCCATTATCACCTCCTGATTTGGCTTCCGCGACGGTTCAAATTGGAGCACGATCGGCTCGCACGCTGGTGGCCTCACGGATCAACATGGACTGAGAGCTGCAGGAACCTGCGGGATTGGGTTCACTACATCACGAAGCCCACGAGCGCTATGTTTCCGAAAAACGCACGCCTTTACGGGTACGGTGGCCTGGACCTCGCTGGGAAATACGCCGTAGGCCGCAGCGGCTGGCCGATTTGGTTGAAGCGGCTAATTCCATATGGCGAGCATGCGAAGCGCGCAGCAGGGGGCGGTTGGATACACATAGAAACGGGCCTCTGGTTCGAGAGCCCCTGGCAATGGACCCCTCGCGGGATCAGACTCAAAATGGGACCTGGCTGGTGGGTCGGGCATCCTATCTTCAGTCGGTGGGTGCGATAAGTGCCATCCGCTGTGGGGAAAGCTGCTGCATCAGCAGGTTTGAAACAAAGCGGCCCTTTGCTGGCACTGCGCGATGGTGGCGCCGTTGGCGAAAAAGTGCGCACGCTCCAATGGCGGGCGCCTTGCAATCGCGTCGGCAAGCGCATTCCTCGCATCGTAGGCTTCCGGGTAGAGCAAAGGCTCGCCTGCAGAGAGCGAAATCGTCGCGGTATCCAGCGATGGGAAGAAAAGCTCGCCCCACCACCCGGCGGGGCACGTTGGCATTTCGTCTGGGGTGAGTATTTCCGAACCCGCATACGCAAATAGCGCCAGCGTGACAGTGGGCTGCTCCCAGGGTATGTGCTGCCCAGCTTCTGTACGGTCGATCAGCGTTTGCCTGCAGGGTATCAGCTCCGGAGGCGCCCAACCTAGAAAGTGCATCGCTGAATTGGGGGGCGAGAGATCCTCACGGGGGATCGGGAGACGATACGCCGGAGGGCGCCCTTCTTGTGATGGTGTTGCAAACACAATCACGGGCGCGGCCAGCAGTGGGGGGACGCCTGCCAGTAGATCCGAAAGGAGTGTGACCACCCGCAGACGATCCGCACGCGGGCACGAGTGCAGCAATTGCAGCACATCGGCTTCGTCTGCCTCAGGGAGCCATACCTGGGCGGCCACCACTGAGCGGTCAACGTGCACCGTATGCAGGTGCCGCAAGATTGTGTCGAGGACGTCCTGGATGGTGGCCATGTGGTTGAGGGAGTGACAAAGGATGTCACAGCGTAGGCCACTTCACGGCGGCTGCCTATTCGTGTCTGTCCTGCTTGCAAACTGCCATGAAATTTTCTGGCCGAATGGTCGCGTGGCCAGATCGTGCACGGGGTGAAGCGCCTGTCTCGACGCTTGGCCGCATCAGGACGCCTTCAACCCGTGGCGTTCAGGCCTGTAGAATGCCCAAAGCTGTAACTTTGCGTGCGAAAGGAGTATTTCCCTGTGCCCTCGTTGAACTGGATCGGTAAGGACGCTGTTGTGCGTCATCACCAAGAGGTCCCGTGCCGGCTGCTGGAGCCGGTGTCAGAGTTGTCATCCGATCCGGGTGCTGCCGTCGGGGGGAACCTCATCGTACAGGGCGATAACCTGCACGCCTTGAGGGCATTGTTGCCGCGTTACGCTGGCAAAGTGAAGTGCATCTACATTGATCCGCCATACAACACGGGCAACGAGGGCTGGGTTTACAACGACAACGTGAATTCCCCTGAGATCCGGCGCTGGCTGGGCGAGGTGGTTGGCAAAGAGGGCGAGACACTGGACCGTCACGACCGGTGGCTGTGCATGATGTACCCGCGGCTGGTGTTGTTGAAGCGATTTTTGCGGGACGATGGCGCGATTTTCGTATCGATCGATGACAACGAGCAAGCGACGCTGAAGCTGATGCTGGATGAAGTGTTCGAAGCTAGGAATTTCGTGGCCTGTATCACATGGCAGAAGAAATATGCCGCTTCGAACGATCACAAGACCATCGCTCCCATGCATGACTTCATCCTTGTCTACCAGCGCTCAGGCAGTTGGCTACGGAACCTGTTGCCGCGAGGGGAGGAGAAGGACAATCAATACAAGTACGAGGATGAGCGCGGAGTGTTTCGGAACAGCGACTACACCTGCGCGAAAACAGCGGAAGAACGCCCCAACCTCTACTATCCCGTGGTGAACCCCAATACCGGCGAGAAAATTTGGCCCAAGCGCACCCGCGTCGAGAGTGTCCGGAATTTTGTGGGCGAGGCATAACATGAGAGAAAACGATCATGGATATGCCCGTGAAACACAAGAAACCATCCATCGCGGCGCAGGCGGCCGCCCGCGAGGCGCGGCTGCCCAAGCTGCCTGAGCACCTACTGGACGGCCTGGTCGAAGGCCCGATGTCAGCCATGGAGGTCGAGGACCTGATCGATGCCTTCGGCCGCGCGGTCATCGAGCGGGCCATGGGTGCGGAGATGAACGTGCACCTGGGCTACCGCCCCGGTGAGGACAAGCCCGCCGCGCAGACCGATGAGCGCAACGGCGTGAGCACCAAGACGCTGCTGACCAAGCACGGTTCGGTGCAGGTACAGCTGCCCCGAGACCGCGACGGCAGCTTCGAGCCGGTGCTCATCCCCAAGCATGAACGCCATTTCGCCGGGTTCGATGAGCGCATCATTGCCCTGTATGCCCGTGGCATGAGCGTGCGCGAGATCCAGGCTTTTCTCGCCGAGACCTATGGCACGAACGTTTCGCCCGAGCTCATCAGCGAGGTGACCAACGAGGTGATGGCCGAGACCGTCGCCTGGCAGAACCGCCCCTTGGAGCGCATGTACCCGGTCGTCTTATTTGACGCACTGCGGGTGAAGATCCGCACTGATGGTTTGGTGGTCAACAAGGCCGTCTACCTGGCCCTGGGCATCGACGCCAACGGGGAACGCGACGTGCTGGGGCTGTGGATCGAACAAACCGAGGGCTCAAAATTCTGGCTCAAGGTCTTCAATGAACTGAAAAACCGAGGCTGCCAGGACATCCTGATCGCCGTGGTGGATGGCTTAAAGGGCCTGCCCGAGGCCATTAACGCGGTCTTCCCGAAGACGACGGTGCAGACCTGCATCGTGCACCTGATGCGCAACAGCTTGGATTACGCGGGCTGGAAGGACCGTAAATTGGTCGCTGCCGCGCTCAAGCCCATCTATACCGCCGCCAACGAACAGCAGGCCCGAGAGGCCCTGCAGGCCTTCGCCGATGGCCCCTGGGGTACCCGCTACCCGACCATTGTGGCCGCCTGGGAACGGGCTTGGGAGCATGTGGTGCCGTTCTTCATCTTCCCGCCCGATATCCGGCGAGTGATCTACACCACCAACGCCATCGAGAACATGAACCGGCAGCTGCGTAAAATTATCAAGAACCGGGGCCAGTTCCCCAGCGATGAGGCGGCTGTGAAGCTGCTGTGGCTGGCGCTCAGAAACATCCTGGCCAAGCCATCCCGATCCGTTCACACTTGGAAGGCGGCGATGAACCAGTTCGCCATTCTGTTCGGTGAACGGTTCACTGAGGCCAGGGATTAACCAATGTCAAATCGCCCCGCCCACAAAAAATCTGACACTCCCCCCGCGTCTGGGCTTATTCCCCAGAAGAGCACGAGCGCCACGTCAGGGAAGGGCTCATCTACTGGGGCAAAACAGGTAAAGGACGCGTGCCTGCGTACAAGCGGTACAAAAACTCGCTTCGCAATGATGGCGTGGTTCCCCAAACCTTATGGACACACGCCTTTGCGGGCCACACAGATGGCTCCCGCAAAGAGTTCCGAGAGATTCTGCATGACATCCCGTCAGCCTCAGATTTCGCTACTCCCAAGCCATCTCTCCTGATTCAGAGGATCCTACAGATCTCCACCGACAAGGATTCTTTAATTCTGGACAGCTTCGCCGGCTCCGGCACCACAGCCCACGCCGTCTTGAAACAAAACGCCGAAGACGGAGGCAACCGCCGTTTCATTCTGGTGGAGATGGATGAACACATCGCCCAGAATGTCACCGCTGAGCGTGTGCGTCGCGTGGCGCAGGGCTACACGAATGCCAAGGGTGATCAGGTAGCAGGCCTGGGCGGCGGCTTCCAGTACTGCAGACTCTCCACCGAACCGCTCTTTGCCCCCGACGGTCAGATCCGTGGGGATGTGAGCTTCGCCCAGCTGGCCGAATTTGTCTGGTTCGCGGAAACCGGCGTCGGCTTTACGGGCACGGCGGACAGCCCGCTGCTGGGCACACACGAAGGCCGCGCGATCTATCTGCTTTACAACGGCATCCTCAAGGATCTGGCCCCACAAAGCGGCAACGTGCTCACGGCCACCGTGTTCAACCGGCTGCCCGTATTCAGCGGTCCTAAGGTCATCTATGCCGCCGCCAATCGCATGGGGGCACGCGCTGCTCGCGAAGGCATCACCTTCCAGCAAATACCCTACGCGCTGGAGGTGCAGCCATGAACGCCTACACCCCCAAGATCTATCAGCAGCAGGTGCTCGATAGTGTCCAGGTCTATTTCGAGGCCTGTCAGGAACAGGGGTCGGCTTCGATCGCCTACATGACCACCACTGAAGCACTCTGGGGCCGGGCAAGCGCCTACCAGTCGCTTCCCGGGTTCGAGCCCGACATGCCGTACTTCTGCCTGCGCGTGCCCACAGGTGGCGGCAAGACCTGGCTTGCAGCCAAAAGCGTTGCACTTGTGAATACCCACCTGCTTCGGTCCGAGCACAGCACCGTGCTGTGGTTGGTACCCAGCAAGCCGATTCGCGAACAGACCCTCAAGGCGTTGAGAAGCCCCGAACACCCCTACCACGCAGCACTGCGCGAGGCGGGGCCCGTGGCAGTCATTGATCTGGACGAGGCCAAGGGCATCACGCGAGCCACGCTCGATACCACCACCGTCGTAATCGTCGCCACCCGCCAGGCCTTCCAGGTGGAGGACGAGGAGTGCCGTAAGGTCTATCAATCGAATGGCGCGCTGATGCACCATTTTGAACATCTGAGCGCTGAACAGCGGGCGGAATTGCTCACCGAAGGGGAAGGTGTGGATCGCACCACGCCGTGTTCGCTTGCGAATGTCCTGCGCCTGCGCCGTCCCTTCGTGGTCGTCGACGAGGCCCACAACAACCGTACCGAGCTGGCTTTTGAGATGCTCGCCCGGCTGCGTCCCGCTGGAATTCTGGAGCTCACCGCGACGCCCGATACGGAGCGCACCCCCAGCAACGTTCTGCACAGCGTCTCAGCAGCCGAATTGAAGGCCGAGGAGATGATCAAGCTGCCGGTGCTGCTCGAAACCCAGCCCGACTGGCAGCAGTGCCTGGCCGACGCCATCGCCCGGCGTGACGCGTTACAGGCCTTGGTCACGACAGAGTACCGTGCGGGCGGCCCCTACCTACGGCCCGTCGTGCTGATCCAGTCGCAGCCGCGCAGCGCCACCCACGAAACGCTGGATTACGACCGGGTGCGTCAGGAGCTCACCACCAATCATGGGATTCCGGCCGAGGAAATTGTCGTTGCCACGGGCGATGAAAGGGGCCTGGAAGGCGTAGACGCGGATTATGCGCAGGGTATTTCGGATCCACGCTGTCCGGTGAAGTTCATCATCACCCAGAAGGCGCTGGCCGAGGGCTGGGATTGCCCGTTTGCCTACATTCTGGTGAGCCTTGCGTCCCTGTCGTCTTCGACCGCCGTGGAGCAGTTATTGGGCCGCGTGCTGCGCCAACCCAACGCTCGGCATCTGAGCGCACCGGAGCTGAACCGTTCCTACGCCTTCGTCGCCTCGCGCGATTTTGCGGAAACTGCCAACGCGCTGCGCGACCGACTGGTGGCTGGCGCCGGCTTCGAGCGGCGCGAGGTGGCGGAATTCATCGCTGCCGCACACCCCGAGCAGCAGCGCCTCGATCTGGAAGGTCGGCCGGGGCGCATTGTCATGCACCCAATCACGGTAACCCTATCTGAAAAGCCGGACCTGAAAGCGGCGCCCAAAGCAGTCCGCGACAAGGTGCGGTGGGACGGGAAGCTCAATACGCTCACCCTGCACGCGCCCCTGACCGAGACCGAAACGCAGTCCCTTGCCGCGACGGTAAGCGCGCCGGCGTCGGCGCAGGCTATTACGCAGGCGGCCGCGCAAAGCCGCACGAGCGCCCTGGAGTTCTTTCAGACCCCGGCGGAGCTGGCCGTGCGATTTCGGGTACCGCAGCTGGCGCTGCGAGTGCAGGGCGAACTGCAGCTCTTCGACGATCCCGAAGTTCTGGAGTACCCCTGGGATCTGTCTCGCTATGAAGCGGGCCCGCAGGGCAATGACTGGGCAGCGCTGCGCGCCGCCTGGACCGTCTCCGATTCAGGTGAGATCGATATTGAAGCTGGCACCGGGAAAGTCATCTCGCGCTTTCTACCGGAGTTGCAGCGTGACCTGGGCTTGGCGTATCAGCCCGAGCACTGGGACGACGTGCGACTGGCTGCCTGGCTGTGTCAGAACGTCTTTGAGCCGTCGCTCACCCATGAGAGCAAGCGCGCTTTCGTCGCTTCCTGGGTGGGGCACCTGCTCGCGCGAGAAGATTTCACCCTGGCGCGAGTCAATCAGCAGAAGTTCGAGATCCGCAAGCTCATCGAGGCGCGGATCCGGGCGCTGCGCAAGGAGGCGATCAGTCGGGCCTATCAGCGGACGCTGTTTGCCGATGATGCCGCCTCACACGTAGCAGTCTCGGACGACTTTTCTTTCACATTCAACCCCCAGGCCTACGCGCCCAGCCGCGATTACGACGGGCGGTTCGGCGTGTTCGATTTTCGCAAACACTACTACGGCCGTATTGGGGACTTTGATAGCAAGGAAGAATTCGAGTGCGCCTGCCACCTGGATATGCTGGCGCAGAAAGGTCGCATCCTTTTCTGGGTGCGCAACCTGGTGCGCCGCGAGGGCAGCTCATTCTTCTTGCAGAAGGCAACTGATCGCTTTTACCCCGATTTTCTTTGTCAGCTCCCCGGCGATGGCGCGATGCCTGGCCCCATTCTGGCCGTTGAATACAAGGGCAAGGATCGCTGGGAGTCGGCCAAGGACGACCGCCTAATTGGCGGCCTGTGGGAGAGGCTCTCGGCTGGCAGCAGGTGCCGCTTTGTGATGGTGACCGACAAGAGCTGGAAAATGATCGAGGAGCGGCTCGGATAAAAACGGCGGGCCTGAGAACGGGCCCGCCTAAAAGGATTTCAATTCATTGTCTTACAGCCACGACGGATGCTGCGGAAATTTTTCCTCGCACTGCGCACGAAACTGCAGACCGACGTAATTTGACAGGTGCTGCAGGGCGGGCTTGGTAAAGTGATAAAGTGTCCAGTCCTGATGACCATCCTTCTCCGCAAAATACCGACTTGCGCCCACCTCCAGAGCACGAGCTGCTTCCGCAGCGCGCGCGTAGTCGAGCATCATGGGGGTGAAAATTTTGGTAATGACATCACGTCCATCAAACTGCTCTCCCCACCACTCATCGGGCACGGTAGGCATGGGTCGATTATCTGACCCCGGCTCCCATTCGAAAACGGCAACGGCCGCCGAAATCCTACCCCATGGGATACCGTATGCGGGCCCCTCGGCAAGTTGTCTCTTTACTCGCGGGTGGATGCCCTCGGTGCTGGCCCAGCCTAGAAAGTGCAGATCCTCGCCAGGGTCATTCATGCCAGGCTCAGCGGTGGGCAGCGTAAAAAACTCGTCACGCTGCGGGTAGGGTTGTGGCAGGAAGCTCCCGTTGCGGTAACAGCGGGACGGATGCACACAGAGAAGGACCGGGGCAGCGATGAGCTGCGTGCCTGCGCTCGTACGGTTTATGTAGGTGCTGAGGCACTCGACGAACGCAGCGTGGTCTTCCCTTGGGCAATAGGACATCAAAACTTTAAGCCCCCAAAGCCCGAAAAACTCCAGATCCCATTCCAGCACACCAATCGCCCCCTTGGAGTCACCGCTTCGTATCATCGCAATGGCCTCCTGGGCGAGTATTTCCCAATAATCTTGTGTCCTCATGATTGTTTCCTCGTTGCGCCTGACGCCGGATGCGTCAGCGATCGCCACCGTGTATAGCGATGCGAGGCTGGGAATCCTGAATTTAGATGCAGTCCGCCACAGTGATAAGCTGCATGGGACGGGGGGGTTATGGTGGACGAGGCATTCCGGTGGGTCATGCTATCGATAGTGCTGGCCTTGATCGCCGCAGGCGTGATGTGGGTCGCGACGCGGCCCACAGCACCAAGCGACCGAGACCGGCTGAATGGACGGGAGTGCGCGGTAGTGCGCGGGCGGGCTAAATATCATGCATCGCGTCCCATGAGGTTCGCACGCAGGGTTCGGCTGTAGACGTGTCACATGCAGCAACGGTTTTCAGAACCCGGAAATTCCGGGCACTCAGAATGAGGTCTGTTGTGAGAGATAATTCAATTGGGAAAAGCAAGAGCCCGCCGGGAGACGCGTCATGTCCGGCGGGTTTCTCAGCAGTATCCGCTGCGGCCCTTGCGCACGGCCCAAGTGCAAAGTAGGAAAATCGGGCTCCTGAGGGCGTGCGTCTCCGACTCACCCACCTATGCGAGAGAATTGATGCCTCGCCAGCATTGGCCTGACAGCGGGAGTTTCAGCGCTGAAATTCGACGCTGCCAATCCTGTATAGCGCTGTAGAGAACCTGAGCAGCATATTAATTTGTGCATGCGTCCAACCGATGGCCTGGAGATCGCGAGTCAGCTTTTTCTGAAAGGTTGGAGTACACACGAAAATTATCTGCCGCCAGTGCATGTTTTTGCCCAGGAGTGTGCTACCGCCTGGGGTGAGGGCGTCGCGGCGTACGGTAGTGAGCCATACGAGCAGGCGCTGGTAGTCGGGCACGTTTTTGCGGCTATGCTCAACCTCGACCCACCAGATGTCGCTGCCCGTGCGGATTAGTGCGTCAGGGATTTTTCCAGCAATACCGTCTCGGCCGCCAATCCATCTGCCCTGTGCGGTCTCTCGCTCGGTGGAGATTTTGTATCCCTCGGTAAGGGCGGCGATCGCGACCTCGTTGGCGATTCGGCGGTGATGATAGTGGTCAAGGCTAAATTCCCGTATGGCGTCCTTACCTGTGGTGGCGTCGGCGCCTTGGGCCCGAAGGACACGTACACCGGCCTCCGCCAGTGCATAGATCCGACTGTAGTCCGGTGCACTAGCATGCAGCACCTGACGTTTTTCGCGCAGACGAGCGAGGGTTTTCTGAGCCATGCGTAGCTCTGTAGCCGTCGGCTCTGGCGGCTGCAGACCGGGAACTGAGCCCAGGCCGGGCCTTGTTTCTGGGTGACGCCACACCAGCACCGCAATGTCGCGTGTGCGTAGCCAAGCGAACCGGCGGATGGCGCGTAGCACGCGCAGCTCGTTATCGAGCGCAATCACGCGTCCATCTTGTGCGGGTCTGGTTGTCGTGGGGGTGTTCTCTTTTGCCATATTTCGTATAGCGTTCTGCCGTTCGTATGACTATGCGTTCCCCGGTGAACGGGGGAGGCGTGTGGGGGGCGCATGACTGCGACCCGGGGAGCACCGTGGCCTCCGGCGGGCTGGACGCCCGGTCGGCCACTCGCGCGGCTGGACGCCGCCCGTGCTCAGGGAGGGGCGCCCCTCGCCTTCCGTGTCACGCCTTCGGCGCGCCACTCCACGCGCGGGAAACCCACACGACCCTCGACGCTGGACGCGTCGGGGCTGTGGTCTCGCTGCGCTCGACTCGTGTGAGTTTCCCGCGCCTACGGCGTGGGGCGCGGGGCTACGCCCCCCGGCTGACTGCCGGCCCGTTGGCGGGCCTCTCGCGGCTGGGGCCGCGAGCGTCATCCGGCTCCCCCCAGGCCCTACACCGACCGCGCTGGGGCGCGGTGCGGTTCCGGGGGCGGCGGGCCGCAGGCCCTAGCCCCACGCTGCGCCTGTGGCGCATCGCGGCGCCTGACTGTATGCACGCTCCCCGGTGAGCTGCGGCCTAGGTGAACCGTGTTCCCTGGCGAGGGGTCCACCGTCGTGTCGTCCTCGCCTCGCTGCCCATTAGCTGCGATCGTCGCTCAGGTCAGCCCGTCGCGCAAGAGCAGGTGCTGCGCACGCCGACTCGCCCGGTCCCTACGGGCTGCGGCCTCGCCGGCGCCCTTGCGCGACAGGCTGACCTGAGCGCTCAGACGCCATGGACAGCGAGGTGAGGACGAAAAACCCGTCTTCCGCTCCCCGAGCCAGGAAAGCAGTCGGTGCGGTTTTTCTTGATTCGGAGCAACTCGGTTGGCCTGCGCCTTCTCGGTGGTCGAGGGAGCGCCACTTCACAGGAGATACATATGTACGAAATCAACCCAGCGACCGGCCTCCCGATGGTGGGCGGCATTGGCGGCATCGATGTGGGCGGCAGCCCCTGGGGTGCCGTCAACCCATGGTCGTCGTCGTACCCGACCGACAACGGATTTGACTGGTAGGTCCTGACCCGGGCCCGGAGCTATACAGGAGGCTCATTGAAGCCCTCTCGATGCGCCGGGCGCATATGAGTCCTGAACCGCAACGTGAGCTAGCCCGATACTGGGCGGCTCAAATGAATATACTCAAAGGAGCCGTATGGACGAATACCGAGAACCGAGCACGACAACCAGCCCTCGGATCGCGCGCGTGTACCTGCGCGTCAGCACGAATGCACAGGACCTGCAACGGCAGGAAGCCATCATCGATCAAGCGAAGATGGCCGGCTACTACGTCGCCGGCGTCTATCGTGAGAAGGCTTCCGGCGCACGCGCCGACCGGCCAGAGCTTCTACGCCTGATTGCAGATCTCCAGCCGGGCGAAGTCGTAGCAGCGGAAAGAATCGACCGCATCAGCCGGCTCCCAATGCCTGAGGCCGAGCAGTTGGTAGCATCCATCCGCGGAAAAGGTGCCCGCCTTGCCGTCCCCGGAATCGTGGATCTCAGCGAATTGGCTGCCGGCGCTGACGGAGTTTCGCGAGTAGTGCTCGAATCTGTGCAAGAAATGCTGTTGCGCCTGGCCCTTCAGATGGCACGCGACGATTACGAGACCCGCCGTCAGCGCCAGCGCCAAGGGATTGAGCTTGCAAAGGGCCGTGGCCGCTACCGAGGACGTCGGCCAGATACACGACGGCACGCGCAGGTACTGGCGCTACGCACTGCAGGGCAAAGCATTGCCAAGGCTGCCGCAATGACCGGATACAGCCTGGCTCAGGTGAAGAGAATATGGGCGGAGAGGCTTGTCTGACGCCTTGTGTCATAGAATTGACTTGTCTAGATGTATCCTGGCCTACTAGTGTGCCCTAATGGACAGTTTTTCTCGGTGCGCGATTTGGCCCTATCCCCCTGTCTTTAGGAGGGAGGCCGGGTTCGCCACGGGGCGCGCGGACGGCGTCTGTCGGCCAGAACGTCCTTCGCCCATGGCGCACAGGCTGTGGGTGCCTGTGGATAACGTGTGGCTCAATTCGATAAGGAGGCGCCGGGTGCTCGTTGTTCAGAGGGGGTAGAAGTCGTATGGCTGGGGGTTCCTACTGGATTGGCAGACGCTGTTTCGGTTGGGTTGTGATCCTGATCGATAAAGTAACAAATTGTTATTTTTACCAATGATTTTAGTCTCTCCCTATACATAGTCCCAAGGTAATCGGACTATGTGCCATGCAGCAACAGGAAAGCTGTCAGCCGCCTCTGTCGGCAGCGGAGCTCCGGTTGATTGATCTCATCGCGATGATAGCTGCAAGGCAGTTTCTCGCAGAAGACTCCCAATCCGCCCAATCCAACGACAACCAGCAGGAGACCATCCATTGAAAGCCGCCATTTACACTCGTTACAGCACGGACAAGCAGCGAAACTCATCTACTGAGGATCAGGAACGCAACTGCTGCGGCTTCGCCGCCCGGGAAGGGCTCGAGGTGGTGAGCACCTTTAGCGATGAGGAAATATCCGGCACGATAAGGCAACGGCCGCAGTATGGTCTCATGCTGGAGGCCGCGCAGAGGCGTGACTTCGATGTACTCCTCATCGACGACTTGAGCCGCCTGGCGCGAGATGCTCAGGAGCAGGGGCTCACGCTGAGGCGCCTGAAATTTCTCGACATTCGCGTGGTGGGTGTGTCCGAAGGGTACGACTCTGATGCGCCTGGCGAGAAGATTCACGCCACAGTGAAGGGACTAGTAAATGAATTGTATGTGGACAATATCCGCTTTCAGACGAAGCGCGGGCTCGAAGGCCGGGTGCTCAAGGGTCTGAGCGCTGGTGGCAAGGCCTACGGCTATGCGACCCAGCCGGTGGTGGAGGATGGGCAGGTCGTCGGATATGAGATGAAGCTGGTTGCCGAACAGGCTGAAGTCGTTCGGCAGATTTTTTCGCTCTATGCCGATGGCAATTCGCCGCTGGCCATTGCCAAGAAGCTGAATGACGAAGGTATTTGCTCGCCGCGCGGTCATTCGTGGGCGCGTTCTGCAATCCACGGTGATCCGCGCGATGGCAGCGGCATCCTGAACAATTCGCTGTACAACGGCATCTATGTGTGGAATCGCGCGCGGTTTGTCACGAATCCGGAAACTGGCAAGCGTACACGCAAACCGAATGACAAGTCGGCGTGGGTTACATGCGAAGTGCCACACCTCAGGATTGTGTCCGAGGAGATCTGGGATCGCGTGAAGGCGCGCCAACAGGAGGTCTCCCGAAGGAGTTTGGCCAAACAGGCCGAATGTGGCCCCAAAGCTCGTACTGGCGCGGGACCGAAGTACTTGTTTAGCGGTCTGCTCAAGTGCGCACTGTGCGGATCGAATTTCTCGATGGTAGATGGCTATCGGTATGGGTGCGCCCGTCATAAGGATCGCGGCGAGACGGCATGCAGCAACAACGCCAAGGTCAGTCGGCGAGTGGTTGAGGCTGTGCTATTGAAGGCGTTGAAAGAGCGCCTTCTATCAGTGGATGCGCTCAAGCACTATGGGCGTGCTCTTGAGTCGTCTGTGGAGCAGCAGCTCAAGGGCCATTCTGTAAAGGGCGAGCTGGTGGCGAAGGAAGTGGGCGATGTCGAGAGACAGATTCGGCGCCTGGTTGAGAGCATCAAGGCCGGGATTGATCCGAGCCTGGTTCGTGATGAGATCAACCGTCTCCAGAAGCGGCGAGATGTGTTGGCTCGTGAGCACGCTGAATCTTGCGAGTCTGCACCGGTGGCGTCCGAGATCATTGCACGCGGTATCGCACACTATGATGAACTAATTGCGAATCTGGAGGGGGTGCTGTCCGGAGATGTCGCCGCTGCCAGAACCCTTTTGCGAGAGCTTTTTGGTGGCGAGATCACCCTCATCCCTGGGGACGACGGGACTCTAGACGCAAAAATGGCCAGCTCGTCGGCTGGCCTGTTTTCGCTGATTTCCAAGACTCCCGGCGTTTTCACCGAAAGTCAGATAAATGTGGTTGCGGGGACAGGATTTGAACCTGTGACCTTCGGGTTATGAGGCCGAAAAAAGCCCTGATGAATCAGTGACTTAGGGAGTGTCAGATTTTTTGTGGGCGGGGCGATTTGACATTGGTTAATCCCTGGCCTCAGTGAACCGTTCACCGAACAGAATGGCGAACTGGTTCATCGCCGCCTTCCAAGTGTGAACGGATCGGGATGGCTTGGCCAGGATGTTTCTGAGCGCCAGCCACAGCAGCTTCACAGCCGCCTCATCGCTGGGGAACTGGCCCCGGTTCTTGATAATTTTACGCAGCTGCCGGTTCATGTTCTCGATGGCGTTGGTGGTGTAGATCACTCGCCGGATATCGGGCGGGAAGATGAAGAACGGCACCACATGCTCCCAAGCCCGTTCCCAGGCGGCCACAATGGTCGGGTAGCGGGTACCCCAGGGGCCATCGGCGAAGGCCTGCAGGGCCTCTCGGGCCTGCTGTTCGTTGGCGGCGGTATAGATGGGCTTGAGCGCGGCAGCGACCAATTTACGGTCCTTCCAGCCCGCGTAATCCAAGCTGTTGCGCATCAGGTGCACGATGCAGGTCTGCACCGTCGTCTTCGGGAAGACCGCGTTAATGGCCTCGGGCAGGCCCTTTAAGCCATCCACCACGGCGATCAGGATGTCCTGGCAGCCTCGGTTTTTCAGTTCATTGAAGACCTTGAGCCAGAATTTTGAGCCCTCGGTTTGTTCGATCCACAGCCCCAGCACGTCGCGTTCCCCGTTGGCGTCGATGCCCAGGGCCAGGTAGACGGCCTTGTTGACCACCAAACCATCAGTGCGGATCTTCACCCGCAGTGCGTCAAATAAGACGACCGGGTACATGCGCTCCAAGGGGCGGTTCTGCCAGGCGACGGTCTCGGCCATCACCTCGTTGGTCACCTCGCTGATGAGCTCGGGCGAAACGTTCGTGCCATAGGTCTCGGCGAGAAAAGCCTGGATCTCGCGCACGCTCATGCCACGGGCATACAGGGCAATGATGCGCTCATCGAACCCGGCGAAATGGCGTTCATGCTTGGGGATGAGCACCGGCTCGAAGCTGCCGTCGCGGTCTCGGGGCAGCTGTACCTGCACCGAACCGTGCTTGGTCAGCAGCGTCTTGGTGCTCACGCCGTTGCGCTCATCGGTCTGCGCGGCGGGCTTGTCCTCACCGGGGCGGTAGCCCAGGTGCACGTTCATCTCCGCACCCATGGCCCGCTCGATGACCGCGCGGCCGAAGGCATCGATCAGGTCCTCGACCTCCATGGCTGACATCGGGCCTTCGACCAGGCCGTCCAGTAGGTGCTCAGGCAGCTTGGGCAGCCGCGCCTCGCGGGCGGCCGCCTGCGCCGCGATGGATGGTTTCTTGTGTTTCACGGGCATATCCATGATCGTTTTCTCTCATGTTATGCCTCGCCCACAAAATTCCGGACACTCTCGTGACTTATCCAATAAAATCAACGATGTGGCTTACCCTGACTTACCTCATTTTACCCCGGTTTACCGGGTGAATTGCAGCAAAATTGCAGCAATGCTGCAGCCGTGAACAGCCTAAAAAACACGTCAAGTAGGTCGCGGTAAATCGGTGGCTATACCGTAGGCAGTCATGTGATTGCGTACCGTATAGCCATACCTATGGAAGCACTCCTTTCTCCGAAAACCCTTGCCGTTATGCTGGAACTCTCGGAGCAGACAATCTACAACCGCATCTGCACAGGTGGGAATCTGCCGACGTTCTTCAGGCTGGGCCGCCTGGTCAGGTTCCGACAAGGCGATGTCGAAGTCTGGTTGGGGCAGCAAGCGCAACGCAGGTCTGTTCCTGTTGAGTCGCCGGTCAAGGTGCCGCCCCGCAGAGGCCGCCCGACAAAAGCCGAGCAGGTCAGGCGGCGGCAGATGGCCGTGCTTCGGTAAAAGCAGAAGACTCACCATTATTTGCGAAACCAATGTTTTCGGTGCCAAGCCAGATAGGGCAGGTGGGCATCTGACAGACTATGCAGTGCTTCGTTCCCGTGCAGCCCCAGTGCTTTACGCTGCAGCAGTTGCAGTGATGGGGATACCTGGATGGCCCCCGAATCCAGGAACGTTATCCAGCCAGCGTCAAATAGGGCGTCGAAATGCGGTGCCAGCAGAAAGCCGTTGAACACATCCAGACGCTCTTCGTCGGTTTCGCAGCGGGCCCAAGGCTTGATATGAGAGGCACGTAACAGCTGCGGCTCATCCAGGCTCGTCAGGGCGCAGCGGCCTCCCCAGTACTCGATAAGTGTCGCTCGGAAGATATCTTGTCCGATGCGCTGGCGTACCAGGCGGCTGATTTCTGTGGCATCGGGTGGTGTGTGAGTGCGTTCCCGATAGTGCTGTAAGCCGATTCCGGCCATCACCCGAAACATGTCGGCGGCCCGGTCTATACTGTGGTACAGCTTCTCGTAATCTGCGGCACCTTCAAGGCCAACACTCCAGGGTTCAGACTGGATTGATACCTGCAATCCGAGTTCTGCCGCAATCTGCCTGCATACACTGGAGTCGGTCAGCCCGAGTCGATAGCCGCCCTGACTGGTGGCCGCTACCCCAAGCGCCTGCGAGAAGGCCGTGGACCGAAAGACTAGCCATGAACCTTCTTCCTGGGAGCGCAGGTCAAACCCTGCGTCTTGGGCAGCCTTTTCAAGCCGAGTGCGTTCCAGTAGCGGAATCGGTGAGTTCATCGTGCTTGCCTATCCGATGATAGAGTGGTTGCTTCGTGTATTCCGGCTAACTTTTCGTAGCCCCGCCGAATCACTGTGGCAATCAGTGGGCGCCTTGCTACGAGAAAATCTTCATACGGCAGGTTTTGCCAGCCTTCAGGCAACGCGTGCCAGTTCATCATGTCTTTCAATTCTCTTTTGGAGAAACGGTCGGCGTATTGCGGCCAGTAGTCCTTGGGGGCGATATCAGAGATGGCCAGGTTGTCATCCCATTCGACCAGGGTGTAGTTTGCTATCTGGTTTGTTTCCCTGAGTTCACTGATGCCCAGTCCCTTCAGGTAGCTTTTGGGAAATATGTGATGACGTTCCAAAGGCTTCTTGTTCCCAATTGCGGGTGGGTCCAGGAGGTCCGCGACCTTCTGCTTGGAGAACAGGGCCTTGGCCTCGCACAGTACCAAAGCAGCGTAATAAGCAAAGAGGCTGGGGCCACGACTGGCGGAAGTGGCAAGTTCGAGGGGCAAGGTCTTTACCCAGTAATCATCGGTGAGGGTCGCAGCCTCGACCTCGGATAGTGCCTTCACAAATTCAGTAGGGTTCCTGCTGTCTGGCAGCAACTTGAGGTCTGTCTCGTAGCGAGACTCCGGTGAACTGGTATAGCGTCCGGTCAGAAGCGACATGTAGAGCCAGCGGGCTATGGTTTGCTTGAGCGTATAGGGTTCCACCCCATACTCTGTGCGACCAATCAGATAAAGCTGATAGGCAAAAATCAGCGCCCCTTCGGAGCTGATGTACCGCTGATGGCGGTATCCTGCGCTGCGCACGACATTTAGAAAGTCTGCCCAGTGAGTCAGGTTCAGCACCTTGGCTTGGGCTGCTTTCAATTGGCCAAACTGCTTGCTGCGGAGTTCGGTCGAAAATTCACCGGTTCGCAGGTCTTTGCCGCGCAAGACGGAATACACATGTTCAAGGCGGCCCCTGCGAAAGGCGATGCCTACGCCTACACGCAGGAGCTGGTCCGGCTCGGGCCGGAAAATCGGATTCAGAGGGCTTGCCCCGTTGCCTGCTGTAGGTTTTCGGGTAGCAATGCTGAACTGCTCGAGGTCAGTGCGCCCTCCATCCCAATGGACGGACATCAGGGTCAGGATGAAATCCGATTGGTTCAGTTTTTTACCTTCGCTGTTGATACGCACAAAGATGTCAGCCACTTGCTCTTCATCGGCTGACTGCGTTAGTTCCAGTGCCACAAAGGGATAGTCTTTCAGTCCTGCCAGTCGACCGATAGCCTTGGCGATATGGCGCTCTTCGTCTTTATCCACTTCGCGCGTCTGACGAAGCCGGTCAAGATACTGAGAAATAGTCTCGTAGGAGTCTTGTGAGAAGACCTCCGAGATGTCGGTAATGAATTCAGCCTGCCTCTGCGTGGTGGCATCTGGCACGGCAAATTCCCCTTTCAAGGGGTTGAAGGCAATGCGGATGCGTTCGTGCTCAAAGTTGTCCCGTAGCACTGGTTCCTTCATCACCACAGCATAGAGTGAGGTCAGGCGTTGCTGCCCATCGACAATCAGTAGCGATGGTGCCTTTGGGAGTGTCAGATTTTTTGTGGGCGGGGCGGTTTGACATCGTTTAATCCCTCGCCTCGGTGAACCGTTCACCGAACAGGATGGCGAACTGATTCATGGCTGCTTTCCACGTATGAACCGATCGTGACGGCTTGGCCAGCACGTTTCGCAGCGCCAGCCATAGGAGTTTGACGGCCGCCTCGTCGCTGGGGAATTGGCCCCGGTTCTTGATGATTTTACGCAGCTGCCGATTCATGTTCTCGATGGCGTTCGTGGTATAGATCACGCGCCGGATATCGGGTGGGAAGATGAAGAACGGCACCACATGTTCCCAGGCCCGCTCCCAGGCGGCCACGATCGTCGGATATTTCGTGCCCCAAGGGCCAGCCGCGAAGGCGGCCAGCGCCTCTCTGGCCTGTTGCTCATTGGCGGCGGCATAGATGGGCTTGAGGGCGGCGGCGACCAACTTACGGTCCTTCCAGCCGGCGTAATCCAGGCTGTTGCGCATCAGATGCACGATGCAGGTCTGCACCGTCGTTTTCGGGAAGACCACGTTGATGGCCTCGGGCAGGCCCTTTAAACCATCGACCACGGCAATCAGAATGTCCTGGCAGCCCCGGTTCTTGAGCTCGTTGAAGACCTTGAGCCAGAACTTCGAACCTTCGGTCTGCTCAATCCACAGCCCCAGCACGTCACGCTCCCCGTTAGCGTCGATCCCCAGGGCCAGGTAGACCGCCTTGTTGACCACCAGCCCGTCGGTGCGGATCTTCACGCGCAGGGCATCGAAGAACACGACCGGGTACATGCGCTCCAGGGGCCGATTCTGCCAGGCCACCGTCTCGGTCATGACCTCGTCAGTGACCTCGCTGATGAGCTCGGGCGAGACATCCGTGCCATAGGTCTCAGCCAGGAATGCCTGGATCTCGCGCACGCTCATGCCTCGGGCGTACAGGGCGATGATGCGTTCATCGAACCCGGCGAAATGGCGCTCATGCTTGGGGATCAAGACCGGCTCGAAGGTACCGTCCCGGTCGCGGGGCAACTGAACACGCATCGAGCCGTGTTTGGTCAACAGCGTCTTGGCGCTCACGCCGTTGCGTTCGTCGGCTTGTTGGGCCGGCTTGTCTTCGCCGGCACGGTAGCCAAGGTGGGCGTTCATCTCGCCAGCCATGGCCCGCTCGATCACCGCCTTGCCAAAGGCATCAATCAGATCCTCGACCTCCATGGCCGACATCGGACCTTCGACCAGGCCGTCCAGCAAATGCTCAGGCAGCTTCGGAAATCGGGCCGTACGGGCGGCCGCCTGGGCCGCAATAGATGGCTTCTTGTGTTTCACGGGCATATCCATGATCGTTTTCTCTCATGTTATGCCTCGCCCACAAAATTCTGGACACTCTCGTGCCTTTTGCTTGGAGTCCTGGCCAATCCCCTTAGTTCCGCTATCGTCGGCGCCGGTTTGCCAGAACAAAAAATAGCCAACCGGGTAGCCTTTGTACATCGAATCAAACAGGTCACGAACCTTGGTGTTGGGCCAGACGAAGGGGCGTTGGATGTCCGGTAGGCCGATGACTCCCAATTTGATTTGGTTCAGCAACACGCCCAGAGTGTAATTGACTTCTTTGAACAGCCGTTCTTGCATGACGTACTCAACCTCGCTTTCGATGTGTCTGATTATGGCAATCTATTATCTGGGTATGCCTTCAGTACCCGGGAGAAACCTTTCCTGTGCGTATTATGCGAAACCCGGTAATTGGGGGAGCAGCTCCCGCTTGAACAGCAGCTTTTCTTCCTGGCCAGGCTCTAGCTCCAGCACGACATGAGGCTCTCCCTGAAGCGCTGCCGGTGGCGGTGAGGTCGTCGTCACGATGAACTGGAAGGGGACGCTATCGCCTTTCCCTAACTGAGCTGCGGCTTCGGATGCTGTCAGGAAGAACGACCGGTACAGGCCCTCACTCAGGTCTGCTTCCCTTGGGCAGTCGTGAACCAGAAAACCAGGATGGTTGCCAGATTCCGACGTTGCCGAGTCAAGTAGACAGACGATATCGCCTAGCAGCACTTCCAGTACTTGAATAGCTTCGCCACCACGCGCGACCTCAAATGGACTATGTTCGTTGTCCGGTATGAACCGGGTGTACCCGGATTCGCCCAGAAGCCGGGTGGAGATACAGGATGTCAATGCTTTAATAGCTTCCACGCGAGACGATTGTTGCGACTGTCGGTTTGTGATGTCAGCCTGCAGAACTCCGAGAGATGATTCAAGCTCTTGCTGCTGTTGTCGGGCCCCTATCAAATCCTCGGAGTCACGCCCTTCGGCTCGTTGAACGTGCAATGAATGGAGTTCATCCCAGGTACTCATTAAAAGGCTACGGGAGCTTTCGCTGGTGGCCGTACGTACCAGCAGCTGGTGCAATTCACTCCGTAATGCGGCAATAGCCTGACTTTGTTCCGTAACGTCGGCTGCTATGCTTCCCAAGGCGGACTGACGGATGGACAGCTGCTGTCGAAGCACAGTTTTATTCGCTTGCGATTCTTGCGTGTCACGGTACCGAGTCATATTGGTTGACCGTATTTGTTTTTGAACGTGTTCACATGCCAAGAAGTCGATATTTCCGGGTTTGCATCGTTGACCACCCAATCCTTCCAGGGTAGCGCGTTGGGTTGTCAGTTGTTCATATGCCTCCTCGTTTCCATCCACGAGTGACTGTGCGATGTCCACATCCTTCTCGGCGAGTTGGTGCGATTTTTCCAGTTCGACAAGCTGGAGCTGCTTCTGAGCCAGTTGTTTCTCGAATTCTTCGGCCTTCGCTGCCCACAGTTTCTCGTCTTGCTCTGCAGCTTCCAGAGATGCCTGGAACCGAGACTCGACGGACGTGCCGGTAGTGGTTTGGAATAGCGGTTCGTCTTTGTCGGCCCCCAGCCGGGCCCGTAGCTGATGGTCAGCCAGGTTAAGCCTGAATGTTGGCTCACGCTCCAGGTCGGAAATGCGTACCTTGACTTGCTCAAGTTCGGTTTGCTTTGAATCGAGCTCCTGAAGCAGTGCGTGCAACTCTGTATCCACAAGCCCGAGGACCGAGCGAACGAAGAGGGGAGGGTTGCGTCGGGACCTGGCGAAGCCAAGGCCGTCGCTATTTCGCCAATGGTAGAACCCATCGAAACGGGTCTTTTGGTCCCGCACGCACCAGGCCAAGAGATGGCGCCACTTCAGAGGTTGATTCATGCCTGGCAGTGACTGGGCAGGCAGACGGCCTATCGAAAACTGTTCCAGCGCGTCCAGGTATCCAGGAAAGTCATTGGGGTGGCTATCTTGTAGAAATGACTCCAGTGCCTCGTTCTGAGCTTGAATGGCCAGAGAGCGGCCATGGGCGCCGTAGGGACGAAAAACCAGCCATGTGGTTCCGTCTATATGCACTTTTGCTGCCACGCCCCCCTTGGGGAAGCAGCCTACTGCCTTATCGCGCAGCGTTATGATGTCGGAAGCCTCATCGCCCAGCACATAGCGCATGAGCAGACAAAATGATGTCTTTCCGACGCCGTGGCCTGCATTGGCCAAGCTGGTAAAGTCATCTGATGCCGGCTCTTTAGCCCAGACAATATTCAAGCCCGGATGCAATGGAATGGGTCGGGTCAGCGCCACAGGCTCACGGGACTCGACCAGCCAGAGGGTTTCGACCCAAAGTCTGGGCAGTTCGCGTATTGCTGAATGGCCTGCCAGCCAGTCTGTCATTGGTGCCTCCTACATAGTCCCCGTCGGCTTGGGGATGGATGGACGAGTGGCGTCGACTTGCGCTTGTTCTGTCGCCAGGCGCTGCGCTTCGGCCGCCACAAGTAGCCGTGCCATATCGGCGTGTTCTGCCAACTCAGTAACGTCCCGAGTAGGCTCACCATTGCCGCGCTTGAACAAGGATTCCTTGCCGTAGATTTCCCGCACTAACGCTGGGGTTGCCTCAAGACGTTCAAGGATGCGGTGAACTTGGCCTAGCAGCTGCCTCAAACTCGAAGCGTGCTGTTGGCTTAAGAGGCTGGTCAGCAGTGCTGCGTCAACTGGCCTCAGGTATCGTGTTGCTACCTCTGCGTGTGCCAGAATGGATTGCAGCTCCGGCATTGTGCAGCCTTGGGGATGCTGTGCTACCAGCGCAAGGATAAGCCCGGCAAGTTCGGCCTCCTCCCGACTTTGAATCATGCCCTGCCCTGAATAGTGAATGGGCGCTGGTGGTTCGTCGGTCGTGTGGTCTGTTGATGGAAGTGTGTCCAGCCTGTCCCAAGCCTCCAGGACGAGGCGCTGGGTGCGAAATTCCCCGAATTCACGCATCTCGTTATTCTTGAGGACTCGGAATGTTTCGCTCGGGTAGTCTTCGCCCATCACGTCGGATGGGTCGAGGATGTATCGCAGTTCGTTGCGGGTCAGGCCGTACAGCCTCGCATAGTAGGCATCCAGTTCGGCGCGGAGTAGCATGCGTCGTTCGGGATTCCACGGGAAAGGCTCGTCTTCATAGCCAAGGTCTTTCGCCCATGGCTTCATATCGAAACTTGTATAAGTCAGTTCGAGGACCTTCGGGACGATGAAGCTCAAATGAGCCAATGTGTAACTATCTGGGACCAATACTGGGAACTGCTTGAAGTACCCAAACGTCATGTTTGTTCCCCCAAGCTTTTGCCTGACTATGAAATCGAATATTAGAGATGACATGTTGGCCAAAAAAGCAGCAGACAGGCTAGGTGTGCCAGCTACGGAAAACAAGGGCATTGAATGACCGACAGCCACCTGGGGGATAAGTGAAGCGATAAAGGTTCGTTCATCCGTGCTTCGAGCAATATTGCGCCATCCCATCAGCCAATTCCGCCCCCAGCTCTTATCTGCAAGCCGAGCTTCCACCTCTGACGTATCCACCCAATACCGTGGCGTCACGCTGAAATCCGGGTCCATCTTCTGTTCAACAGCCACGTCTGCACAGGTACCGTCCGCCCCATAGCTGGCCCAGCGATGGTCGAACTGGTGAATCATCTTGGCTTCGTATAGCGGTAAGCTGCCTGGTCCTGGATTGTCGGAGAACAGGTGGCTGTCGTTTGACATATGAATCATTGCCATGAAGCGGATACCCCACGGGTTGACCTCAGTATGCCCTTCATTGACAAGCACCGGGGCGGCGCGGTAGAGCTTCTTGGTCAACTCGGCGTCGCGTTCCGAGCGAAACATTGGGCAGGTCAGCGTGTTGGGGTTGATGAGTGCGAAATCTTCTGGCGACAACCGGAAACGGCGACGGGTATCGGCTAGTTGTGACACCTGAGTCGCAAAGCAGACAAACTGCGCTTCTGGAGCTGTCCCCAGGGTGAGCAGACAGAATTTATAACTGCGGTGGACCGATGGAAAAACGGCCTCCCGATTCTCTATATCGTAAAGGCTGACCAGTTTTCCTTGCTGGGTTTGGGTAGCAAAGAATGCCTTGGTGCTGTCGTCGGTGGCGATGCCAGTCGGTACGATAAAGCCCGCCCGCCCATTTGGGCTGACCAGTTGGGAGAACGTTTCTGCAAACAAGGCATAGGTATTGACATCTCCCACACCGGTCAGTGGGTAGCGCCCCGCGTCGTGAGCAAACAGACTGGTGGCTTCGGCCTGTCGCTTGGTCATCAGGAACTCGGCATAGAGAGCCTGTTCTGCGCGATTAGGCGGCACCAGCCCCTGGGCAGCTTCGGTTTCCGGGTAGAGCGTGTGCAACAGCATGCCGTCCGCCAGGAGCGCGATACGCCGCCCGCGTTCAGCTTTGTGAGGGGCCTCGGCCACGAGCGGGCTGCGTGTGGCAAAGAACTCTTCCTCTTGCAGCTTGATGCGCTCCCAAGGTGGATTGCCTAGCAGCACGTCAAAGCCGCCCCTGGCGCGGATTTGCGGAAAAGCCTGCCACCAGTGGAAAGCCTGAGCGCTTGCTGCCACGGTATGGGCCTGCTCTGCAATGCCCGGCCGTGGGGTACCACCGTTCCGTACCAACCACAGGTCTTGGCTGGTCGGGACTAGGTGCTCCTGTTCGGGTGTCTTGGGAACGGCAAAAGCTGCTACAAAAAGGTCTGCAGCCAGACGTGCCTGGGACTGTTCCAGTTTGGTTTGGGCTGCCATCCAGGCAGCCCGTTTAGCTTCCACCGCGTCCAACGTGTCGTCAGCCAGTTGTTCAACTGCTGCCATGTCCGACTCTTCGGCCAACGCCAGGGAAAATTGTCCGGTCGGAGTTTCTGCGCGCTCAATGGCCTTGCGGGCTTCGCGGTTGGCCTTCTTCAGGTGCTTGACGACTTCCTTGTCGTCACCCGACAAGGCATTGAAGGCCTTGTCCGGGATGCCGCTATCCAACAGGGCAGGGTCTAAGATACCCAGCAGCGCATCACCACAGCGTAAGTGCGAATCCAGAAAAGTCAGCGGCCTCTCTGGTGTATAGGCTTCCAGCCAGAGCGCTGTGCGGGCAAGTTCCACCGCCAATGCGTTTCTATCGACGCCATAGATGCAGCGGGCAATGACCTCACGCAAGGCCAACCGGTAGTCCGACGGCAGAGGATGGCTGTCTTTGGCATTCAGGCGAGCCACTTCCTCGGCAATCCGGCGCGCAGCAGCCAAAAGGAAATGGCCTGAGCCGCAGGCAGGGTCGCACACACTAAGCGAAAGTAAGGCCTGCACTGGCTGTTGAGGGTTCTCAGCCAGGGTACGCTCAATGACGGGTTCCAAGGCGCTTTTGATGAGCTCCTGTACAAGGCTGGTAGGCGTGTAGTACGAGCCGCTGAGTTTGCGGGCATTACCGCGAGTGGACTGAGCCGACTCATCGCCCACAAAGCCAAACTGTCGCACATGGCCTGAGAGCGTGACCAAGGGCACCAGCTCCAGCAGGCTCTCGTAGACGCTGCCGAGTTCTTCGGAGTCCATGTCGCGGTAATTGACCCGTGACAGCGCTGCACCATCTCTGAAAAAGCATAGGCTGAATAATGCCGACAGCAGTGATGCATTATCCAGCTGGGCGGCATCCAGCGTTGGGCACTGCTCATGGTTGAACAACCCGCCCAGGGCGGGCAATCCCAGGGCAGGCTGGCCGGTGCCCAGGCCCGTCAAGGTAATAACCAGTCCCTGCCACAGGTCGGTATGCTGGTCGTGGCTGCGCCGCCTGGCGGCCATGTGTCGTAGGCGCTGTAGGCTATACCCGCTGAGATAGCGCTCCCTGGTTGACTCGTCCGCGCCTGGAGCGAACACCAGACCCCGGTCTTCGATGGTGGCCAGAAAAATGAAGCGGTACACCAGGCGTAGTAGTTGTTCGAAGTAGCCTTGTGTCGACAGAGCGCCTGCTTCAAGCCGTTGCCGTAATTCCGCGTTGGATGGGTGTATCAGAAATCCGGTACCCAAAGCCCGCAGCGCCTCGGCGACGCCCTCGCGTAGTCGGTCACGAGCACGGATGCCGTCTTCCTGTGCCGTGTTGCGCCAACGCTCCAGGGGGCAATTGGCGGGGTCCGCTCCGACCGCACCAAATCGAGAGGCATGGGCCAGCAGCCATAGCGTTGTGAAATCCGGGTATAGCCCCTCATTGAAAATGGCTTCCAGGTCCGCTTCAATATACGCTGGTCGGGTCAGGCTGGGGTTGTCGCGCAGGATGCGCAGCTTCAGACCGTTGGTGACAATCGCCCATTGAGCATCGGGTGTGGCGTTCAGGTATTCCTGTGCCAGCAGAAATGGGGAACGGCGCCGTGAGCCGTCACCAAACCGTGCATCAAGCCTATCGAGCGGTTGGTCGTGGCCTGCGACAACAATGGGCACACGTCCTGCACCTGCACTCAACTCGATGGGGAAGATGCGCTCACCCAGCGTGATTTGACCAAGTGTCCTGAGGTCGCCAAAGCCCAGTACATGCCGAAGCAAAGGCTCTAGAAAACGGTCGACTGTGAGTGCATGGGTATCCACATCTGTGCGTGTCTGCCCAGCTGAAAAATCTTGCCACAGATTCTGCGCAATTTTCCAGTAGCGACCAATCTCGTCGCGCAGCTTCAGGCCGCGTGGGGTGTCGTAGTCGGTTTCTGCCTGTTCGCCTGCTTCCAGATGAGCTATGCGGTTGAGGAAGTCGGGCGCAAGCAGGCCCCCTTCGATGGATAGGGCAGGAAAGGCTAGTTCGGTGTGATTGCGGCGAGCCATCTTGTGGTAACTCCTCTCAGGCCGGAATCAGGACAAAAACGCCCATGATGTCCACGGGCAGGCTGGGACTCACACGGTACTCACCGCGTCCTTGGGCAGCTTCCCGCAAGCGGCGATGGTCTTCGAGTAGCTGCTGTGCCCGCTTGTGCGCCAACGCCTCCAGCGCAGGCTGCAGGCTGTCCAGTTGCTCAATCGCGCGCGTGATGTGTTGGTTGCGTAGCGGTGGCGGCATGTTGCGGGTGGGTTCGACATGCATCAGGCTGCGAGCTGCTTCATCATTCAGAAGTGGCGCATTTCCCTGGGCGGGGACACCCACGGCCAGTGTTTCTTCGCATAGCATCAGCCGGGACTGACCTCGATGGCTGACGGTGAGCTGGTGTCGCAAGCGCAGTAGCAATATCGTTGTGCGTAGCTGTACCGCATCGGTGAAAATGGCGCCCGCACGTGCCACGGCGTCCAGGGTAAGCGTGCTGTCCGATGAGCCGTCTAGCGCTGCTTCTAGCAGGTAATCCGCAAGGATGGCAATCAGCGGGTGGGTGCGGTGAATGAAGGTCGCGCCTTGCGCGGCAGGTTGATGAAAATCGACCCGAATAGATTTGCTCAGGCCTTCGGCATGCAGCCGTTCTCGGACTGCCCCCGGTAGGCTTTCAGTGTGTAATTTCCAATGGGGAGAGCCACCTTTGGTGGTGGCTTCCAGTGGTGCACCCAACTGTTCGGTGGCCCGCTTGGCAAAGCGCTCCACATCATCTTCGCCACCCAGCACTGCCAGGGTTTTCTTCCATTCCGGCAATACATCGTCGGGCTTTAGGCGTCGCTGGGCAAAGAGCGTACGGTTTTTGGCGGCCTTGTCTCGCGCTGACTGCCACGCTGTTTCGATGGCCTGTTCTGGGTCGCCGAAGTCCAACCCCAACTGTGGGGCGGTGCGAGTGGTCGTGCCTTTGCGGAGTAGCACGGCACCGACCAGCGCCTGGGTCAGCTTGCCATCGTCGTCGGGCATGGGTACCAGAACTCCAAGCTCCTTGCGGATGCGTTCGGCTTTTCGCAGGATGACCTGAAGTACCGCGCCATCGACCGGGTTGTCTTGACCAAAGAGCATGGTGCTGCGTACCTCTCGGGCTTTCTGGCCAAATCGGTCTACACGGCCTTCGCGTTGCTCATGCCTGGTTGGATTCCATGACAGGTCGTAGTGCACCACTGCTGTAAACAGGTTCTGCAGGTTGATGCCTTCCGATAGGCAGTCGGTTGCTACCAGAATGCGCTGGTCGGCATCGGCCATGGCTTCTACTGCGGCTTCGCGTTCGGAAGGGGCCATTTCCCCTGTCACGGCAATCACCTGATGGTTGCGGAATGTCAGGCGTAACTGTTCGGCCACGTAATGGGCGGTGGCGATGTAACGGCAAAAGACCACAGGCTGAAAGCCGTCACCTGTAAGCTCTCGCAGATGCTCGATAAGCCGCTTGAGCTTGGGGTCCTTTGAACTGCCGGTAAGCGCAGCGGCCCGCTCGGTCAATGCCGTCAGCCAGTCGCTGTCTTCCGTGTTGGCGGCAGGCTCGATATCCTGGGTAGAGAGCGCGTCGTTGACACCATCCAGCACTCGGTCGCGACCATTCTCATCGGCTTCTTCGAGCGTGAGGGCGGTTTCGCCGGGGGAGCCCTCGGAGAGGCTGCTGCTCTGCAGGCGCGTGCGTAAAGCATTCACCGCTGCCGCTGGCGAAGACGAAATGCAGCGCAACAAGGCCAGCGCGGCCCACCAGGACATACGCTGGCGCATCAAGTCCAGACCTTCGGTTCGTTCGACCAGTGCCCGAGCATAGGACAGCACGTCGTCAAAGAGCTTGCCCCAGTCGCCAGTAAGCTTATAGGTGATTTCCGTTGAATAACGTTGAGGAAACACGCTGTTGTCGTGCCACTCGTCGATATCTGGTCGGCGGCGTTGTACGAAATGGTTCGCCAGCTGCTCGCGCAAAGGACGTCTGCCGTCTGCCGGTGCGTCCTTGAGTTCCTTGAACTCTGGTTGCAAAAGCCCTAGCAAGTTGTAGAACGCTTCATCGTCGCCCGAGTGTGGGGTGGCGGTTAGCAAAATCATGTGCCGCTCGGTATCGTCTGCAAGGCCTTGAAGCAGGGCGTAGCGCTGTTGCTTGCCCTGGCCGCTATGGGTGCAGGTATGTGCCTCGTCGACAATCACGCATTCTGGGCAGGCCCGCTGGAACTCATCACGCCGTCGGTCGGACTTGATGTAGTCCAGGCTCACCACCGTAAACGGGTAGGCCTCGAAGATGGACTGATTGGCAGGTAGTCCACGTTCAAGCCGTGCAACGGTCGTGTTGCGGACCACCACAGCCTGGATGTGGAAGCGGTCGTGTAGTTCTTGCTGCCATTGCTCACATAAGTGCGGTGGGCACAGAACCGCTATGCGGGAAATCTCGCCTCGGTCCAGCAATTCGCGCACAATGAGGGCTGCCTCAATGGTCTTGCCGATACCTACGTCATCGGCAATCAGCAGGCGCACCACCTCTTGCTTGAGCGCCATGAGCAGGGGTACAAGCTGGTACGCCCTGGGCTCTACGGCGATACTGCCAAAACTGCGAAACGGACCCGCACCGGAGCGTAGCTTAAGCTGCAGCGCGTCGAGCAACAGTTGTCCCGCCGCGAAGTTTGCAGCCTGTTCCACCGTGGGCGTCGGGAAGCTCGCTGGCCCCACAGTGCCGAGTTCGATGGGCAGGTAGATGAGTGTGGCATCATCCTCTGCAGCTCCCAGCGGTCGCAGATGCAGCGTGTCCTCGGAAGATTCTGGCAGCACTATCCATTCGCGGCCGCGCGCAGAGACGAGACTTCCTGGTTGGAATGAAGTTTGCAGAGTCATGCATGGGTTCCTGCGACACGGCCGGGACCAAATAGGTCGGCATGTGTCTTGAAAATGTCGGCCCAGCGGGCGCTGTCCTTGGGGAATCGGACCACATAGTAACCAGCGGCTTCCAGGCAGTTGGTGATGGCCTGGTCTTTTGCGGATTGTGCGGCGGCATCATGATGAGGGCCGTCAATGAAAACAGCGGCTTTCCAGTCAGCATAAAAAAAGTCTGCTGATGTTTTGCAGCGGTCGATAGTGTGTTGCCCTTCATCAGGTTGGCGATAGCCGTGCTGCTGAACGTATTCGAGCCATGCCTGCTCCAGAGAACTCCCTGCAACGCGCTCAAGCTCGGCCTGCTGTTCGCTGGGGCTACGTCCGAAGGTGCCGACCGAGCTGTGGGAGCGCGTCAGCTGGCACAGAATGTCCAATGCCTTTCCGTCATTGTCTGCATCCCTACGGTCGATATGGAGATGGTCGGGCTGGTTGTAGTACGACAGCAGGCACCGGTAGCAGCCTGCCTCACATAGGGGTTGGCCGTCAGCTTCTCGGTCTTCGGTGAGATGTGCTGCGTCCCAGCGACCATCCTTGGGACTTTGGTAATGCATGATGGAGAGGGCCTCTGTCGCCACAAGCGCCAGAGCCTCGGGCTCGGTGGCAATGCGGGTCAGCACTCCGGCACCGCCTTCGGCAGATTCATAAAAGAGGATGGAACGGCGTAGGTCTGCTTTGGGCAGGGGTTCAGCCATCAGTTCACTTTCTTCGAGCTGGTATACGGCTTCCATGCCGCGCTTGAGCGCGTATTGCAGGGTCGCCATGGTCTTGATATCCAGCGCTTCAAGCGGACGCACGATAAGAACGTTGCGCCGGTCTTCCACATACGGGACGATGCGCTGGGGCGGTGTCTTGTCTGGGGGCGTATCGGTATCAGGCTCGTCCTCTTCATTGGCGCCGCCCATCCAGTGGCCCGTGACCGGATTGATTTTGAACCCAAGCAGACTTTTTTCCTTACGCCGACGCCAACCCAGGTTCATGCGCCAGACCGTGGCGGACTGCCCGTACTGCAGCTCCAAGACCGGGGTGTCAGCATCCATGAGCAGTGCCCGCATGACATGGAGTTTGCCCTCCTGCTCGCCAAACTGAATGGTCGTCTGCATTTCGTAGCCCTGACGCACCCGTTCTTCCTCGTTGGCGCTGATGCGCTCCGCCCGCTTTGTGGACACGTTTTCGATGCGGTAGAGGTTTTGGACGGCCACAGCCTCGGTCAGCGGTGCATTGCAGGAGACACAGCGGTCGGCATCACGCTGATTGCGGAAATGTCCATAGCCGCATGCTGGGCAGATGCGCGCCACGTCGGTGGTCAGTTTTGCACCGACGGAGACTTGGTCGTTGGCACCAATCGAGAGCATGGCACGTGTGACGCGATACTGGCTGCCTTCGTGATAGATGAGGCTATAGGGCCCAAACTCCGAGAGCGCCAGGAAACGCGGGCGTGATAAAAAGTTCTCCCTGCCAATCTTGCCGCGGCGTGCCGGTATGTAGGCCATGAGCGGCAGGCGTGGGAAATTGTAGCCAGGCAAGAAACCCTGGCTTGCCAGATAGCGATAGGTATAAAAATCCGAATTGGCCGAGCCGGATTCTTGCAGCAGCAATGACTGCTGGCGGAATGCTTCGTCGTGGCGCTGCTTGGCGTCGCGGCGCTCTCGTTCGCTGGCGGCTGGGTTGTTCATCACCTTCTGGTTGATTTCCATCTGGCGCTTGGTTGCGGAAAACAGGTCGCGCCAGCGGTCTAGTGCGTTATCAAAGGAGGCGAAGGCTTGACTAAAGACCTGCTCTGCAAAGCGCTCGGAGTACCAGGGGGCTTTCTGGGGCGTCAATTCGCCTTCCAGCATGGTCAGTATTCTCAGGCCTCGTCCGTGAGCACGTTTTTGTGGTGCGTCGGCGTCCATCTGCTGCCGATAGTCCTCGGTGAGTGCCGCCTCGGGGTCGCTCATGTCCAGCAAGCCGCGCACACTGTTATCGAGCTTCTTGCCTGTTTCCGCAAGCCAGACGGCATGCAGGTGGCTCTGTATGAGTTCACGGTTTGCGAGGTCAAGCGTGGGCGGATTGACTTGACCATGCACCATGCGCACGGGGTCGCGGAAGAAATATTGGTCATGCGGTGATTGCGCTGCACAATATGTGATGACCAGGGCCGGTTGGCCCGCTCGGCCCGCTCGGCCGCTACGTTGTGCATAGTTGGCTGGTGTTGGCGGGACATTGCGCATGTACACCGTGTTCAATGACGCGATGTCTACGCCGAGTTCCATTGTCGGCGAACAAAAGAGCACGGGCAGCCAGTCTAGCGGCCTGCCAGTTGCTACCAACCAGTCCGCACGGTCTTTTTCGGTAAAGCGGAAACGTGCTTCGCGCTCAAGTCGGTCATCTTGTTCCACCTGAGCTGTGTGTTCTCGGGCTTCGAAATCAAAGAGGCGGTGAACAGGGTTCGAGAGCAGTCCGGCGATGTTACGGTACAGGCTGCGGAAAAACGAGTTGTCATGCGCACCACGACTGCTCTGGCCGTCACCCAGCGTCCAGAGCAGGCTGGTGCCATTCAACTGATAGCCTGTCACACCAAATTCGGTCTCTTCCGATACGACCAAGCCATAAGTCTTGGCGGCGTTCAGTAACGCACGAATGATGGCTTCGCACTGCTCGTCCTTGATTTTTCCGGCGTGCGGGTTGTCGCTGCCATCGGCCTCACGCCAGGTGCTGGCCCTTTTTATCGCTTTGCCCAAATTTGAACGAGGGCTACCAGAGACCAGGTAATCAACATTACGGCGGTCTTCGTCTCGTGGACGTGCGCTGGTGATGAACCAGTTAGATGGGGCGGGCGTTTCGTCTTCAGTAAATCCCCAGGGTTCACGCAGATTGGCGTAGCTCGAGGTTTTGAGCCGGTCGAGCTCGGTGCGGTCAAGATAGCGTGTGGCTAGGCATAGTCCTTGGCGCATCGCATCGAAAAGGGCGATGAGCAGGCGCTTTCTGACGTCGGGAGATGCGCTTTGCAGCACTGCGGGGATGTCTGCAGGCCAGGATTCCGCGTCAGTAGCGAGGTCGTCGAGGTCCTGATACGCAATACGAAGCAGACCTAGTTGTTCCAGGTTGGGGTTGTTGAAGCGCCATCCGTGGCGCAGGTCAAAGTACGCCCGATAGCCCAGGATGGTGCGCATGATGTCTTGTACCTGGCGTCGTGCGTTCCCCTTGATGTCGGGGTCTTGCATGTATTCGGCACGCACTCCATGGTCATCACGGTCAAAGCCCAGGGCCTTGAAGATGGCATCTGATACCTGGGCCTCGCTAAGGCTGCCACCTGCCTGGTCAACGGCGGAAAAGAGTGCGGCACGAAGCAACACGACTTGGAGGAAATCGTTAAAGTGGCCAACCTGAAGTGCCGCATCCTGTCGGTTGTCCGTGAAGCCCAACACCTTTTTGGCTTCTGCTTTCAGTTGCGTGTCGTCTTCATAGAGATAGCGTAGCGCTGAGAGCGTCAACATCGTGGTGGCGGAGCTGCGCCCTTCGCCTGACAGCCCCATGAGCCTCAGCGACTCCTTGCCCGCCGTGCTGTGCGTCACACCACAACGCAGACAGAATCCGAAGTTGCCAGGCACAAACCAGCCAGGCGTACCATCGGCAGCGAGCCGGCCTTCCGTATTGATGCGAATGTGGCGAGGTTGGCGTTTCTTGTAGTTGGACTTGAGCTTCAGGTCGCCATTGGCGCGTGGTTCAACCCACGTTTCCGGATACAGGTCGAGGGTGTCCTCCCAGATGCCCGTAGTATCCGGCATGAAGTAACCACTTCGGGTGTCTTCATCATCGTGATTGCGCTCGTCAATGCCGCGAGGGCTGAACGTACGCCCGGTGCTGCCGTTCTCATCCCAGACTGGTGCATACTCTTGCCCGCATTCGCGACAAAAGTGCAGGGTATACAGGCGTCGGGAGCGGTCGCCTGGTACGAACTGCGCACCTTCGAGGGTCAGATAACGTTTGCCTTCAGGTTCCAGTGTCCCATACACCTTGCTGCCGCCGGAGATGAATTGGTGCAGTTTGAACGCAAAAAGGCTGCGCCCCCCTTCTTCCACTGGTTTGTCAGTCGTGTGGTACGCGAGCAGAAGAAAGTCAGCCAATGTCCGGCGTGCCAATTCTTCATCGGTCTGTCCATCGTGGGCTAACTGTCGGGCAGCGGCCTCGAGAGTCATAGGCTGTGCCCTATGCCATTTGCCCTCATTGCGAGTCAGACCCAGTGTCAGTTCCACCCAGATGGCCAGAGGGTGCCGGGCAAGCTCTGCAAATGTGGCTGAGCGCGGCAGTTCCTTCTGAACTGCCTGCGTAAGTTCTGGCCGTATGTGTTCTATCAGAAGGTCTTCGGGAGTAACGCGCTGAAGTGTCTCGGTGATGACGTTAGCTGCCGAGAGGGCCTGGCCAAAGAGCCGACCAGCCACTTCAGCCACCTTGGTGTTTTTTTCTTTTTCACTGCCCTCGGTGGCCATGGTGGCCGAGGTGCCGATGCATTGCAGCTCATCTGCCAACGCCTCACGTACACGGCGTACCAGCAGAGCCACATCGGCCCCCTGGCGGCCGCGATACGTGTGCAGTTCATCTAGTACTAGAAAGCGCAGCCCCTTGGCGTGGCGGATGACAGCCTTGTCTTTGTCATCCTGGCGCGTCATCAGGAGCTCGAGCATCATGAAGTTGGTGAGCAGGATGTCTGGTGGGTTCTTCGCCAGGTACAGGCGTTCTTCCTCACTTTCCTGGCCCGTATAGCGACCGTACGTAACAGGTGGATGGTCGCCATAGTCAGAGAGGAACTTGCCAAGCTCCTCCAGTTGGCTATTGGCCAACGCGTTCATGGGATAGATGACGATGGCCCGGGTCCGTTTCTCGGGGTCTGCCATCTTGGCCTTGAGGATGGCATCCACCAGCGGGATGAAATAAGCAAGGGACTTGCCCGACCCTGTTCCGGTCGTGAGCACATAGCTTTGACCGTTCTGCGCGAAAGTTATGGCCTCTTGCTGGTGCTTGAAGAGCTTGAGCGAAACGCCGGGGTTCGTCGCAGTCTTGCCCGCCCGGAAAATCTGCGCACATTCGGTGTGCAGTACGCCTTGAGCAACCAAGTCTTCAATTGTGTTGCCAGTCTGAAAGTTCGGGTTGACCTGCACCAATGGGGCAGGCCAGTAGTGGCCCGATTCGTACGCTGCGTCGACGTAGCGGCGGATGTCAGGCGCATGGATGCGAGTGAAGCTGCGCGTGAACGCTGCGTAGTCAGAGACGAGCTTTGTGCGGAATTCAAAAACGTCCATTCTCTTCCTTTGTCCTTCCTGTTCACGGCTGAGATTGCTCGGGCGGACACATTCTGTGACGTGTGGCGCTCCCCACGATTCTACCCGCATCGAGAGGGACAACTCACCGTGGGCGTGAGGGCGGGGCCAGCCGGGTGAGCGCTTGAGGTCAAAAGTCTGTCGCTATACGAAGGGCGAAGACACTCCTTATCCTCCCCATTTTTCGAGCGAAATCCGATACCTGCATACCCACCATCCTGTAACCAAAAGGGTGGTACGGCTAACGGCCGTGAATCATCTGATAAATCAGATGGTTATGAATCCTGCAGGTACTTCGTTCCGGCGTCTTTACTTGCTTCGCAGACGCCGCAAAAAGGAGGAAAGGCATACCGGAAGAAAATGCTTACCCCTACGTCTCTCACATATGAATATCTGCGCGATGAACAGCGACGCAATGCCCAACTGTCGGTTGTCAGCAAGCAGACGGTCGCCAATCGCTTGACAGCGTTAAATTTATTTTTACGAGCGAACCACCTGCATGAACAGGATGTCGTGGGCGAAGAGTTTCGCGCTGGACATGGCGCCGCTATTGAGCCCTTGGTTGCTGAGCTGCGTCGTGAAGGGCGTTCTGAGCGTTCGATTGGCAATACGCGCTCCGCGCTGATGGCGTTTAAGAAAGCTGTAGTGGTATTCGATACGCAATTGGCGGTTGCTGGTGCTGATATTTCGCCGTTCCATAAGAGGATTAAAGAGGTTCTGAGTGCATATCCAATCAGGAGAGTTGCCAAGCAGTGTGCGATACCGCCGGATATGTTATTTGGGTGGAGAAATGGTAAGTGGCCTCGCATCAGCAGCATATGTCATTTGCGGCGGCTTGAATCTTTTTTTGGCTTGGAGCGTGAGAGCCTGGTGTTTCTGGCTGGTTTCCAGGATGGTAAACATATTGAGCAGAGAGTGGGGGATGCTGCGACGATTGAGTATCGTGTGGGTCTGGCCCGTCGCAGCAAAGAAAATTACTGGCTTCGCGTGCCCTGTGACTCTGAATTGGCTGAGCAGTGGCGGGCGTTACTCGAGTATAAGACAGCCGCGGTGCCGTTTTTAGAACGTAGCGGAAACGGTCGTTGGACCCTTGCTCCGCTTGCCGCAGCTCGTGAAACGAGTGGTAGTTGGTGGGCCTTTCTGGATGGGAGAGAAGTACCATCGGCGAGGATGGGATGGGCACGCGTTGCAAGCTACCTTGGTTGGCTATCTCTTCCCGCAAAGGAGGGCGGCGGCAATGTGCCAGTTGTAGATGCCCAGACGCTCGCTTGGTTTGCGGTACCTGAGTTCATTGAAAAATTTTTGGATTGGATGAAAGCTCGGGCAGGTGGCAAGCATACGGGCACGACACGAGAGTTTTTGGCAATGGTGCGCTGGCTGTGTCGCCCAGGTGATGGCTATCTTTACCAGATGCCCCATTTGGTTGAGACTTTACCAAGGAGCTACCGTGGACACGATTGGAAGGCTCTTTGTGAACGACAGCACAAATATGCCGGCCAGTTGAATCGAATATATCAACCGGAGATGGCGGCGGGTCGTGACCCTTTTGAGCCGATTACTACGCTTGTGAATTCACAAGAACCGATGCAATATATGATGGATATGGTTGCCAGAATGCGTGCCGACAGGCCTATTGGTCGAAGTCTGAGGGCGCAGGCGGTGTGGGCTCGTGATTTATTCGTCGTAGAGCTTTTGCTATCAAATCCCATTCGCTTGCGGAACCTTGCTTGTTTGCAATGGCATGGAGAAAAGGGCAGTAGAGGTTCGGATAAGGATGGGGTTTTATATCAGCGCGATGATGGCTCTTGGTGGATATATATTCCTAAGCGTCTGCTGAAAAACCGTGCATCGACGGCTTCAATAAGAGACTATCACGCACCGGTGCATCGGGCTGTTTGGCCTGACTTGGAACGCTATATATTCAAATTCCGGCCTGTACTGCAGCGTGCGCCGACCAACCTTGTCATCCTTACGCTGAACGGCGGTCGCGCTGCTACGCGCGCTCGCGAAAATGGGCAGCACGTGCATTTACCATATATGGACATAGGACGGACAGTTTTTCGGCTGACTCGCAAATATTTGTGGAAGTCTGATGGCATTGGGCCGCACGCCTTCCGCCATATTGTTGCAACGGCGATTCTGAAGGCCCCTGGCGGGGATGTGAAGACTGCAGCTCAGGTCCTGAATGACAAAGAGACGACTGTCGAGGAGCACTATGCTTGGCTAAGCAGTGGGGATGGCAGCCAGAGGATGGCCGAGCTTTTAAAAGACTCATTCTCGCGACTATAAAATAAGATGACTACACATCTGTCTGTTTGTCAAGATAACTTTAGGGGTTGTGTGCCACATATTCATCTCTTGCCGATGGCCTCGGGTGGTGCTATTTCGCGCATCACATCGCACGGGAACGACGTGGAAGACACCTTTCCTGTCGTCCCAGAAGGGTTTTCTATGTTGCCGTCCGAGCTATTGCGTTCCGGGTTCTTTGGGCTTTCGACGACACTATGTGATGACGATATCTCTGAATCGTACCCAGTCTACGATTGGGAGAGTGTTGACGTTAAATTGCGTGACCAGTGTTTGACCTTGAATGGACCTTCGCTGAATCAATACCACAAACGGATTTTGCTTGGGCTGATTTCGCGGGTATCAGGTAAAAAAGTTGATGCTACGGTTGCCATTAATCCAGCGGAGTTTCTTGAGTTTATAGGGAGGTCACCCTGTTCGAGGAACGTCGCTGCGCTAAAGCGCGCCTTGGTGCATCTTTCTCGTGCGCAAGTGAGCATCAAGCGGTATGCCTATGACGGTCGAAATCGGTTCACATTTCTTCGCTCTGCATCCATGGAAGAGGGGCGAGTTGAGATTCAGATGTCGCCCGGTTTCGCGGATGTCTTGCGATGGAGAGGCTCAACCCGTATTCCGCTGTCTTCACATTTGAGAGTGCCTGATGGCGTATCGACTGCGTTGGTAGACTTATTCCGTGCGTGTCGTACCCATGTGTATTACATATCCGCACTAGGCCAGGTTTGGCAGCGGGAGCCAGTCCAGTTTGGCCGCGAAATCACACGAACAATGAAGGCGCTTCATGCGGCAGGACTCCTGGCTTCCTACGACCGACGACGTGGGAAAATTCTGGTTGTGGCAAAGGAACCTTGGCAAGTTTAAAGAAATCTGCATCGACCTAAGCCGGGCGGCGATGTCGGGCCTCGCTTACCACTCAGGTCTTTTTCATTGAAAAGACCTATTTATAGTGCTAACATAAGAGCTTCTAATGATGCTTTTGTGAGGACTTTTCACATGGCCCACACTGTTCTTGCCGAAACGACGGCTAGCGTCTCTGAGCTCAAACGAAACCCCATGGGCACCGTAGCGGCGGGAGAAGGGTGGCCTGTGGCCATCCTCAACCGCAACGAGCCCGCGTTTTATTGCGTCCCAGCAAAGGCCTATGAAGCCTTGCTGAACCGCCTGGAAGACCTTGAGCTGAACGCCATCGCCAATGCCCGCCAAGGCCAGGCGGAAATCGAGGTCTCCCTGGATGACCTATAGGCTGAAGTTCAAAGACGAAGCTTTGAAGGAGTGGCACAAGCTCGACAACACGCTGCGCGAACAATTCAAGAAGAAGCTCACGGAACGTGTGCAAGACCCACGCGTGCCCGCTGCCAAGCTGTCTGGCCACGCCGACCGTTACAAAATCAAGCTCAGGTCCAGTGGCTACCGGCTGGTCTATGAGGTACGCGATGCGGAGGTCGTCGTGGTCGTCGTCGCCGTTGGCAAGCGTGAACGCAATGCAGTTTATTCTGCGGCGGACAAGCGCTGATTCTTCGGAATGAAGCAAGCACTACGTGGGCTTTATTGTTTGCCATAGCTCACCAATTTGGACTGGCTGACGGTTTTGGTGCCTCTGGAGTTGGTGGGTGGCGCAGCACCATTTCGACGCCCAAAAGACTCAGGAGCATCAATAATCTGTCTGCACTGACTTTTTGCGCATTGCGTTCTAATGCCGAAAGCGTCTGCTGAGTGACCCCCAATCGCTTTGCGACCTCAGTTTGAGTCAGGCCCGCTTGCTTTCGAAAGGCTTGAAGCAACAGTGGGAGGTGCTGTGCAGTACGAACTGTGAATTCTGGCATACAAAATTTAGGCTGTATTTTCATTTTACAAACTGCGAGCTGTGCGATAAAGAGCAAACCATTTAAGGTGTTCGCGTTTCGTATATGAATTTTTGAGAAATAGTGGAATAAGATAAAAATAAAAAGTGTTTCATTATTTTGAGTGAGCCTATATCCTGTCCCAGGAAGTATTTAAACGTCATTGGGCGGTTCATCGAGCAGTTGCGTGAGGCGTTTCATAATCCACTGCTGCTCATCGGGCGTAATATCCCACTGGGAGCTACGAACTTTGGTTTCTATGCCCTTGCCGATACGGGATAAATTGAATTCTCTCGTCCATTCCGGGTGCTCGCGTTCTTTGCGTTGGCCGTATTTTTTGAACTGCTGAGCGAGGTCTTCTGCATTTTCGTAGGCCTGGAGATGCTCAGTGTCATCCACATAATTCGAATACTGGCCGTCAGCTGTTTTCCGAACTGCAAGTTTTGGCGCTTTTCCTGCGACTGAGCTCATTATTTTTCTGCGGGGAAAATTATCTGGAATTTCCATGGCTTCGCTTTCCGCTAAATTGAGTCGTGTGAGTTGTGATTTGTTCTGTGGGATGAAATATTATGATGTAGATTATTTTTATTTAATCATAATGAATTTTTCAGACCGTGCAATCTGCCACGTTGGATGACTGAAGACGCTTGCGCTGTGAGGGTGTCTCAGTATCACGCTTTTCTTTTAAAGAGCTTTATATAAAGAGTTTCATATAAAGTAGAGCTCTATATGGAGAGTGCCGGGCGTTACCCGAGAAGGCAGTTGCCAATGGGTTTTGGGGAGAGGCTTTTCAGGTAGTGAGCTTTTTTATTTTTTATGATGTTCTTTTGCTTTTCTGTATGGGGTAACTACCTGTGGGACATATCCCATCACCCGCAGTTGCTCAAGCAGTGCTGCGATAACAAGTTGGTCTGGTGGCATGTCAAAGGCGTCTGGTGCATATTTGGCGTCATAGCGTTGCGTTGTGTCGCAAATGTATGTGGCTGCCCAGATGTGGTTTTTATGACGTTTTATTTTCATTTTGAATTTTGGTAGAGATGGGCTGGCATCGCTGTGATGCAATATTTGAATTGTTTTCCAGTCTCTACGTGGTGGGTAAGGGAAGTCTTCTTGGTGAGGACTAAATGCCAATGTGAGCATATTGATGATTTTTTGCTCGTATGGTGATGATGCATCTACAGCCATTGCGTATATTGAATGCTGTTTTTCCCTCTGGCAATGAATAAGGTAGGGGTCGGGGAAATTTGTATCCTCTTCGCTTTGTGGATGTCCTGAGGCAAGAACGCTCCAGCTCATGATGGTCCGATGCGCCTTGACGCGAATCTGCAGTAGACACTCATGCCTGGGACAGTCCAGGTTGGCATCTGCCCATCTGAATGCTGAGGATATGCCTAACGGGGTGCAACTAGTTTTTGAGCTCATGTTGGGCTTTTGTGCGTTGTTGAGTCGATTGTTATCGCAGCAACGCACATAAACACGCAATACTCAGAAAGCTATCTGTGACTTGATGTCGGCCAAACGCGCTCCGGTTATTCGCTCCTCAATTCGCAGGCAATGCGCCCTGACGGTCGCTATACGTCGCAAGCAGCGACGTGCTGCGAAAGGATATGGATGGATAGGTTATGGAATCTGAACGACCAGTCCGTATGGATGAACCGCTCATTGAACTGTTGCTCAGGCGGGCTGCTCAAAATGGACATTCATTGGTGCGGCTTTCGAGTGAAATTGGAATTTCGTATCAGCGCCTTGTTCAGTACCGGCGCGGCGAGGCGAGGTTGGCCAGTGCGCGACGGCTGACGTTAGAAAATATTGGGGCCTACCTGCAGATTCCTGTCGTGCTCGTCTTGCTCATGGCGGGGAGCATTGGAATGAGAGACCTGACGTGGCCCGGAGAGGCAGAACGTCACCGGGTGGCAATGGCATTGGCGCTGATGCGTCAAGACATCCATGTGGGACCGCTGGTGCCAGGGGGGCTGGAAGGTGCGTCAGCTGAGGTCCAGCACTTTGTGGTGTTTTTGTATGAGCAGCTTGTTGGTGTGCGCTGCGGGGGCGAAAGCGCCTACATGAAGGAGTGGACGAACATGCTCGCGCAGCTCTCGGCTCATCCCTGAAGGGGTTAGGCTGCTTGAGATGTGTGGGAATGAAGGAGAAGGGGGCCAGCGACTGTGGCTGCCCTTTTTGGCTTGAATGATTCTGAACAAACGGCCCCAACTGGGGCCGTTCTTCCGATGCAGGCAGTCAGCCGTCAGGCCACTTTTCTGATGGCGTCTACGAGTTCGTTGGCTGTCGGATTGTAGTAGCGCATGGCCATTTGCAAAGTTTTCCAGCCCATGATTTTTGCAAGCGTCGTCGGTGGCATTTTCTTGGAGAGCCGCGAGGCCGCTTCGTGCCGCAGGTCATGAAAGCGCAGCCCTTCAATGCCCGCGCGCTCACACGCCCTCGCAAATGCGGCGCCAAGCCCATTGGAGTCGTGAAAGCTCATGAGCCGCCCGCCGTGCAGCGGACGTGGCAGCGAGAGAAGGGCTTCTTCTGCGGTCTCTGAGAGTGGCACGATACGTCGCTCGCCGTTCTTGGTGTCTGCCGCGTCGAGCCGGATGACTTTGTTTTTGAAGTCAACTTGGTTCCATGTCAGCAGTGCTATTTCCCCTCGGCGCATCCCCGTTTCAATAGCCAGAATAACGCAGGTACTCAGTGTCGACGCACGGGCGTCACTTGTGGCGGCAAACAGTCGCGCCTCTTCGTCGTCCTCAAGTCGGCGCTCTCGTCCGGGAGGCAGCTTAGGCTTGCGGATGTTGGCGATAGGGTTGCTAATGGGGATGGACCAGTCCTTGTTCGCGGTTACGAGGACAGACGACATCAGCGATAATTCGAGATGCACCGTCTTTGGGGCGACTTCTCCCAGCCGCTCGTCGCGGTACGTCGAGAAGTCGACGCTACGCAGGCTCGCTAATGAGCGTAGGGCAAGCGGGTGTTTTTGCAGTTGCTGCAGCCGAGCGCGCTCTGCGGGTGCGCCTTTATGCGTGGGGGTGACCTCGCGCTCATAGCGCTTCAGGACTTCGCCGAATGTTGTGCGCTCGGCCTCGGAAAGGTCTACAAAGACTTTCCTGGCCATCTTCGACTCGACAGTAGCCGACCAGGCCTCAGCTTCACGCTTCGTTTCGAAGGTTTTGGTCTGCGTGGGATAGCCACTTCGGCGGATGGTGGCTTGGTATTGATACGAGCCGCGCTTTGTGATGCTTGCCATGTTTTCTGCTCCAGACAGAGAGTGGTTGGAGTCAGGTGTAGCGACAAGTGCAGCAAAATTGCAGCAAAAACCGAATTTAGAAAGCACAAGGGCTTACCGAAATTCGGTAAGCCCTTGATTTTATTTGGTTGCGGGGACAGGATTTGAACCTGTGACCTTCGGGTTATGAGCCCGACGAGCTACCAGACTGCTCCACCCCGCGTCTGAAGAACATAACTATAGCAAGTCTGCGAAAATAATGCAAGCAAGAATGCAAGCAAACCTTCGGAGTTCACGATAAAATGACGGAAACGGAAATCCTGCGAGTACTGGAAACCGCGTTATTGTGCGCGGACGCCCCTTTGCCGGTGGCCCAGTTGCGCAGCCTGTTCGAAAATACGATTTCCGGGGATGATATCCGCCGTCATCTGGCTGCGCTGCAGCTGGACTGGCAGGAACGGGGGCTCGAACTGGTGCAGCTGGCTAACAGCTGGCGCTTCCAGAGCCGCCCTGACATGCAGCGTTACCTGGCGCGCCTGAGCCCGGAAAAACCGCCCCGATACTCTCGCGCCGTTCTGGAAACCCTGGCGATCATTGCCTGGCGCCAGCCCGTGACGCGAGGCGACATCGAGGACGTTCGCGGGGTTACCGTGTCGGCGCAGATCATCCGCACCCTGGAAGACCGGGGCTGGATCGAAGTGCTGGGTTATCGCGATGCGCCAGGTCGCCCGGCTTTGCTGGGAACGACGCGCCGATTCCTGGAGGATCTGGGTCTGAAGGCGCTCGACGAATTGCCTGAGCTCGATTCGGCGGAATCGGAACAGATGCTGGAAACCCTGCCGTTTGCGTCAGCGAACACGGGCCGGACCGAAGATGGCGTTTTAGTCGAGCCGGATGCGGAACCGGCATCGGGCGCGGCCGAACCTGTGCCCGACGCGACCGATGATCGTCTCGGGCAGGCGCCGGATATCGCGCAAAACGGACCTTGAGCCGTGCACCACTCAATATTGGAATTATGTGAAGGAGTCATTGAACCCCATGACAGCAGAACTCGAAACGAAGCCACAACCCGCAAGCGACAGTCTGGCGGGGGCGCAGCCAACTGATTCGGAAGCCCGCACCGCGCCAGGCCGCGCCCGGGGTGGTCGCAAGCTGCGCACGCCGTTTCGTCGCCGTCGTGGGGATGAAACGGCCGCAGCCAAACCGGCTGACGATTCACCGGTGCCGGATGCCGGATCCGCCGAGGAGGCCGACCGGGCGCTGTCCTACCTGAGCAAAACCCATGCGACCGCTCAGCGCCTGGATCGCTACCTGAATAGCGACGCGCTGATGCCCAAGCTGCATAAGGTGCTGGCCGAGGCGGGTGTCGGGTCGCGCCGCGACATGGAAGAACTCATCGTTGCCGGCCGGGTCTCGGTCAATGGCGAGCCCGCGCATGTGGGCCAGCGCGTCGGCCCCGATGATCAGGTGCGCGTCAATGGGCGGCTGGTGTCGCGGCCGAGGGCCGGGAAATTGCCGCGTGTGATCCTGTATCACAAGCCGGCCGGTGAAATCGTCAGCCATGACGACCCGGAAGGGCGTGCGACGGTGTTTGCGCGTCTGCCGCGCATCCGCAGTGGCAAATGGCTGTCGGTGGGGCGTCTTGATTTGAATACCGAAGGCCTGTTGATCCTGACGACGTCGGGCGAACTGGCCAACCGTCTATCGCATCCCCGTTACGGTTCCGAGCGCGAATACGCTGTGCGGGTGTTGGGCGACCTGGATGAGCCGAAGCAGGCTGAACTGACCTCCGGCATCCAGTTGGACGACGGTCCGGCGCAGTTCAATTCGCTCGATTATCTGGGCGGCGAGGGTAGCAACCGGTGGTACCGGGTCACGCTGTCGGAAGGCCGTAACCGGGAGGTCCGGCGCATGTTCCAGGCGGCGGGGGTCACCGTCAGCCGGCTGATCCGCACACGCTTTGGCGATGTGATCCTGCCGACCAATCTGCGGCGTGGCCGGTGGGAAGAACTGGATTCCCCGCTGGTCGGGGCGTTGATGGTGCAGTTGGGGTTGATTCGCGCCGCGGGCGATGAAGATGAGGATCAGGTCGAGCGCCAGCCGCTGTCGCATGCCAGCGCCTTGCCGCCGGGGTTCGGGACGCCGGGTCAGAATGGCCAGAATGGCGCACGTCTGAATCGGCGCGGCCGCGTCTCCGGGGGGCGCAAAAGCGCCATCGACCCATTCACGACGGGCCTGTTGATCAGCGGTGGGCTCGCAAACGGGCATCCGGACGGTGGTAGGGCGCGTCCTGCGTCGAAGCCCGGTCGTGGGACGGCAAAGCCGGCCCGGTCGGCCAGGCCGCCCAAGGCGGCTGAGTCGCCGCGCACGGGCAGGCCGCGCAAGCCAGCCCCAGAGGGATCCCAGGCGCAGGATATGGGCGGACAGGTCGCCAAGGGGCATGCCGGAAAGGGCCGCGGCGGCAAGGGGCGCGCTGGCAATGATCATGCCGGAAAGGGGCATGATCGTCCCGCCGGAGAGTCCGCCCGTTCCCGTGCGCCGAAATCCGGCCAGCCCGCGGCACCGAAGACCGACCGTCGTTCGGCCAAGCCGCGCAAGCAGGGCGGCGGTGAACACCAGCCTCAGGGCGCGCATGCGCATGAGTCCCAGTTGGGCCGCCTGGGGCGGGGGCGTTGATCGGATTTCTCCGATTTCGAAAGTCAGGAAAATGCCCTTTACGACAGTGAATGCTGTTATAATCTAAGGCTTTACAGCATCTTTGTGCTGTGTCCACCGGAAATTTCGCGCACGGAAGTGCGACTGGTCTGTGGCACGTGCAGCTGGTCTTTAGCCAGTTGCAATGCTGCGATCAGGATTTTCGGCGGTTCCTGAATTCACCTCGGGGAATGCCGAGGCCAACAGAGGGCTGCGGGACAGCCCCTTTTTTTTGGATTTTATGGCGGACATATTTGCGGTCACCCAGCAGGCTCTGCTGGGTTTTGGTGTTGAACTGGTCGATGTGGAACGCGCGCCTCTTGGAGTTTTGCGTGTGGTGATCGATCGCCCCGAAGGGGTGCGCATCGAAGACTGCGAGCAGGTTTCGCGCCAGTTGTCGCATGTCTTCGAGGTCGAAAACATCGATTACAAGCGACTGGAGGTCAGCTCGCCGGGCGTGAACCGGCCGCTGCGCCGCCTGGCCGATTATGTCCGCTTTGCCGGTCAGCGGATCGAACTGCGTCTCCATGAGCCGGTCGAATCCCGCAAGGTCTTTACCGGGACGTTGCACGTGACGGAACAGGAACCCCCCGCCCTCAGTCTGGAATACGAAGACCAGACCGGGGGGCTGCGGACCCTGCCGTTTTCTTTTGACGATGTGGATCGGGCTCACCTGGATCCTGTTCTCGATTTCAAGGGTAAGAAGCGATGAGTCGCGAAATTCTTCTATTGGTCGACGCCCTGGCGCGTGAAAAAAACGTCGAACGCGAAGTGGTGTTCGGCGCGCTCGAAAGCGCGCTGGCCTCGGCCATGAAAAAGCGCTTCAAGGAAGACGTGGACATTCGCGTGGCCATCGACCGTCAGACCGGCGAACATGAAGGCTTTCGCCGTTGGCTGGTGGTGCCCGACGAGGCGGGCCTGCAGGAACCCGATGCGCAGGAACTGTACACGGATGCCCAGGACATCGTCCCCGGCATCGAGGTCGGCGAATACATCGAAGAGCCGCTCGAGCCCATCGAATTCGGTCGCATCGGTGCACAGGCGGCCAAGCAGGCGATTCTGCAGAAGATCCGCGATGCGGAACGCGAACAGGTGCTCAACGACTTCCTCGATCGGGGGGAAAGCATCGTCTCCGGCACGGTCAAACGCCTGGACAAGGGCGATGCCATCATCGAGATCGGCAAGGTCGAAGCCCGCTTGCCGCGCACCGAGATGATCCCGAAGGAAAACATCCGCTCGGGCGACCGTGTGCGCGCCTGGGTCCTGAAGGTCGATCATGCCGCGCGTGGCCAGCAGGTCATCCTGTCGCGCACCGCACCCGATTTCATCCGTGAACTCTTCGAAAACGAAGTGCCGGAAATCGAACAGGGTCTGCTCGAAATCAAGGCCGCTGCGCGCGACCCCGGCGTGCGTGCCAAAATCGCTGTCGTGGCGTACGATAAGCGGATCGATCCGATCGGCACATGCGTCGGCATGCGGGGGTCCCGCGTGACGGCCGTGCGTAACGAACTCGGCGGCGAACAGGTCGATATCGTCCTCTGGGCCGATGACCCCGCCGAATTCGTGATCGGCGCCCTGGCGCCTGCGCACGTCGAATCCATCCTGGTGGACGAGGACAAGCACGCCATGGATGTGGTGGTGGATGAGGAAAACCTCCCCAAGGCGATCGGTGCGCGGGGCCAGAATGTGCGGCTCGCGTCCGAACTGACGGGGTGGCAGATCAACATCATGACGCCCGAGGAAAGTCAGAATCGGCAGGATACCGAGCGCGCCGCCCTGCGTCATACCTTCATTACGAAGCTGGACGTGGACGAGGAAGTCGCCGATATCCTGATCGACGAGGGCTTCACCGGGCTCGAGGAAGTCGCCTACGTGCCCTTGCAGGAACTGCTGGACATCGAGGCATTCGACGAGGAAACCGTCAACGAGCTGCGCACCCGTGCACGTAATGCCTTGCTCACCGAAGCAATCGCCAAGGAAGAACGCGTGCAGACCGCCCGCGACTTGCTGGAGATCCAGGGCATGGACGCGTCGCTGGTCGCCAAGCTCGCCGAGAACGACATCACCACACTGGATGATCTGGCCGAGCTGGCGGCCGACGAGCTGGCCGAATTGACCGGTCTGTCCGAGGAAACCGCCAGCGACATGATCATGCAGGCGCGGGCCCACTGGTTCGAGGACGACAAAGCCTGATTGCTTTGTCGCATCGTTCCATACCGCCCCTTAACGTAGTCAAAGAGAGAGTCGAATGCCGAGTAACACCGTCGCCCAATTCGCCGAAGAACTGAACATGCCCGCCAACGTCCTGCTGGATCATTTCCGCTCGGCCGGTGTCCAGATCGATTCGGTGAACGCGGACGTGACCGAAGCAGACAAAAGCGCCTTGCTGGAGTCCCTGCGGCGTTCGCATGGCTCCGACTCGGGCAAGAAGGTCGTGCTGACGCGTCGCAAGACCTCCGAGATTCATCAGGCCGACAGCTCCGGGCGTTCGCGTACCATTCAGGTCGAGGTCCGCAAGAAACGGGTCCTGGTCAAGCGCGATCGCGCCGATCTGGTGGAACCGGCGCGTGCCGAAGCCGCCCAGGTCATCGCGGCGCAGCAACCTGCCGCCCTTGAACCGTCCGTCGCGGCGGCGCAGCCTGTGCCGGAACCGGTAGCGCCCCCGGTGACTGTGCCCGTCACCCCAGAGCCGCTGGCCGCTGCGGCGCCGATGGAAGACCAGGCCGTTGCCGAGGCGCAAGCCACGTCACCGGAAGCTCCGGTCAGTCAGCCGGCTGCGGCTCCCGTGGTGGAAGCACCCGTCCAGGCTGCCGCCGCACAGGCCGAAGCCGCCCCCGAGGCTGTCCAGTCCGCGACCGGGTCGGACACACCGTCCATTGAGATCAAGCAGGAAATCGTGAGCGAAACCCCTGTCGTCGAGTCGCAGGCCGCGCCTGCCAAGACGTCTGTCCCCTCCACACATTCACATGCGCGCTCCGATGCGGGATCGCCGCGTCAGGCTGCTGCCCGTCATGACACGACGATGCCCGTCGCGGCACCCGCCGCGACGCCAGGCAAAGCGCGTCGTGCGCCGGCCGACTCGGACCGCGAGCAGGCTCGCCGTGCCGCCGAAGCCGAAGCCGCCGCTTTGCGCGAGATGATGCGTCAGCCCCGCAAGGTCCTGCGCGCTCCCGAAACAGAAGAGCCCGCCGCCGCCAAGACGCTGCACAAGCCCGCAGGCAAGCCTGCGCCAAAAAAGGAAACCGAAGGCAAGAAGGTCATCAAGACCGCCGACGTTTCGTCCAGCTGGTCCAACGATGGCCGCAAGAAGCAGCCCTCCAAGGCCGACACGCTGTCGGCGGGGGCGGGCGAAGCCTGGCGCGCCGGCGGTAAGGGCCGAGGCGGCAAGGGCGGTCGCAGGCAAGGGCGCCGTCAGGCGGACCACCACCAGGAACCGCAACAGGCCGAGTTCATCGCGCGCGAAGTCCATGTCCCGGAAACCATCTCCGTGGCCGATCTGGCGCACAAGATGTCCGTCAAGGCCGCCGAGGTCATCAAGCAGTTGATGAAGCTGGGCCAGATGGTCACCATCAACCAGATTCTGGACCAGGAAACGGCGATGATCGTGGTCGAGGAACTTGGCCACAAGGCAATTGCGGCCAAACTCGACGACCCCGAAGCCTTCCTGGCCGATACCGAGATCACCGAGGCGGAAGCCTTGCCGCGCGCGCCGGTCGTCACGGTCATGGGCCACGTCGATCACGGCAAGACCTCGCTGCTGGACTACATCCGCCGCACCAAGGTCGCCACCGGCGAGGCGGGCGGCATCACTCAGCATATCGGGGCCTATAGCGTCAAGACCAGCCGCGGCATGGTGGCCTTCCTGGATACCCCGGGCCACGAGGCCTTTACGGCCATGCGGGCGCGCGGTGCGCAGGCGACCGACATCGTCATTCTGGTGGTCGCGGCTGACGACGGCGTCATGCCCCAGACGCGCGAGGCCATCCACCACGCCAAGGCGGCCAATGTGCCGCTGGTGGTTGCGATCAACAAGATCGACAAGCCCGAAGCCAACCCGGAACGCGTCAAGCAGGAACTGGTTGCCGAGGAAGTCGTTCCCGAGGAATACGGCGGCGACGTGCCCTTCATCTCTGTGTCCGCGAAGACCGGCCAGGGGATCGACGAACTGCTGGAAAACGTGCTGTTGCAGGCCGAGATCCTGGAACTGAAGGCGCCGGTCGACGCACCCGCCAAGGGCATCGTCATCGAAGCCCGGCTGGACAAAGGCCGTGGTCCTGTGGCCACGATTCTGGTGCAAAGCGGCACCTTGCATCGCGGCGACGCGGTGCTGGCCGGCGCGGCCTTTGGCAAGGTGCGCGCGATGCTGAACGACACCGGCAAGCCGACCAACGAAGCCGGTCCTTCGACGCCGGTCGAGATCCAGGGCCTGACCGAGGTACCGGCCGCCGGTGACGAGGTCATGGTCCTGACGGATGAGCGCAAGGCCCGCGAAATCGCCTTGTTCCGCCAAGGCAAGTTCCGCGACGTGAAGCTCGCCCGCCAGCAGGCCGCCAAGCTCGAATCCATGTTCGACAACCTGGGCGAGGGTGTGCGCACGCTGCCGTTGATCGTCAAGACCGACGTGCAGGGCTCTCAGGAAGCCCTGGTGCAGTCCCTGCTCAAACTGTCCACAGACGAAGTCCGGGTGCAGGTGGTACACGCCGCAGTGGGCGGCATCTCCGAAAGCGACGTCAATCTGGCGATCGCATCGGGTGCGGTCGTCATCGGTTTCAACGTGCGTGCCGACCAGTCCGCCAAGAAACTCGCCGAGACCAACGACATCGATCTGCGTTACTACAACATCATCTATGACGCGATCGACGACGTGAAGAATGCGTTGTCGGGCATGCTCGCGCCGGAAAAGCGCGAAGAAGTCATCGGCATGGTGGAAATCCGCGAGATCTTCACGGTCTCCAAGGTGGGCAACATTGCAGGTTGTATGGTCCTCGAAGGGGTGGTCAAACGCGATTCGCAGGTCCGCCTGTTGCGCAATCACGTCGTTCACTGGTCCGGCCACCTGGAATCCCTGCGTCGCTTCAAGGACGACGTCAAGGAAGTCAAGTCCGGCTTTGATTGCGGTATCACGCTGCGGGGCAACAACGACATCCAGATCGGCGATCAGCTCGAAGTCTTCGAAATCAAGGAAATTGCCCGCTCGCTCTGATGGCGTGGCTTGAATCATGGGTCGTCATAAATCCAAACCGAATCCCGGCCGCAATACGCGCCTGGCCGACCAGATCCAGCAGGATCTGGCGGCCCTGGTGCAGCGCGAGCTCGATGTGGCGCGCGCGGGCCTGATCACGCTGACCGGCGTCGATCTGTCGGCCGATTATGCGCATGCCAAAGTGTATTTCACGGTGCTGGGTGCCGAACCCGACGCCGCAGCCCAGGCCCTGAACGAAAAGGCCGGCTGGCTGCACTCGCAGCTCTTCAAGCTGCTGCATATTCACACGGTCCCCACGCTGCGATTCGTGCACGACGTGCAGCTGGCGCGTGGGATCGAACTCACCCAACTGATTGATCGGGCCAATCGTCCCCAGGCGGGCGCATCGGAAATTCCCGAGCTCGAAGACCCGGACGGCCAGCCCTGACAGGGCGGTCGTCACTCATCTAAACGGATTGAACGATGGCTTCCCGACGCGGGCAGTTGCTCGACGGTGTCCTGTTGCTGGACAAACCCGAGGGCCTGTCCAGCAACCATGCGCTGCAGCGCGCCAAACGTACCGTGGATGCCCGCAAGGCGGGGCACACGGGTACGCTCGACCCGTTCGCCACGGGCCTGCTCGTCTGCTGCTTCGGCCGGGCGACCAAGATTTCGGCGGCCATGCTGGAAGCCGACAAAATCTACGAGGCCACGCTGACCTTCGGCGAGGAAACCGACAGCGGCGACCTGACCGGGCACGTGGTGGCGCAGGCGCCGGCCGATTTTGCGGATGTCCCGGACGATGCGCTGGAAGCGGTGCTGGCGGGGTTTCGTGGCGAGATCGATCAGATCCCGCCGATGGTGTCGGCACTCAAACGCGACGGCAAGCCCTTGTACGAATACGCGCGCCAGGGCATCGAGCTGGATCGCCCGCCGCGCCGGATCACCATCCATGCGCTCGAACTGCTGGCCTGCAACGGCAGGACCGCGCAGCTGCGGGTCCATTGCAGCAAGGGGACGTACGTGCGCACCCTGGCGCAGGACATTGGCCGCCGCCTGGGCTGCCTGGCGCATCTGTCGGCGCTGCGGCGCACCCAGGTCGGTCCCTTTTCCATCGAGCAGGCCATCGGGCTGGAAGCCCTGCAGGCCATGGCGGCGCCACAGACGGCGCTTATCCCTTTACACGCCTTGCCGGACGGTCTGCGTCCGGCAAGTGTTTCAACCGAGGAAATCCTATGAAGCGAGCTTTGCGCAACGTGGCCATCATTGCCCACGTGGACCATGGCAAGACCACTCTCGTCGACCAACTGCTGCGGCAGTCCGGCACATTCCGTGACAACCAGCAGGTGTCCGAACGGGTGATGGACTCCGGCGATATCGAACGCGAGCGCGGTATCACGATCCTGGCCAAGAACTGCGCCGTGGAATACGAAGGCACGCACATCAACATCATCGACACCCCGGGCCACGCCGATTTCGGGGGCGAGGTCGAGCGCGTGCTGTCCATGGTGGACGGCGTCCTGCTGCTGGTCGATGCTGTCGAGGGGCCCATGCCCCAGACCCGCTTCGTGACCCGCAAGGCGCTGGCACTGGGTCTCAAGCCCATCGTCGTGATCAACAAGGTTGATCGTCCCGGCGCCCGCCCCGATTATGTGGTCAACGCCACCTTCGACCTGTTCGACAAGCTCGGCGCGACCGAAGAGCAGCTGGATTTTCCGGTGATCTACGCGTCCGGCCTGGCGGGGTACGCCGGATTGACGCAGGACGTGCGCTCGGGCACCATGCGGCCGCTGTTCGAGGCGATTCTGCAGCACGTACCACAGCGCGATGACGACGCAGATGGGCCCCTGCAGATGCAGATCATTTCCCTGGACTACAGCAGCTACGTCGGCAAGATCGGCATCGGCCGCATCAACCGGGGACGCCTGCGCTCCGGCCAGGATGTTCTGGTGAAGTTTGGCCCGGAAGCGGAACCCTTCAAAGGCCGCGTCAATCAGGTCCTGAAATTCCAGGGGCTGGAGCGCGAGCTGGTGGACCAAGCCGAAGCCGGCGACATCGTGCTGATCAATGGCATCGAGGACATCGGCATCGGCTGCACCCTGATGGATCCCAATACGCCGGAAGCACTGCCGATGCTGCGCATCGACGAGCCCACGCTGACCATGAATTTCATGGTGAACACGTCGCCCCTGGCCGGGCGCGAGGGTAAGTTCGTCACCAGCCGCCAGGTGCGCGACCGTCTGGACCGCGAACTGAAATCCAACGTGGCGTTGCGCGTCAACGACACCGCCGACGACACCGTGTTCGAAGTCTGTGGCCGGGGCGAACTGCACCTGACCATCTTGCTGGAAAACATGCGCCGCGAGGGCTACGAGCTGGCCGTGTCGCGTCCGCGTGTGATGTTCAAGGACATCGATGGCGTGCGCTGCGAGCCCTTTGAGCTGCTGACCGTGGACGTGGAAGACACCCATCAGGGCGGTGTCATGGAGGAACTGGGCCGTCGCAAGGGCGATTTGCAGGACATGCAGCCCGACGGGCGCGGCCGCACGCGTCTGGAATACCGTATTCCCGCGCGGGGTCTGATCGGCTTCCAGAGCGAATTCCTGACGCTGACGCGCGGCACAGGCGTGATGAGTCACATTTTTGACGATTACGGCCCGATGCGCGAAGGCGGGGTCGGCGAGCGCCGCAACGGCGTGCTGATCAGCCAGGACGACGGTACGGCGGTCGCTTATGCGCTGTGGAAGCTGCAGGAACGCGGCCGCATGTTCGTGTCGCCCCAGGATCCGGTCTACGAAGGCATGATCATCGGCATTCATTCGCGCGAGAACGACCTGGTGGTCAATCCGATCAAGGAAAAGAAGCTCACCAATGTGCGCGCCTCAGGCAAGGACGAACACATCGATCTGGTGCCGCCCATCGCCTTGAGCCTGGAATACGCGGTCGAATTCATCGCCGACGATGAACTGGTCGAAGTCACGCCCAAGTCCATCCGCCTGCGCAAGCGCTACCTGCAGGAGCACGAGCGCCGTCGCAGTCTGCGCGAATCGGCCTGATCAGCGCGTTTCGGCCCGGATCACGATGGCCAGGCCGGCCAGTAGCGCGGCCAGGCCGGCGTAAGCCAGTGCGGCGGGCCGTTCGCCTACCACGATGAGGGCCAGCAGGAAGGCGGTGACTGGCTCCATCAGGGCCAGTGACACGCCACTTGCGGCGCTGATGCTGCGCAGGCCGGTGCTGAACAACAGGTAGGCTGCGCCTGTGGCAACGATGCCCAGGAAGCCGACCACCAGCCAGCCTGCGGTCGTGATCGTCAACGGCCCCGCGCCGAACCAGGCAGCGGGCAGCGCTAGGACGGCTCCGGTGAAGAAGACGCCCAGGGTGGTGACGGCTGGTGCCGACCGGTGCACCAGCCGTTTATTCAGGATGGCGTAGACCGCGTATGCGAGCCCAGCCGCCAGGCAAAGGGCAATGCCCAGTGGATCGGCCTGGATGTCGCCGCCGCGCCCGAACACCAGCAGTACGCCGCCGGCCACCGCCAACAGCGTGCCTGCCCACCAGCCCGCGCCGGGCCGCGTGCCGCCGGCCAGTTGCAGCAGGCCGGCCCAGATCGGCCCGCTGCCGATGGTCAGCGCCGTGCCGACCGCCACCCCCGTGATCTTGACGCCCGCGAAGAACGTCAGGTTGTAGCCCGCCATGCAGGCACCCGCCCAGATCGCGCGGCGCCAGTCCAGGTCCGCCAGCTGACGGATCAGATGGGATAGCCCGTTGATCGACCCGGCATAGATCAGGAAAAAGAGGGTCGCCACCAGCAGGCGCAGGGCGCCTACCCAGTAGGGCGACAGGGTGCCGTCGGAGAAACTCTGGGCCGTGCCTGTGGTGCCCCACAGCATGCCGGCGCCCAGCACCAGCAGGATGCCGTGCAGGGGCCGGAGCGAGGGCGCGGTCGGCGAAGGATTCGATATCGTGCTCATGCCACCATGATGGCAGGCACAGCTGCGGATCTCTGTCGAGAAACGCTTGTGCTACGGTGGTGCGGCGTATTCATGCGGCCTTTGGCAACCGATAAGCGAACCTGGATGCGTTCCTGTCGTCGGAAGCGGGAGCGATCAGGAGACGCGCTGTCGAATCATCCGGGCGCCGGTACCCCGGTCACGCCGCAGGGCGTAGGCCAGGGCGCTGCCGGACCGGTAGCCGACCCGGGCGGCGGCGACTTCCAGTGTTGTTCCTTGCATCAGTGCCGCGCTGGCATGTTCCAGCCGCAGGGCGCGCAGATAATCGCCCGGCGTGCAGCCGGCCAGTTCGAGCAGGCGGGCATGGAATCGCTGGGGACTGAGATGAAACAGCCGCGCCATGCGGGCCGTCGGCCAGGGCTCGTGCAGCGCCTGTGTCAGGGCGGCATCCAGGCGCGTTAGATCCAGGCCCCGGCGCGAGGACAGGATGGCAGGCAGGCCCAGCAGAAGTGCCAGTTGCCGCCCGGCATCACCCTGGCTGTCCAGTGTGCGGCAGGCCGAGGTCAGCGCAAAACGCCGCAGCCGTTCGAGGCCGGCGAATTCAGGCGTGTCGATCACCAGGATGCGGGTGCCGGGTTGCGCATGATACGCGTGCCGGGCGCCAGCGGGGATAAGCATGCCGCAGGACGGATCCGTGAACAGCGAGTGCCCCGAGACTTCCAGTTCCATGCGTCCGGCCAGCGGCACCATGACCTGCGCATGGTCGTGGACGTGCACGTGTGCTGTTCCGTCATAGGTACGCACGGCACTGGTCGGCTGAAGAATCGACATGATATGGTGTGAAAACGGCGGCAGCAATGCGTTGATCTTAGCGCAGTCCTGTCAGTTGATGACCTGGATGGCCGTCTGTCTTTTAGGCGGAACTCTGGCTTGCAGCATTCCGGATACCGATTGACCCCCTGATCAGGAGAACGCTCATGAAGAAACTGACCACTGCCGCAGGTGCCCCTGTCGTCGATAACCAGAACATCCTGACCGCCGGATCGCGCGGCCCGGCGCTGCTGCAGGATGTCTGGCTGCTCGAAAAATTGGCCCATTTCGACCGCGAGGTCATCCCCGAGCGCCGCATGCATGCCAAGGGAGCCGGGGCCCACGGAACTTTCACCGTCACCCACGACATCACCCGCTACACGCGGGCTGCGATCTTCTCGAGCGTCGGCAAGCAGACACCGATGTTCCTCCGCTTTTCCACGGTTGCCGGTGAACGCGGTGCTGCCGATGCCGAGCGTGATATCCGCGGCGTGGCCATGAAGTTCTACACGGAGGAAGGTAACTGGGATCTGGTCGGCAACAATACGCCGGTCTTCTTCTTCCGCGATCCGCTGAAATTCCCCGACCTGAATCATGCCGTCAAGCGCGATCCGGGAACGGGCCTGCGCAGTGCCCAGAACAACTGGGAATTCTGGACTGGCTTGCCAGAGGCCCTGCATCAGATCACCATTGTCATGAGCGATCGGGGCATCCCGTCCGACTACCGCCACATGCATCTGTTCGGCAGCCACACGTTCAGCTTCATCAATGCCGCTCAGGAACGCTTCTGGGTCAAATTCCATTTCAAGTCCCGGCAGGGCATCCGCAATCTGACGGATGCCGAGGCGGCGGAACTGATCGGCCGCGATCGCGAAAGCTCGCAGCGTGACCTGTACGACAGCATTGCCCTGGGCCGCTTCCCCAGCTGGACTTTGTTCGTGCAGATCATGCCGGAGAAGGAAGCCGGCAGCTATCACCTGAATCCCTTTGACCTGACCAAGGTCTGGCCGCACAGCGACTATCCGATGATCGAGGTCGGCACGCTGGAATTGAACCGCAACCCCGATAATTTCTTCGCCGAAGTGGAGCAGGCGGCTTTCACACCGGCCAATGTCGTGCCGGGTATCGGCTTTTCGCCGGACCGCATGCTGCAGGCCCGCCTGTTTTCCTACGGTGACGCGCAGCGCTACCGCCTGGGGGTGAATCACCACCAGATCCCCGTCAATGCGCCGCGTTGCCCCTTTCACAGCTATCACCGGGACGGTGCGATGCGGGTCGACGGCAACCATGGCAGCCTGACCGGCAATCAGCCCAATCGTGTGGGAGAGTGGGCCGAACAGCCGGAATTCCGCGAACCGCCGCTGAGCCTGGAAGGCGCGGCCGACCACTGGAACCATCGCGAGGACACCGATTATTTTTCACAGCCCGGCAATCTGTTTCGCCTGATGTCGTCCGCTGAGCGGCAGGCGCTGTTCGACAATACCGCCCGCGCCATCGCTGGCGTGACGCCGGACGTGCAGGCGCTGCACGTCGAACATTGCACACAGGCAGACCCGGCCTATGGAGCGGGCGTAGCGGCCGCGATCCGCGCTGTGCAGGGTTGATTTCATGATCCTCTATCTGCATGGGTTTCGTTCTTCTCCGGACTCATCCAAAGCACGTCTGATGGCGGCTGCGCTGGCCGAGCGCGGCCTGGGGGATGCCTGGTGTTGTCCGCAGCTGCCGGCCAGCCCGGCGGCTGCGCTGCGGCTGGCTCTGCGCCTGGCAGAGGAGGCACAAACAAGCGACCTGACCCTTGTCGGTTCCTCGCTGGGCGGCTTTTACGCCACCTGGCTGGCCGAGCGCCTGGGCTGCCGCGCCGTGCTGCTCAATCCCGTCGTGCATGCGGCGCGCGATCTGGCGACACAGGTTGGCTCGCATCGTACCTTTCATGGCGACGATCCCTTTGAGTTTCTGCCGGACTATGTGGATGAACTTGCGCAGGCCGAAGCCGAAATCCCGGTGTTGACGCACCCCGACCGTTATTTCCTCGTCGCCGCCACCGGCGACGAGGTCCTGGATTGGCGCGAGATGCAGGCGCGGTTCGCGGGCAGCCGTCAGCGCATCATCCAGGGCAGCGATCACGGGATCTCCGACTTTGCCCGTTGGTTGCCCGAGGTCCTGGATTTCGCGCTGGCCGATGCCCCACAAAAAGTGACGTCGGCCGACCCGAGCCGGAGAGGCGCGCGGGTTGCGACGGGGAGCTGGGCCGAGCTCGGCACCGAGGCTGCCCGAATCCGCTTCGAGGTCTTCGTCCAGGAGCAGCGGGTGCCCCCGGAGGAAGAACTCGACCCCATGGATGGGCAGTGCGTGCACGCGATCGCCTATGCCGCCGACGGCCAGGCTGTGGGCACGGGCCGCCTGCTGCCCGATGGCCACATCGGCCGCATGGCCGTGCGGCAACCTTGGCGTGGCCAGGGCGTTGGGTCGCTGCTATTGGCGGCCCTGATGGACGCAGCCAGGCAGCGTGGCGACCGGGAAGTTGTTCTGGCTGCCCAACTGCATGCGCGGCCCTTCTACGCCCGCCATGGCTTCGCGGAGGAGGGCGAAACCTTCATGGATGCGGGGATTCCCCACCGGTTGATGCGATATTCTTTCGCGGCTCGATAAGCGGATGCGGAGGGTACCTGCCCGCCGGTCCCATTCGGTCAGCGCCGGGTGCTACCGTAGGGAATCGGGGGGCTCTCGGCGGACGTGTTTGCGCTGCGAAGCAGCGAGTTCGTCCGCCGCCCCGATGGACGAGGTAGACCCGGGAAGTCCGAAGGACCGCTGATCGTGGGCCGGCGGGCAGGTACCCTCCGCATCCGCAGCGTGCCAGAGAGAGGCCTTGCCGATGTCGTCCTGACCTCGACGGGGTCATGGGACTTATTTCAAGTTCCCTGACAGAAACTGCCGCAGCCGCGGGCTTTGGGGATTGTCGAAAATATCCGCCGGGGCGCCGGTTTCTTCCGCCACACCCTGGTGCAGGAACATCACATGCGATGCCAGGTTGCGCGCGAAACCCATTTCGTGCGTCACCACCAGCATGGTGCGGCCTTCCTCGGCCAGCTTCTGCATGACCTTCAGGACTTCGCCGACCAGTTCCGGGTCCAGCGCGGACGTCGGCTCGTCGAACAGCATGACTTCCGGTTCCATCGCCAGCGCCCGTGCGATCGCCACGCGCTGCTGCTGGCCGCCGGACAAGGACGACGGATACTGGGTTTCCACCTTCGGGTCCAGGCCTACCTTGGCCAGGTAGTGGCGGGCGCGCTCCGTGGCCTCGGCGCGGCCGAGCTTCAGTACCTGGATCGGGGCTTCGATGACGTTGCCTAGCACGTTCATGTGCGCCCACAGGTTGAAGTGCTGGAACACCATGGCCAGTTTCGAGCGCAGGCGGCGCAGCTGATCCAGGTCGGCGGCGTGTGGCTCGCCGTGTTTGTCGTGGACGATCTTCAGCAGTTCGCCGTTGAGCGACACGGAACCCTGATTCGGCTTTTCCAGGAAATTGATGCAGCGCAGGAAGGTGGATTTTCCCGAGCCGCTGGAGCCCAGAATGCAGATCACGTCGCCGGCATTGGCCTGCAGGGACACGCCTTTCAGGACCTCGTTGTCGCCGTAGCGCTTGTGGATGTTGAGTACGTCGAGTTTGGACATGGTCTTATCGGTGATGGCCCAGATAGGCCAGCGTGCGGCGTTCATACAGGCGAAACAGCCCGATCAGTGCAAATGACAGGCACAGGTAGAGCAGGGCGGCGATGCCGTATGAAGCAAAGGTCTGGTAGGTGGCCGAATTCGCGTCGCGGGCGATCTTGAGGATGTCGGGGACCGTGGCGGTGAAGGCCAGCGAGGTTGCGTGCAGCATCAGGATGACCTCGTTGCTGTAGGCGGGCAGGGCGCGCCGCAAGGCCGAGGGCAGGATGATGCGCCGGTACAGGGCGAATCGCGTCATGCCGAAGGCGCGCGCGGCCTCGATTTCCCCGGCGTTGGTGGCGCGGATGGCGCCGGCGAAGATTTCGGTCGTGTAGGCGACGGTATTGAGAGTCAATGCCAGCACCAGGCAGTTGAAGCCGCTCTGGAAAAACGTTGCCAGACTGGGGGTGTTCTTGACGAAATCCAGGCTGTAGATGCCGGCGTAAATGAACAGGATCTGCACGTACAGCGGGGTGCCGCGAAAGACGTAACTGAACGCCCACAGCGGGACGGACAGCCAGCGGCGCGACGACACGCGGGCAACCGCCAGTCCGATCGAGGCGAAAAAACCGATCGACACGGACAGCACCAGCAGCCAGAGCGTGATGGCCATGCCCGACAGGCTGCCATTGCTGGAATACAGATAGGCGCGCCAGAACTGGTCCAGGACGTCCATCATAGGGACACCTCGCGCACGCCGACGCTATAGCGTTTGTCGAGCCAGTACAGGATGCCGTTCGACAGGGTGGTCAGGGCCAGATAAATCAGGCCGGTGATGGTGATGAACAGGAACACGCGGAACGTCACGTTGCCGGCGTCCTGGGCGACCTTCACCAGATCCGTCAGGCCGATCAACGAGACCAGCGCGGTGGATTTCAGCAGCACCTGCCAGTTGTTGCCGATGCCCGGCAGGGCGTGGCGCATCATCTGCGGAAATAGGACGCGGCGGAATGTCTGGAATTCGCGCATGCCGTAGGCGGTGGCGGCTTCCATCTGCCCATGAGGGACGGCCATAAAGGCGCCGCGGAATGTTTCCGCGAAGTAGGCGCCGTAGATGAACCCCAGGGTCAGCACGCCGGCGGCGAAGGGGTCGATGTCGATGGGGTCGATGCCCAGCAGGTCGGTGAAATCGTTCAGGTAAATCTGCAGGCTGAAGAAGATCAGCAGCATCAGCACCAGGTCCGGGACGCCCCGGATCAGGGTCGTGTAGGCCGTCGCCAGCAGACGGGCGCCCCAGGATGTGGACAGTTTGGCCCAGGCGCCCAGCAGCCCCAGTCCCACGGCGACCGCCAGGGACAGGAGGGCAAGCTGGATGGTGACCCAGGTCCCCTGCAGCAGCAGGGGACCGTAGCCGTTCAGGAACATGATGATCGTGTCAGGCCGCGCCACAGGGCGCGGATAGGGTCATTGGGCGGGAAACTGGATCAGGTCCTTGGCGAAATATTTTTTCGCGAAGCCCTGGATGGTGCCGTCGGCCAGCATGGCCTTCAGGGTCTTGTCGACTTCGGTTCCCAGTTTCGTGTTGCCTTTGCGCATGCCCATGGCGATGGGTTCGTTCAGGATGGGATCCTTCAGCGTCATGGAGGCCAGCTCGTAGCCGGCGCCTTCGGGTTTGCTGAGGAAACCGTCGACCGCGCTCTGGGCTTCCTGGAATGTGGCGTCCAGGCGGCCGGCCTTCATGTCGACGTAAGCATTGGTGTAGCTGGGATAGGCGATGACCTGGACCTCTTTGGGTGCCCAGTGCTTGCGTGCATAGGTTTCCATCGTGGTGCCCTGTTGCACGCCGACCCGTTTGCCCTTCAGGGATTCGGCGGTCGGTTCCAGGCCGCTACCCTTTTTCACCAGCAGCTTGACCGGCACGATGTACATCGGCGTGGAAAAGTCGATGACTTTCTTACGGGCCTCGGTGGCCGTCATGGTGGAATTGGCGAGATCGAATTTGCGGGCCTGCAGGCCCGGGATCAGGCTGTCGAAGGACTGGTCGATCCAGACGCATGTGCGTTGCAGGCGCTTGCACAGCTCGTTGCCGATGTCGATGTCAAAGCCTTCCAGCTGGCCGCTGGGATTGCGGTATTCGAACGGAGGGTAGCCTGCCTCGGTGGCGATTTTCAGTTCCGGGGCGTCGGCGGCCGAGCCGATGGCGGGAATGAAACCGGCTGCGATCAGCAGGGCGGCGCCCAGCAAGGTGGTTTTCATCGAGGGAATCTCCTGTGGAGCCGGAAACGGGGTCCTCCGCCCGGCGGTAACAAGGCGTGATGTTAACTCAGGTGGGCACCGGGGCGCATCGAGCATTACCCGAAGGAGTGCCGGGGGCTTGGTCCTGCTGTCCCTTATTCCGGAAGCACGGGTTCGCGGTCGGGTTCGATCTGGACGGCTTCCTGGATGTGGCGGATGACCTCGTCCAGATCGTCGGTGATCACCAGCAAGTCCGCGTCGTAAGGCCCGATCATGCCGTTGGGGGCCAGTTGGTCGCGGATCCAGTCGATCAGCCCCGACCAGAAAGCGGTGCCCACCAGGATGATGGGGGCCGGCGGCTGCTTCATCGTCTGGATCAGTGTGACGGCCTCGAAGAGTTCGTCCAGGGTGCCGAAGCCGCCCGGCAGCACCACGTAGGCCAGGCTGTGCATGAAGAAGGACGCCTTGCGTGAATTGAAGTATTCGAAATGCAGGCTGTCGGTCTGGTAGGGGTTGTTGGTGGTTTCGCGCGGCAGGCGGATGTTCAGCCCGACACTGCGGCCGCCGGCGCTGAAGGCGCCGCGGTTGGCGGCTTCCATCAGGCCCGGGCCACCGCCGGCGATGACGGGAACGCCCAGTTGGGCGATCCGTGCCCCCAGTTCCAGGCCCAGATCATAGAAAGGGTGGCCGGGAGGGATGCGTGCGCTGCCGAAAATACTGACGCCCATGCCGATTTTCTGAAAAGCGGCGGCCGCGGCGCGCATCTCTGCAATAATCGTGGGAATTTGTTGTTCTGCCGAAACTCGTTTCGTCTTGTTGTTCGTCATGAAAAAAACCTTGTTGCTCGTGGATGGGTCCAGCTACCTGTACCGCGCCTATCATGCGATGCCCGATCTGCGCAATGCGCGGGGAGAGCCCACCAGTGCCTTGTATGGCGTCATCTCCATGTTACGGAGGCTGATGCACGATTACAAGGACGCGGCGCAGTATGGCGCCTGCGTGTTCGATGCGCCGGGGGGGTCGTTCCGCGAAGCGATCTATCCGCGGTACAAAGCCAATCGCCCCTCGATGCCGGATGATCTGCGGGCGCAGATCGCGCCGATCCACGAGGCGGCCGCCGCCCTGGGCTGGACTGTCATCTCGACGCCGGGCGTCGAGGCGGACGATATCATCGGCACCCTGGCGCGCCAGGCTACCGAAGAGGGCTTTTATACCATCATTTCGACGGGCGACAAGGATCTGGCGCAGTTGGTGAACGATCAGGTCGAACTGATCAACACCATGTCCGGAGAGCGTCAGGACCGCGAGGGTGTGATTCGCAAATTCGGCGTGCCCCCCGATCGCATCATCGATTACCTGATGCTCACGGGCGACACCGTGGACAACATTCCGGGCGTGGACAAGGTCGGCCCCAAGACGGCCGCCAAATGGCTGAACGAATTTGGCGACATCGGCACGCTGGTGGCGCGGGCCGACGAGATCAAGGGGGTGGCGGGGGCCAATCTGCGCGCCGCGATCCCGAACTTTCCCATGACCCGCGAGCTGCTGACCATCAAACTGGATTGCACGTTGCCGCCGGAACATGAAGTCCCTGGGCTGGCATTCCGCGCGCCCGATCAGGAGACGCTGCTTCGACTGTACGAGACCTATGGCTTTCGGACCTGGCTGCGGGAAGCCACCGGGGACCCCGAACGGATTCCGCTGCAGGATGGACGGGTCGAGCCGGTGGCGCAGGAACGGCCGCAGGCCCTGCAGTACGAAACCATCCTGGACCGGGACCATTTTGCCCGCTGGATGGCGAAGATCCAGGCGGCGTCGCTGGTCGCGCTGGATACGGAAACCACCAGCCTCGATCCCATGGCCGCCCGGCTGGTGGGCCTGTCCCTGGCGATCGAGCCCGGGCATGCCGCGTATATCCCGGTTGGGCATCGCGCGCCTGGAACGCCCGAACAGCTCGATCGGGCCTGGGTGCTGGACCAGTTACGCCCCTGGGTCGAGAATCCGGACGCGCCCAAGCTGTTGCACCATGCCAAATACGATGCCCATGTGCTGGCCAACGACGGGCTGACGCTGCGGGGCGTGCGGCATGACACCATGCTGCAGGCCTACGTGCTGCAGTCCCACCGTCGTGTGAACCTGCAGGATCTGTGCATCCAGTGGCTGGGCCTGACCGGCACCACATACGAGGATCTATGCGGCAAGGGAGCCCGTCAGATCGGCTTCGAAGAGGTGGATCTGGAACGCGCAGCCCATTACGCAGCCGAGGACGCGGATTTCACGCTGCGGCTGCATCAGGTCCTGCTGCCGAAGGTGCAGGCCGAAGCGGGTCTGCGGCGGATCTATGAACTGGAAGTGCGCACGTCCGATGTGCTGACGCGCGTCGAGCGCAATGGCGTCGCCATCGACGCGCAGGTGCTGGCGCGGCAGAGCCACGAACTGGGCCAGCAGATGATCGACCTGGAGGCCCAGGCGCATGCCCTGGCCGGCCAGCCGTTCAACCTGAATTCACCCAAGCAGTTGGGCGAGATCCTGTTCGAGCGGATGCAGCTGCCGGTATTGCGCAAGACCGCAGGCGGTGCGCCTTCTACAGACGAGGAGGTCCTGACCCGGCTGGCGGCCGACTATCCGCTGCCGCGTCTGTTGCTGGATTACCGGGGAATCGCGAAGCTGAAATCCACCTATACCGACAAGCTGCCGCGCATGATCAATGCCCGCACCGGGCGGGTGCATACGCGGTATGCGCAGGCGGCGGTGGTCACCGGGCGCCTGGCGTCCTCGGATCCGAACCTGCAAAACATCCCTGTACGCACCGCCGAGGGCCGGCGCGTCCGGACCGCTTTCGTCTCCAGCCTGGGCAGCATCGTTTCGGCGGATTATTCCCAGATCGAATTGCGCGTGATGGCGCACGTGTCGGGCGATGCCAACTTGCGCCGCGCGTTCGCCGAGGGCCAGGACATCCACCGCGCCACTGCGGCCGAGGTCTTCGGCCTGGCACTGGATCAGGTCGATGCGGAACATCGACGCGCGGCCAAGGCGATCAATTTCGGCCTTATCTACGGGATGGGGGAATTCGGCCTGGCCTCGAACCTGGGCATCACCCGCGCGGCGGCGAAATCCTACATCGACCGCTATTTCATGCGCTATCCCGGGGTAGCCGACTACATGGACCGCATTCGCCGGCAGGCGCGCGAGCAGGGCTATGTGGAAACGGTTTTCGGGCGGCGCCTGTATTTCCCGGAACTGGCTGGCGCGAAGGGGCCTCGTGCGGCTGCGGCCGAGCGCGCCGCCATCAATGCGCCGATGCAGGGCACGGCGGCGGATCTGATCAAGATGGCCATGGTGTCGGTGCAGGACTGGTTATCGGCCGAAGGCCTGCGCAGCCTCATGGTGATGCAGGTGCACGACGAATTGGTGTTCGATGCGGTGCCCGACGAGGTCGAGCGTCTGCGCGAACGGGTGCCGCAGCTGATGGCCGGGGTGGCGGAGCTGGCGGTCCCGCTGGTGGCCGAGGTCGGCGTGGGCCGCAATTGGGGCGAGGCGCACTGATCGTCCGGGCGCGATGGCCCCGCGCCCGGCCCGTCCGCATCGTCGTTCGCGATCCGGTTGATTCAGCGCGCCTCGCGTAGCCGGTTGGGGCGCAGTTCGCCGAAGCGCGCCAGGATCGGATAGGCGGCGGCATTGACCAGATAGGCGTTCACGCCGCCCGCGTCGCGCAGGATTTCCAGATAGAAGGCCCCCACGTCGGCCGCATCGATGCGGCCGAGCTTGAGGCGTTCCAGGTGGCGTTCGGCGGCCTTGGCCTCCAGATCGCGAAAAACGTCCTTTTCGAATGCCAGCGTGCGGGCGGCCTGGCGGTCGGCGGATACGAACAGGGCTGCTGTCTGCCGCAGATTACGCTGCAGGCGGTCCAGCGTCTCGTTGAGTTCCGCCTGCTGTTCCGCGTCCAGTGCCCAGTGTTTCTTGTTCAGGTGGCTGGCGTGGCTCAGCAGGCCAGTCCCCAAGGCACTGGCTGCGTGGGCGACGTTCGTGGAGAAGGTCAGGATGGACTTCAGATACTGTTCGTCGTCCGGACTGAGGCTTTCCTGGTCCTGGGTCGCCAGATAGGTGGTGATGGACTGGTCCAGCTGCCCGATGGCGCCATTCAGATAGCGCGCGCGAGCGACCGCGGCGTTGTCCTCGTGCAGCAGGGCGCGCTGGGTCAGTTGCAGGGATTCACGCAGCAGGTCCGTCAGGCGCAGGGCCTCGCGCGCCGCCTGCCCCAGGGCGACGGCCGGGACCTCGTGGGCGGATTCGTCCAGGTAACGAGGGCGGGCCGGATCATCCGGATTGATGCGCTGCGGCAGAAAGCGCTGCAGCAGGTGGGCGTAGGGCTTCAGGGCCGGCATGAAGCAGGCCGCCACCACCAGGTTGAAGATCAGGTGAAAGTTGGCCACCCCGTGGGCAGGGTCGCTGCCCAGCGCATTCATGATGTCTTTTGACCAGGGCAGCAGGATCATGCCCACCAGACAACCCGCGATGCGGGTACCCAGATTGCCGATCGGCAGACGCCGGGATGCGGGGTTGTCGTCGTGGTCGCCTTCCAGCACCGGATTGATGGCGGTCCCCAGGTTGGCGCCCAGCACCAGGGCATAGGCCAACTGCGGGTCCGCCAGCCCGTGGTGCGCGAGCGACATGATCAGCACCACGACGGCGACGCTGGAATGCGAGGCCCAGGTCAGAGCCGTGCTGGCCAGCAGCGCGATCAGCGGCGTGTCGCCCAGGGCACCCAGCGCCGTGCCGAGCATGGGAGCGCTTTTCAGCGGCTCGAACATGGTGACCAGTTCGTTCAGAGACAGCAGCACCAAGCCCAGGCCAATGAAGGTGCGCCCCAGGTCGCGCGTGCGCCCCGGGGCATAGTGGCGGAACATCCAGACCCCGGCCAGCACCAGGCCGGGCGCCAGAGCGGTGGGGTTGAAGGACAGCGCCTGGACGATCAGGGTCGTGCCGACGTTGGCGCCCAGCATGGCCGCCAGGCCGGGCACCAGCGACACCAGACCGTCGATGGCGAAGCCCGTGATCATCAGTCCGGTGGCGGTGCTGCTCTGGATGGCGGCCGTGATCACCAGTCCGGTGCCGAAGGCTTTCGGCAGCGAGCCCATGGCGCGCCCCATCCAGAGGCCCAGCGACTTGCCGAAGGCACGCTGGACGCCAGTCTGGACCATGTGGACACCCCACAACAGCAGCGCAATGAAGCCGCTAAAGGCGAGGATGACCTGAAGTTCACGCATGGCCGGTCAGGTGGTTCAACCTTGTTGACGGCGCAGGGCCTCGATGCGTTGTTCGATCGGGGGATGCGAGGCAAAGAGCGCACCGATCGCGCCGCCTGTGATGCCGGCGGCCTGGAATGATTTCGGCAGCTCGCCCGCTTCGACGCCACCCAGGCGCGCCAGCGCGCGAATCATGGGTTCGCGGGCGCCCAGCAGATGGGCCGAACCGGCATCCGCCCGGAATTCCCGCTGGCGGGAAAACCAGGCCACGATGATCGAGGCGATCACGCCGAACAGGATCTCGCAGACGAAGACACTGATGTAATAGCCGATGCCGACATCGCGTTCGTTCTTCAGGACGGCCCGGTCGATGAAATATCCGACCGCGCGTGAAAGGAAGATCACGAAGGTGTTGACGACGCCCTGGATCAAGGTCAGGGTCACCATGTCGCCGTTGGCGACGTGGGCGACTTCATGTCCCAGCACTGCCGTGACCTCTTCTTCGGTCATGGATTCCAGCAGGCCGGTCGAGACGGCGACCAGGGCCTCGTTGCGGAATGCCCCGGTGGCAAAGGCGTTGGGTGCGCCTTCGTAGATGGCGACTTCAGGACGGCCGATGCCGGCGCGATCCGCCAGCTGGTGCACGGTTTCCACCAGCCATGCCTCCCGCCGGCCGCCTGGTGCCCTGGGGTCGATGACGTGGGCGCCGGTGCTGGTCTTGGCCATCCATTTGCTCATCAGCAGAGAGATGAAGGAGCCTCCGAAGCCGATCACGGCCGCGAAGATCAGCAGCTGCGCCGGGTTGATGCCGTTGGCCGTCAGGTAGCGGCCGACGCCCAGCAGGTTCATGGTGATGCTGAGCACCAGCATCACCGCCATATTGGTCACGAGAAACAGAAAGATTCTTTTCATTTGAAAGACGGCTCCGCGAGTCGGGTTTTCATGTGCCCAAAGTGTATAGTATCGGCTTTCCGGGCGGTTCCTTGTTGTGGTGACGAACATGCAGTCTTTGTGGATGTTGCTGGCCTGCGCAATGTTCGCCACGATGGGGGCTTTCGTGAAGGTGGCGGCCGACCTGGGCGCCACTCTCCCGGAAATCGTCCTGTTTCGCGGCATTCCGTCCGTCCTGTTGCTGTTCTTCTGGGCGCGCTCCACCCGGCGGACGATCCGGCCCCCCAGCTGGCGCCTGCACGTCTGGCGCAACCTCAGTGGGATCACATCCATGTGGCTGGGGTTCTACGCGCTGTTTTATTTGCCGCTGCCCACTGCTACCAGCCTCAATTACACGGCACCTCTGTTCATTGCCGGATGGCTGTTGTTCTTTGGCGGCGCCCAGCGCGATCCGGTGCGGGTGCTGGCTGTTCTCGCCGGCTTTTTGGGGGTGCTGGGCATCCTGCGGCCCAGTATCGAGCACGATCAATGGTTCGCCGCGCTGATGGGGCTTGGGGCGGGCTGTCTGGCCGCGATCGCCATGATGCAGATTCGTCAGCTGGGCCAGATCGGTGAGCCGGAATGGCGCACCGTGCTGTTGTTTTCCACCGGGGTGTGCATCAGCGGCATTGTGGGCATCGCGTTTCAGGGCTGGCACACGTCCAACCCCCTGGCCCTGCTGGCGCTGACCGGGCTGGGCCTGGCGGGCCTGGTGGGGCAGCTGACCATGACACGGGCGTTCGGACTGGGGTCAACCCTGTTGACGGCGGCGCTGCAGTACATGACCATCATCTTTGCCGCCCTGATTGGCATCGTGTTTTGGGGTGATCGACTGGCGCCGCTGGCCTGGACCGGCATCGCGCTGATCATCGGCTCCGGGCTGCTGTCGGTCTGGCGCACGCACTCCGAGTCCCGTACCCTGCGGGGTCGGGATGCGGCTGCGTCACAGTTAGGGATTTCGCAGACGACCCAGGAGACCAATCCATCATGACCGACTTACTGATTCAAGCCGAAACCCTGCGCGATCGTCTGGCCCGGCCAGGTTGCCTGGTTTTCGACGTGCGCCATGATCTGGCGGATCATCATGCCGGCCGTCGGGCCTACGAGGCGGGCCATATTCCCGGCGCCTTGTATCTGGATCATGAAACGCAGTTGTCCGCGTTGCGTACGGGTCACAACGGTCGTCATCCTTTGCCCGATCGGGCGGATTTGGCGGCGTTGCTGCGCGCTCAGGGACTAACGGCGCGTTCGGACGTGGTCGTCTACGACGCCAGCAACAGCATGTTCGCCGCGCACCTGTGGTGGATGCTGCGCTGGCTCGGGCATGACTCCGTGTCCGTGCTCGATGGTGGCTGGGCCGCGTGGCAGGCTCTGGGCGCAGGCATCGAAACCGGGGTGCGGACCGCCTCGGTCAGCGAGGCGCAGGCCGTGCAAAGCCTGGCGTCATCGGGCAAGCCGTCCATGCCGGTGGTCGATGCGCGGGCCGTGCTGGCCAATCTCGACGAACCCCGCTTTACCGTGCTCGACGCCCGGGCGCCGGATCGCTACAGCGGCGAGGCCGAGTCCATCGACCCCGTTGGCGGGCATATCCCTGGTGCCGTGAACCGACCCTTTGCCCTGAATGTCGAACCTGATGGGCATTTCAAATCACCGGCCCGCCTGCGCCAGGAATTCGAGTCGTTGCTGGGTGACCGGCTGGATCATGGCATCGTGCATCAGTGCGGATCCGGCATCACTGCGTGCCATAACGTGTTTGCGATGGAACTGGCCGGCCTGCGCGGCTCGGCCCTGTATCCCGGATCCTGGAGCGAATGGTGCAGCGATTCCAGCCGGCCCGTGGCGCGCGGCAACTGATCCGTGCAATGCGCGGGCTACGCCTGCAAACCGTCAATGCTGTTCATCATCCGGCGGTACCAGGCATGGAAGTGCGCCATGCCGTCTTCCAGCGGACTTTGGTAGGGTCCGCATTCGCTGGTGCCGCGTTCCATCAGGGCGCGGCGCCCGGCATCCATCCGTTCCCCGATTTCGTCGTCCTCGATGGCGGTTTCCAGATAGGCGGCCCGTTGCGCGTCGACGAACTCGCGCTCGAAGGCCACGATCTCCTCGGGGTAATAGAACTCGATGACGTTGACCGTTTCCTGCGGGCCGACCGGGTGTAGCGTGGACAGCACCAGCACGTGCGGGTAGAGCTCGATCATGTGGGTGGGGAAATAGGTCACCCAGATGGCGCCGAAATCGGGTGTCGCCCCGGATCGGTATTGCAACAGACGATCATGCCACTGCCGGTACACCTGGGTACCTGGCTGGCCCAGCGCCTGATTGACGCCCACGCGCTGCATGCTGTGGAACTCGCCGAATTCCCAGCTCAGGTCGTCGCAGGTCACGAACTGCCCGAGCCCCGGGTGGAAGGGGCCGACATGATAGTCCTCCAGGTAGACCTCGATGAAGGTCTTCCAGTTGTAGTGGCAGGCATGGACTTCGACGTGGTCCAGCTGGTAGTCGGAAAAATCGAATTCCGGGCGGGCGAACAGGCCGCCCAGGTCCTGGCTGACGTTGCGCGGACCTTCAAACAGCAGGCCATGGCAGCGTTGCAGCGGGAACTCGGCCAGCTTTAGGTCCGGCTTCTCGGGGAACAAGGGGGCGTCCAGCAACTGGCCCTGGGTGTCGTAGCTCCAGTGGTGCACCGGGCACAAGATGCGCCCGCCCGTCTGGCACAGATTGCCCGAGGCGCAGGATGTGTCGCGGCCAGTCTGGCTGCCCAGCATCAGGGCCTGGCGATGGCGGCATACGTTGGACAGCAGGCGGATGTCATGACGGTCGCGCAGCAGCACGCGTCCGCCGCCTTCGTGGGTCAGGGTGCGCCAGTCGCCCGGTTCCGGGACCATGTGTTCATGCCCGACGTAGCGTGCACTGTGGGCGAAGATCCGTGCGCGTTCCTGTTCCAGGATCGCAGGGTCGAAATAATGCCGTACGGGAAGCTGGCTGGCCAGATCCGCACCGGAAGGGATGGTTGGGTAGCTCATGGTTCCCCCTGCGGGAAAGGAGCCGGCCGGCCAAAAATGCCACGGCTGGCAGGGGCCAAAATTGTACCTCAGCCCAAAAACACCGGAAAAAGCGGTTTCATGGCGCGTCGGGGTTCTCGTACAATCCAGTCTGGAACCCAAAGACGAAACCCCCATGGTCGACGATCAAAACTCGTTGCGCGCGGATGTGGCGCAACCCGAAGAGGCATTGCCGCAGGACTTCGAATCGGCGCTGGCCGAGCTCGAGTCGCTGGCCGGCCGCATGAGCGATGGCACGCTGGGGCTGGAGGAATCCATCGCCCTGTATCAGCGTGGTGTCGCGCTGGCGCGCGTATGCCAGCAGCGGCTCGAGGCCGCCGAACAGCAGGTCCAGGTGCTGCAGGGCCAGTTGCTGGAACCCTTTGCCGGCGCCAACGACCAGGACGCGTCATGAGTCCGGCACAGGGCGGTTTTGAACAATGGTTGCAGGATACCGTAGAGCGCACCGGCGCCGTCCTGGACGAACTGCTGCCTCCCATCGAGGACGCGGGTCCCGCGCGTTTGCACGAAGCGATGCGCTATGCCGTGCTCGGTCCGGGCAAGCGTGTGCGCGCCGCCCTGGTGCATGCGGCGGGCGAGGCCAGCCACATGCCCGGCGTGGCGGCGGGCGCCCAGGAACTCGCACTGGATGGCGCTGCGGCCGCGGTCGAACTCATCCATGCGTATTCCCTGATCCACGACGATCTGCCCTGCATGGATAATGACGATATGCGGCGCGGCCGCCCGACGGTTCATCGGCAGTTCGACGACGAAGCGCTGGCCATGCTGGCGGGCGATGCCCTGCAGCCGCTGGCGTTCGATTGTCTTGCGCAGATGCCGATCGCGCCGGCGCTGATTGTGCAGGCCGTGCAACTGCTTGCGCGCGCGGCTGGCAGCGACGGCATGGTGGGGGGGCAGGCCATCGACTGCGCCAGCGTCGGGCAGCCCCTGCCGATCGAGGCGCTGCAGCGCATGCACCGCATGAAAACAGGCGCATTGCTCGAAGCCAGCGTGCTGCTGGGCGGTGTGGTGGCAGGGGCCAGTTCGACCGTGCGCACGGGCCTGGAAACCTATGCCTCGGCGATGGGGCTGGCGTTTCAGGTCGTGGATGATATTCTCGACGTGACGGCTGATTCGGCGACGCTGGGCAAGACCGCCGGCAAGGATGCCGCGCAGGGCAAGCCCACCTATGTGTCCATCATGGGACTGGATGGTTCCCGCGAACTGCTGCTGAATCTGCGCGAGGCGGCGCACGGCGCGCTGCTGCCGCTCGGCCCTTCGGCGTGCCGACTGCGGGAACTGGCCGATTACATCATCGGCCGCACGCATTGATCGGCCGCGCAGCAATGACTGAAAGCATCATGACAACAACTCTACTGGAAGAGATCGACTCGCCCGCCGATCTGCGTCGCCTGGATCGGCGCGCACTGAAGGATCTGGCGGTGGAATTGCGTGCGTTCGTGCTGGATTCGGTGGCGCGCACCGGCGGGCACCTGTCGTCGAACCTGGGGACGGTGGAACTCACCCTGGCGCTGCATTATGTCTTCAACACGCCGGACGATCGCCTGATCTGGGACGTGGGCCACCAATCCTATCCGCACAAGATCCTGACCGGCCGGCGCGATGCCATGGCCGGGCTGCGCCAGCATGGCGGCATCTCGGGTTTTCCCAAGCGCAGCGAGTCTCCCTACGACGCATTCGGCACGGCGCACTCGTCCACGTCGATCTCGGCCGCGCTCGGGATGGCGGTGGCGGCGCGCAATGCCGGGCTCGACCGCCAGCACATCGCCGTGATCGGCGACGGCGCCATGAGCGCCGGCATGGCCTTCGAGGCGCTGAACAACGCCGGCGTGACGCCCGATGTGAATCTGCTGGTGGTGCTCAACGACAACGACATGTCGATCTCGCCGCCGGTCGGCGCGTTGAACTACTATTTCGCGCGCTTGCTGTCGGGGCAGTTCTATGCGCGTGCGAAAAACATGGGGCGCGCGATGCTGCAGCACGTGCCGCCGGTGCTGACGCTGGCGCGCAAGCTCGAAGGCCACGCCAAGGGCATGCTGTCGCCTGCCACGCTGTTCGAGGAACTCGGGTTCAACTACATGGGGCCGATCGACGGCCACGACCTGGAGGTCCTCATCCCCACGATGGAAAACCTGCGCGCCTTGCGCGGCCTGCAGTTCCTGCACGTCGTCACGCGCAAGGGCCAGGGCTACAAATTGGCGGAAGCCGACCCCGTGCTCTATCACGGGCCGGGCAAATTCGACCCGTCGATCGGCATCCAGAAGCCCGCGCAACCCGCTCGCCAGACCTTCACCCAGGTGTTCGGCCGCTGGCTGTGCGACATGGCCGCAGCCGATACGCGGCTGGTGGGCATTACGCCCGCCATGCGCGAGGGCAGCGGGCTGGTCGAGTTCGAACGCCGTTTCCCCCGGCGCTATTTCGATGTGGGCATTGCCGAGCAGCACGCCGTGACCTTTGCCGCCGGCCTGGCATGCGAGGGTTGCAAGCCCGTCGTCGCGATCTATTCCACATTCCTGCAGCGTGGCTATGATCAACTGATCCATGATGTGGCGCTGCAGAATCTGGACGTCACCTTCGCCCTGGATCGTGCCGGCATCGTCGGCGCCGATGGCGCCACCCACGCCGGCAACTATGACATCGCGTATCTGCGCTGCATCCCGAACATGGTGGTGGCCACTCCATCGGACGAACTCGAGGCGCGCCTGCTGCTCAATACCTGTTATCTGCATCCTGGCCCTGCGGCGGTGCGCTACCCGCGTGGTGCGGGCTGCGGCGCCGAGCCGGGTGACAACCTGGAACCTGTCGAGATCGGCCGCGCGGTCGTCCGGCGGCAGGGGCGGGACGTCGCCTTGCTAGTGTTCGGCACCCTGCTGCCGCAGGCTGCGCAAGCCGCCGAGGCGCTGGATGCCACGCTGGTGGACATGCGCTTCGTCAAACCGCTGGACGAGGCTTTGCTGGCGCAACTGGCGGGCACGCACCGCCTGTTCGTGACGATCGAGGAAGCCGCGGTCATGGGCGGCGCCGGCAGCGCAGTTGTGGAATACTTCAACCGGGATGCGATCATTCGCCCGGTCCTGCAGCTGGGCCTGCCGGATGAATTCATCGATCACGGGGACCAGAAGGCGATCCTGGCCGGGCTCGGCCTCGATGCCCGAGGGATCGAGGCGTCGATACGCCAACGTTTGGAAAGGACAAGTTCATGAACACCGTGCTGGATCCGGCGGTCATCGCCATGCCGGACGTGCAAAGCAGTGCCGATACGCGCCATATCGCCATTCAGCGGGTCGGTGTGCGCGGCGTGCGCCACCCCCTGCTGGTGGCGGGCGCCGCGCAGCCGCAGGCCACCATCGCAGATTGGGAAATGACCGTCGCCTTGCCGGCCGAGGAAAAGGGCACCCATATGTCGCGTTTCATCGCGCTGCTGGAAGCCCACCGCGCCGAGCCGATGACACCGGCATCGATGTGCGCCATGGCGCAGGCCATGCTGGATCTGCTGCAGGCCGACGCCGGCGACATGACGGCCCGCTTTCCGTATTTCGTGGAAAAATCGGCCCCTGTTTCCGGCGTGCGCAGCCTGCTGGATTATCAGGTTGGCTGGGTCGTGCGCGCTCAGCGGGGGCGGTCGCCCCGGTTTTCCCTGTCCGTGCAGGTGCCGGTGACCAGCCTGTGCCCGTGCTCAAAGGCGATTTCGGAATACGGCGCGCACAATCAGCGTTCGCACGTCACGGTGCGCGTGGATTGCGAGGCCGATCGGGCCCCGGCGCTCGACGATCTGATCCGGCGCATCGAGGCACAGGCCTCGTCCGAACTCTGGGGCCTGCTCAAGCGCGCCGATGAAAAATTCGTCACGGAGCGCGCTTATGAAAACCCGAAGTTCGTCGAAGACCTGGTGCGCGACGTGGCCGTGATGCTGCAGCGCCTGCCCGGCGTGACCGCCTACGAGGTCGAGGCGGAAAATTTCGAGTCGATCCACAATCATTCGGCGTATGCGATGGTGCGCAGCCACTGATTGCCGATTGCTTGTGCTAGAATGCCGGGTTACTTGCTCGATCGTGCCTGGTGGTCATTTTTGAAGATGACTGGAATCCCAGTGCCGACGGGCTGTCTGTCAACATCGCAGATATCCTTAAGGAGTCATTCATGCGCCACTACGAAGTAGTGTTTATCGTGCATCCCGATCAGAGCGAGCAGGTGCCCGCCATGATCGAGCGCTATTCAGCCATGGTCACAACCCACGGCGGTCAGATCCATCGTGTCGAAGACTGGGGTCGCCGCCAGCTGGCCTACCCGATCCAGAAGCTCGTCAAGGCTCACTACGTCTGCTTCAACATCGAATGCGGCCAGGCCGCCCTCGACGAACTGGAGCACTCGTTCCGCTACAACGACGCGATCCTGCGCCACCTGTTCGCCAAGACCAAGCACGCGCACACCGAACCTTCGATCATGATGAAGTCGGTCGAACGCGAAGAAGCCCGCAAGGCCTCCTCCGTCGAATCCTCGAATTCCTGATCCGGCGCTTGCGCGATCCGTGAACCGTGTCGAGCTGGCGGCGCACCTGGTTGAAATCGAGCCCTTGCGCCACACACCGGCAGGCCTGCCGGTGCTGCGGATGCGAATGGAGCACGAATCCCAGGTTCTCGAAGCCGGCCTGTCCCGCAAGGTAACACTGGGACTGAACGCGGTGGCCTTCGGAGATCCCGCGCTGGCCCTGGCCAAGTCCCCTGTGGGCAGTCAGGTACGGATCGTCGGATTTCTGGCCCCGCAGCGACAAGGATCGGATCGGCTGGTGTTGCATATCCAGCAGATCGTGCAAGCACACTGAATGAACCCACCGGGCCAGGCCCGGAACCAGACAAAGGCAAACATCATGGCTTACTTCAAGAAGTCGAAAGAAAAACGCAAATTCGGGCAACAGAACCCGTTGTTCAAGCGGCGCAAGTTCTGCCGCTTCACGGTCGCCAAGGTCGAAGAGATCGACTACAAGGACCTGGACACCCTGCGCGATTTCATCCAGGAAAACGGCAAGATCATCCCGGCTCGTCTGACCGGCACCAAGGCGCACTATCAGCGCCAGCTGGACACCGCGATCAAGCGTGCGCGGTTCCTGGCCCTGTTGCCGTACACCGACAACCACAACTGATCCGAGGTCCCCTGTCATGCAAGTCATTCTGCTTGAAAAAGTCGTCAATCTCGGGAATTTGGGTGAAGTGGTCCGCGTGCGTGACGGCTATGCCCGCAACTACCTGATCCCGCAAAAGATCGCCCGCCGCGCCACCGAAGCGGCCCTGAAGGAATTCGAAGCCCGCCGCGCGGAACTCGAAAAGCACCAGGCCGAAAAGCTGGCCGCCGCGCAGGCGATGGCCGAGACGCTGCACGGCTACGCGCTGATCATCAGCCAGAAGGCCGGTGTCGACGGTCGTCTGTTTGGTTCCGTCACCAACATGGACGTGGCCGCTGCCCTGCATAACGCCGGTTTCACCGGCGTGCACAAGGGTCAGGTCCGCATGCCGGACGGCGCCATCAAGGCCGTGGGTGAGTTCCCGCTGCAGGTCGCGTTGCACGCCGACGTGGTGGCCGACATCACCCTGACCGTGCAGGGCGAGATGGCCTGATCGCCATCCGGCGCCGTGCTACATTCCCTCTGCGGGAATGGCAGAGGCACCTCTGAAAAGGCCGGCGCCATGCCGGCCTTTTTTCATTGATTCCGAGGACACCAAGGTGGAGATCGAAGCCGACAGCCAACTGGATTACCTGCGGGTGCCGCCGCATTCCATCGAGGCCGAGCAGTCGGTGCTGGGGGGACTGCTGCTGGACAATGCAGCGTTCGACCGGGTTGCCGACGTCCTGACGGAAGACGATTTCTATCGCTTCGATCACCGCCTGATCTGGCAGCATATCACCCGGCTGGTGGGGCTGGCCCGGCCAGCCGACGTGATCACGGTCCACGAGTCATTGACCACGGCCGGCAAGGCCGACGACAGCGGTGGCCTGCCATATCTGAACGCGCTGGCCCACAACACGCCGTCCGCAGCCAACATCCGCCGGTATGCGGAGATCGTGCGCGAGCGCTCGATGCTGCGCAAACTGGTGTCGATTGCCGACGAGATCTCTTCGGCTGCTTTCAATCCGCAGGGCAAGGAAGCCCGGCAGATTTTGGACGAGGCCGAATCCCGGGTCTTTCAGATCGCCCAGGAAGGCGCGCGCGGCATGGCTGGGTTCCAGGAAATCCGGCCGCTGCTGGCGCAAGTGGTCGAGCGTATCGACGAGCTCTACCACCGCGAAGGTGATTCCGACGTCACCGGGGTGCCCACCGGGTTCAACGACCTGGACCGCATGACCTCGGGTCTGCAGCCAGGGGATCTGGTCATCGTGGCGGGTCGCCCGTCCATGGGCAAGACGTCGTTTTCCATGAACATCGGCGAGCACGTCGCCATCGAGCAGGGCCTGCCGGTCGCGGTGTTTTCCATGGAAATGGGCGCCGTGCAGCTGGCCATGCGCATGATCGGCTCGGTCGGCATGCTGGACCAGCACCGCATGCGCACGGGCAAATTGAACCAGGACGACTGGCCACGCCTGACGCATGCCGTGCAGAAGGTCGAGCAGGCGCAGATCTACATCGACGAGACCCCGGCGCTGACGTCGATGGAAGTTCGTGCCCGGGCGCGGCGTCTGTCGCGCCAGTGCGGCCAACTGGGGATGATCATCATCGACTATATCCAGCTGATGTCCGGTAGCGGCGGGGAAAACCGCGCGACGGAGATCTCCGAAATCAGCCGTTCGCTGAAAAGTCTGGCGAAGGAACTGAACTGCCCGCTGGTCGCGTTGTCGCAGCTGAACCGCAGTCTGGAGCAGCGTCCCAACAAGCGTCCGGTGATGAGCGACCTGCGGGAATCCGGTGCCATCGAGCAGGATGCCGACGTGATTATCTTTATTTACCGGGACGAGGTCTACAATCCGGATTCTCCGGACAAGGGCACGGCCGAAATCATCATCGGCAAGCAGCGTAACGGCCCGATCGGGACCGTGCGCCTGACCTTCCAGGGCTCGAGCACGCGTTTCCTGAATTTCTCGGGCAATCCGGGATTCTGATAAAAAGCCCGAGCCCGGTGCAATACCGGACTCGGGCCTTGAACCCCGGCGTTCCAAACCCGCCCGATTTCCAGGGGCGGTTGGCTGCGGGTTATTCCGTGTCCTGGGTCATTCGCAGCGCCATCCGCATGGCGGCTCGTAGCGACGCCGGGTCGGCGATGCCCTTGCCGGCGATGTCGAAGGCCGTGCCATGGTCCACACTGGTGCGGACGAACGGCAGGCCGACTGTCACGTTCACCCCGTCGTCCAGCCCCAGGTACTTCACCGGGATCAGGCCCTGGTCATGGTACTGGGCGACCACGATGTCGAATTCGCCCTTGCGCGCCCGCATGAAGACCGTGTCCCCCGGCCAGGGGCCGGAGGCATCCAGTCCTTCGGCGCGGGCCTGTTCGATGGCCGGAACGATGTGGCGGGCTTCCTCGGTGCCGAAGACGCCGCCTTCGCCCGCATGGGGGTTGAGCCCGGCCACAGCGATGCGCGGCCTGGCGATGCCGGCCATCCGGCACGCCAGATGAGCCAGCCGGATGGCGTGCAGCTCGGCCATCCGATCGATGGCGGCGGGGACGTCGGCCAGGGCGATATGGATGGTGACCAGCAGGACCCGCAGTTCGTCATTGGCGAGCATCATGGCGTAGTCTGTGGTGCCGGTGCGTTCCGCCAGGATCTCTGTGTGGCCTGGGTAGTCGATGCCGCCGGCGTGCATGGCGCCCTTGTGCAGCGGCGCGGTGACCAGCGCCCGTAGCAGCCCGGCCCGCGCATCGTCGATGGCGTGGCACAGGTACTCGTAGGCGCCGCGGCCCGCGCGCGGGTCCTCGCGCCCACACGGCAGGTCGGCGGGCAGGGCCTGCCAGCGGTTGAGCACCCCGATCACTGCCCCCGTCGTGCCTTGGCCGGGGTGGTCGATCGCCCGGATCTCCAGACGATCATCCAGTCCCATTGCGCGACAGGTCCGTTCCAGGGCGCCGATGTCCCCATAGACCACCGCCGGATGGGGCAGGCCTTCGGCGAACAGACGCACGATCAGTTCCGGGCCGATACCTGCGGCATCCCCCAGCGTGAACGCCAGGGGCAGGGCTGCGCGTGTCGAGTCCGTCATGTCAGAGGGCATCGCTGGCATAATCGGCCAGGCGTGAGCGTTCGCCGCGCTGCAGCGTGATGTGCCCCGCGTGCGGCCAGCCCTTGAACCGATCCACGACGTAGGTCAGGCCGGAGCTGCCTTCGGTCAGGTAGGGTGTGTCGATTTGCGCGATATTGCCCAGGCAGACGATTTTGGTGCCGGGGCCTGCCCGGGTGATCAGCGTCTTCATCTGCTTGGGCGTCAGGTTCTGGGCCTCGTCGATGATCAGGAATTTATTCAGGAAGGTACGCCCGCGCATGAAGTTCATGGACTTGACCTTGATGCGTGAGCGGATCAGATCCATGGCCGGGGTCTTGTTCCATTCCTGACCATTGCTGGTGGTGCTGACCGTGCTACCCGATCCCTGGTGCAAGACTTCCAGGTTGTCCTCCAGTGCCCCCATCCAGGGCAGCATCTTTTCTTCCTCGGTGCCAGGCAGAAAGCCGATGTCGTCGCCGACCGGCACGGTCGCCCGGGTAATGATGATCTCTGTGTAGCGTTTGGTTTCGAAGGCCTGGGCCAGCCCGCTGGCCAGCGCCAACAGTGTCTTGCCGGTGCCGGCCTGCCCTAGCAGGGATACGAAATCGATATCCGGGTTCATCAGCAGGTTGAGTGCGAAATTCTGTTCGCGGTTGCGTGCCGTGACCCCCCAGACGCTGTTTTTATTGTGGCTGAAATCGCGCAGCGTGGTGAGGACCGCACTTTTCCCGGTGACCTCGCGGACCTGGGCAGCCAGCGGCATGTCACCTTCGTAGTACACGAACTCGTTGACGATGAACTGGCTGCATAGCGGGCCACGCACGCGGTACCAGGTCAGGCTGTTTTGCTGCCAGGATTCGATGTTCTTGCCGTGCCGTGTCCAGAAATTTTCCGGCAGCGGCATGATGCCGTCATACAGCAGGTCGGAATCGTCCAGGACATGGTCGTTCAGATAGTCTTCGGCGGGCAGGTTCAGGGCACGCGCCTTCAGGCGCATGTTGATGTCCTTCGAGACCAGCACGATCTCGCGCTTCGGGGATTGCTTGCGCAGACCGTGGACGATGCTGAGGATGACGTTGTCCGCCTTGCCCATCGGCAGTTCCAGCGGCAGGTGCGCTTCGGTGGGGCGGGTCTGGAAAAAAAGCGATCCCAGTGCGTCTATATTGCCCAATGCATCCAGCGGAACGCCCTTTGTCAGGTCCGCCGTGCCGACCAGCTCGTCGAGATAGCGGCTGACCTGGCGGGCGTTGCGCGCGACTTCCGACATCCCCTTTTTCTGGTGGTCGAGTTCTTCGAGCACGATCATGGGCAGGAAGACGTCGTGTTCGGCGAAGCGGAACAGCGACGTGGGGTCGTGCAGAAGGACGTTGGTGTCCAGTACGAACAGCTTGCGCTGGGTCGCGGGCAGGCGCCGCGAACGGGCCTTGGCGTTGCCCGCGGTCGGATCCTTGTCCGCCGCCGGGCTTTTGGCCGGGGCTTCGGCGATCGGGGTGGATCGATGTCGGGATACCGGGGCTTCGGCGGGCTCCGCCACAGGCGATTTTGCAGCTGGTGTTGGAACCCGGGCAGGCGTCCGGGTCGGGACGGGTGTTTGGGCGGGGGTGGACGCCGGAGCCGCGACGGATGATGCCGGGGCAGGGGCCGATGGCGCAGGCCTGGACAGGATCGCGGCGACCTGGCGGTTTCGCCGGGCGGGCGCTGCCGCTGCCGCTGCCGCTGCCGGCGTGTCCGGCTGGCTGGCCGGCGGGGTTGGCAGCCGGGTCGCGGCAATGGGGTTCTGAATCGGGGCGGCCGAAGTCGGCTCGACGGAGGCGCCCAGGCGGGCCGGCGGTTTCGGAAGGGGCATGAAGGTTCCTGTAGGGGGCTCAGGCGGCCAGGTTGCGTGCGGCTTGCAGGACTTCCTCGGCATGGCCGGGGACGTGGACGCTGCGCCATTCCTGGACCAGCACGCCCTGACGGTCGATCAGAAAGGTGCTGCGATCCAGGCCGCGCACCTGCTTGCCGTACATGTTTTTCATCTTGATGACCCCAAAGAGTTCGCACAGTGTCTCATCGGCGTCCGAGATCAAGGCGAAGGGCAGGCTCTGCTTTTCGGTGAAATTCTCGTGCGAGCCCAGGGAATCGCGGGAGATGCCGTAGATCTGGCAGTCGATCGCTTTGAATTGTTCGTGCAGGTCGCGGAAATTTTGTGATTCGGTCGTGCAGCCGGGGGTGTTGTCCTTGGGGTAGAAATACAGAACAAATGGTTTGCCCCGCAGCGATACGGAATCGAAGGGGCCGTGCGTGGACGGGGCATTCAGGGCGGGCAGGGGGCGGCCGGTCACAATGGCGTTCATGCGTGGGAGTCTCCAGGAAGCAGCAGGGCCAGGACGCGTCGTTCCTCGGACATGAGGATGTTGTAGGTTCGAGCGGCGGCCTGGGTGGTCATGGTCTCGACGCCGATGCCCAGTTGCAGCAGCGGGCGCGTGACCTCGGGGGAAAGAAAAGTCTGCCCCGCGCCCGTGCCGATCAGCAACACTTCGGGAGCGTCATGGGGCAGGGTGGGGGGCGTGTCGTCCAGAAAAGCCAGAGGATCCCGGACCAGTTCGTCCAGGCCGATCAGGGCTTTGAGGAAAGCCGCGTCGATGTCGGCGGCGGTGCGCAGATCCAGGCTGCGTACCGGGCCTTCGGGGCCGAAACAGACTGCGGTCTCGAAGCGGACGCGGTTGATCTCCAGGTGGTGTTCCCCGTAAGCCGTCACGGTATTGAGGGCGGGATTGATGTCTTTTTGCAGTAACACGGGAAGCTCCAGAGTTCCTGTGATGATAGCGCAGTGCCGCAGGCCACGGGCGGCGGGTCCGTCGTGGATTTGCGGCTCGCGGGCGCATGCGCTAGATTATCGAATTTGCTGCACTGCAGCCACCTGCTGCCGATCCTGTCTCCGCCCTGCCGAGGAACACCATGACGACCTTTCCGCGCATCGAGCGCCTGCCCCCTTATGTATTCAACATTACCGGGGAACTGAAGATGGCCGCCCGGCGGCGCGGCGAGGACATCATCGACATGTCCATGGGCAATCCGGACGGTCCCACCCCGAAGCACATCGTCGAGAAGTTGGTGGAAGTCGCGCAGCGCGAGAACACGCACGGCTATTCCGTCTCCAAGGGCATTCCCCGGCTGCGTCGGGCGATCACCGGCTGGTACGAGCGCCGCTACGGGGTGGAATTCGATCCGGATAGCGAGGCGATCGTCACGATCGGCTCGAAAGAAGGCCTGGCTCATCTGATGCTGGCCACGCTCGATCGCGGCGATACGGTCCTGGTGCCCAATCCCAGCTACCCGATCCACATCTACGGGGCGGTGATCGCCGGCGCCAACATCCGTTCGGTGCCGATGGCTCCCGGGCTGGATTTCTTCGAGGAGATCGAACGCGCGGTACGCGAGACGATTCCCAGGCCCAAGATGATGATCCTGGGTTTTCCCAGCAATCCGACCGCGCAATGTGTGGATCTGTCTTTCTTCGAGCGTATCGTGGCGCTGGCGCGCGAGCACGGCATCCTGGTCGTGCATGACCTGGCCTACGCGGACATCACATTCGACGGTTACGTCGCACCGTCCATCATGCAGGTGCCCGGCGCGCGCGACGTCGCCGTGGAATTCTTCACCATGAGCAAGAGCTACAACATGGCCGGCTGGCGCATCGGCTTCATGGTGGGCAATCGCGAACTCGTCAACGCCCTGGCGCGCATCAAGAGCTACCACGACTACGGCACCTTCACGCCCATTCAGGTAGCTGCCATCGCGGCGCTGGAAGGGCCCCAGGATTGCGTGTCCGAGGTGGTCGAGCAATACCGCCGCCGCCGCGACGTCCTGGCCAAGGGTCTGCAGGAAGCGGGCTGGCCGGTGGATGTGCCCAAGGCCTCGATGTACATCTGGGCGCGCATCCCCGAACCCTATCGCGCGCTGGGTTCGTTGGAATTTGCCAAGCGCCTGCTGGCCGATGCCAAAGTCGCAGTGTCGCCCGGCATCGGGTTCGGTGAATATGGCGATGGGTACGTCCGCTTCGCCCTGATCGAGAACGAACAGCGCACCCGCCAGGCGGTGCGCGGCATCAAGGACATGTTTCGCAAGGACGGGCTGCTGAAATGAATTCCATTCGAGTCGGCCTGCTGGGCCTGGGTGTCGTCGGCAGCGGCGTCTGGACGGTGCTGGCGCAAAACGGCGGTGAGATCGCCCGGCGCGCGGGCTGCCGCATCGAGGTCGCCGCCGTGGCGGTGCGCGACGTCGCCAAGGCCCGGTCGCTGGTCGGGCCGGACGTGCGTGTCACCACGGACGGCATGGCGCTGGCGCGGGACCCGGATATCGACATCATCGTCGAGCTGATGGGCGGTGAGACGCTCGCGCGCGAGTGCATCCTGGCGGCCATCGACAGCGGCAAGCACATCGTCACGGCCAACAAGGCGCTGCTGGCCGTGCATGGCAACGAGATCTTCGCCGCCGCGCAGGCGCGCGGCGTGATGGTCGCCTTCGAGGCGGCCGTCGCCGGCGGCATCCCGATCATCAAGGCCATCCGCGAGGGGCTGACCGCCAACCGCATCCAGTGGCTGGCCGGCATCATCAACGGCACCACCAATTTCATTCTGTCGGAAATGCGTCAGCGTGGGCTGCCCTTCGAGACCGTGCTGGCCGAAGCCCAGCGCCTGGGCTATGCCGAGGCCGATCCGACCTTCGACATCGAAGGGGTGGACGCGGCGCACAAGCTCACGCTGCTGGCCTCGCTCGCCTTCGGCATCCCGGTGCAGTTCGATAAGGCCACAATCGAAGGCATCTCCCACCTGGCGTCCGAGGACATCGTGCACGCCGAACGCCTGGGCTATCGCATCAAGCTGCTGGGTATGACGCGCCACCGCCCCGATGGCATCGAGCTGCGGGTGCATCCCACCCTGGTGCCGGCCGATTGTCTTCTGGCCAACGTCGAGGGCGCCATGAATGCCGTCCTCGTGCGTGGCGATGTGGTTGGCTTGTCGATGTACTATGGTCAGGGTGCGGGATCCCTGCCGACGGCGTCGGCGGTCGTGGCCGATCTGGTGGATGTGACTCGCCAGCAGATGGCCGATCCCGAACACCGGGTGCCGCATCTGGCGTTCCAGCCCGATGCCGTCGTGGACATTCCGATCCTGCCCATGGCCGAGGTGCGCTCCAGCTTCTATCTGCGCCTGCGGGTCGATGACCGCCCCGGCGTGCTGGCGGACCTGGCGCGTATTCTGTCGGGCGCCGGTATTTCGGTCGGGTCGATGTTCCAGCAGCCGCACGGCGAACATCAGGCCGACATCATCTTCCTGACCCACGAGGCCCGCGAGGGTAACGTGGACGATGCCTTGCAGGCCATGCGGGCGCTGCCCTTTGTCCGCTCGGATGTGACCCGTCTGCGCGTGGAGAATCTGAATTGAAGTACCGGTCCACCCGGGGCGGCATGGCCCCCTTGCCCTTTTGCGACATCCTGCTGGAAGGCCTGGCGCCCGATGGCGGCCTGACCCTTCCGCAGTCCCTGCCCAGGCTCGACGCGGCCACGCTGGAATCCTGGCGCGACTTGACGTATGCCGATCTGGCCGCGAAGGTGCTGGGCCTGTTCATCGACGATATCGCGCCGCAGGATTTGTTGCGCATGACGCGGGCGGCCTATTCGACCGATGTCTTCCCGCGGATCGCGCCGGTCAAACCCCTGCGTGACGGATTGTCGCTGCTGGGTCTGTCCGAGGGACCCACGCTGGCCTTCAAGGACATGGCCATGCAGTTCCTGGGCCAGGTGTTCGAATTCGTTCTGGCGCAGCGCAATCAGACCTTGAACATTCTGGGCGCGACTTCGGGCGACACAGGCTCCGCGGCCGAATACGCCTTGCGTGGCAAGCGCGGTGTGGCGGTCTTCATGCTGTCGCCGTATGGCCGCATGAGCGCTTTCCAGCGTGCGCAGATGTATTCCCTGCAGGATGCCAACATCCACAACATCGCCGTGCACGGCGTGTTCGACGAGTGCCAGGATATTGTCAAGACCCTGGCTGGCGACCTGGAGTTCAAGAGCGCCCACCGGTTGGGCGCGGTGAACTCCATCAACTGGGCGCGTATCGCCGCACAGATCGTCTACTACGTCTGGGGCTGGCTGCGCGCGACCCAGGGGCCGGGCCAACAGGTGTCCTTTGCCGTGCCCTCGGGCAATTTCGGCAACATTCTGGCCGGGCATCTGGCGCGCGAGATGGGGGTCCCCATCCGGCGTCTGGTGCTGGCCACCAACGAGAACAACGTGCTGGAAGAATTCTTCCACACCGGCATCTACCGGCCACGTCCCGCCAGCCAGACCTATGCGACCTCCAGCCCGTCGATGGATATTTCCCGGGCGTCGAATTTCGAGCGTTTCGTCTTCGATCTGGTGGGCCAGGATGCGTCGCGGGTACGCGTGCTGATGGACGAACTGCGGCAGGCCGGGCAGTTCGATCTGTCGGCGCTCAAGCCGCAATTCACGGACCGTTATGGTTTTGTCGCCGGTGCCAGTTCCCATGCCGACCGGCTGGCCACGATCCGTGCTGTCCATCGGGAAACCGGCGTGTTGATCGATCCGCACACGGCCGATGGGGTCAAGGTCGCGCAGGCACACCTGGAACCCGGTATACCCATGCTGGTGCTGGAAACCGCCTTGCCGGCGAAATTCGCCGAAACGCTGATCGAAGCCACCGGCGAAGCGCCGCCGGTACCGGACGCCCTGCGGGATCTGGGGCAGCGTCCGCAGCGTGTCGAAGTCATGGACTGTGATGCGCGACTGGTGGCCGATTACGTCCGCCGACACGCCCTGTGATCCATTTCAGGCAACACGGTACGTCTGCAGGTGGATGCTGGTTTCGGACTGGCTGATCCCGCGGATCAGCCGGATGCGCTCTAGTACCTGAGACAGTTCCTGCAGATCGGCGGCGCGCAATTCGGCCAGCAGATCCCAGCGTCCGTTGGTGTCGTGCAGAGCGGCGACGCCCGGTTCGCCCAGCAGGCTGGCGATCACGGTGCGTGCCTCGTTGCCTTCCACCGTGATTCCCATCCAGGCGCGGATCGCCTGCGGCTGGACGTCGGGGCGCAGCCGGACGGTGTAGCCCACGATCAGGCCCGCGTCTTCCATGCGTCGCATGCGCTGGGTGACGGTGCCGCGCGCCACCCCCAGGCGCTTGGCCAGCGTGGCCACGCTGGTGCGCGCATCGGCGCGTAGCAGCCGGATCAGGGCCTGGTCCGTGGAATCAATGGCAAGATCCTTTGGCATTTTGCATGTTCCGGGATGTCATTTCGTCAATTTTAGGTCGAATGACACACATTGTTGACGATAGTTATTGGCGGCGACTTCGAACATACTGAATCCATCAGAAGGATTCTTCAGGAGACGGCCATGAAAACGCTGTTGACTTCGCCACCCCGGACACTTTTTCTGGATACCCATGATGTGGCCCGTCTGCTGGGTGTCATGGGTATGCCGGCCGCCTTGCGCACGTTGGTTGACAGCCTGAAGGCGGATTATCTGCGCTGGCCTGTGTTCGACAAGGCGGCGCGGATCGCGGCCTATTCGGAACAGGGCACGATCGAGCTGATGCCGATCACCGATGGCTCGCTGTACAGTTTCAAATGCGTCAACGGGCACCCAGGCAATGAACGCCACGGTCTGCCCACCGTTATGGCCATGGGGGCCCTGCTGGATTGCGATACCGGCATGATCCGCATGCTCAGCGAACTGACCCTGACCACCGCCCTGCGCACGGCGGCAACGTCCGTGCTTGCGGCCCGGGCGCTGGCGCGTCCGGACAGTCGTTCGATGGCCTTGATCGGCAATGGCGCGCAAAGCGATTTTCAGGCGATTGCCTTTCGCGCGCTGCTGGACATCGACGAGCTGCGTCTCTACGATATCGACCGTGGCGCATCGTTGCGCCTGCAAAACAACCTGCGAGCCAGCCAGCTGTCCGGGCCGCCGCTGCGGATCCGGATCTGTGACTCGGTGGCCCAGGCGCTGCGCGGCGCAGATATCGTCACGACGGTCACCGCCTATCAGGGACAGGAACGGGTGCTGACGGCCGACATGATCGAACCGGGCATGCACCTGAATGCCGTGGGCGGCGATTGCCCCGGCAAGACCGAACTGGATCCGGAGATCCTGCGGAGTGCCACCGTGTTCGTCGAGTTTCCGCCGCAGACCCGCAAGGAAGGCGAGATCCAGCAGATGCCGGCGGATTTTCCCGTCACGGAACTGTGGCGGGTGCTGGCGGGGCAGGTGCCTGGGCGCATCGATGATCGGCAGGTCACCGTATTCGATTCCGTGGGCTTTGCGCTGGAAGATTACTCCGCCTTGCGGTTCCTGCGGGCCGCGGCTTTGCAGCAGGGTATCGGCCGCTGGGTGGACGTCACACCGGGACAGAAGGATCCCCGGGATCTGTATGGCTGGCTGCTCGCTCAGGAACAGGTCGAACCGGTGCTCGACTGATAGCTGACGTCGGTCCGGCGCCCGGGTATCCTGTCCGGACCAGGGGCTTGGACGCCGACTGCAACTTTCAGGAGAGATCGTGACGACCGTCATTGGACTCATCGGAGCACCGACCGACATCGGCGCCGGAACCCGGGGCGCCTCCATGGGGCCGCAGGCCCTGCGCGTCGCGGGGCTGGCCGAGGCGTTGCGGCATCAGGGGTGTGATGTGATCGATACCGGTGACGTGTCGGGCCCGGCCAACCCTTGGCAGCCTGCTGTCCAGGGGCATCGCCACCTGCCGCAGGTGATCCAGTGGAATGCCCAGGTCTTCGAGGCGGTGTCCGTTCAGCTGGGCGCCGGCCGTCTGCCGCTGCTGCTGGGGGGGGACCACTGCCTGGCGGTCGGTTCGGTTGGTGCGGTAGCGCGTCATTGCCGCAGCCTGGGCCGGCCGTTGCGGGTGTTCTGGCTGGATGCGCATACGGATTTCAATACCGCGCAGCTGACGCCCAGCGGCAACGTGCATGGGATGCCGGTCGCCTGCCTGTGTGGATTCGGCCCGCGCGAACTGGTCGATCTGGGGGGGAGCGGCCCCGCGCTGCGCCCCGATGAACTGCGCATGATCGGTATTCGTAGCGTGGATGCGGGTGAGCGCCGGTTCGTCCACGAGCAGGGACTCGATATCTATGACATGCGCACCATCGACGAGCGCGGCATGCGCGCGGTCATGGAGGCCGCCCTGGACGGCCTGCCTGAACAGGCCCATATCCACGTCAGCTTCGACGTGGACTTCCTGGATCCGGATTATGCCCCGGGGGTGGGAACCACGGTGCGGGGCGGGCCGACCTGGCGTGAGGCACAGTTGTGCATGGAGATGCTGGCCGACACCGGGCAGGTGGGTTCCGTGGACATCGTGGAACTCAACCCGGCGCTCGATGTGCGCAACGGCACGGCGAAGGTCGCGGTCGAACTGATCGAGAGCCTGTTTGGGAAATCGACGCTGATCCGTCGCCGTTGAGTTTCAGCGCATCACGCGGTCGGCGGCCCGCAGACCGCTACGCACCGCGCCCTCCAGCACGGCCGGGTAGCCTGTGTCGGTCCAGTCGCCGGCCAATAGCAGTCCCGGCCAGGGCGTGATCGTTGTCGGCCGGCGCAGGCCTGGGACGGCATCAAAGGTCGCCCGCTTTTCCGTCACCAGCGCCTGTGCCTCGATGGAAGGCAAGGGGCGGGCAACCTGCGTCCGGATCTGGGACAGGATGCCTGTGGCGATATCGGCGGTGCTTCGATCCGCATAGCGATCCGCCGCGCTGACGACCACGTGGACCAGTCGTCGGTCCGCCGGGGATCGCGCGGTGGCGCTGCGGTCGAACAGCCATTGGCCCCAGGCCTCGCGATCCGGATCATCCCACAACAGCGCCATGGCATGGCCGGAGTCCCATGGCTGGCTCAGCCGCAGTGTCAGCGTACCGATGGCGGCGTGTTGTGGCACGGACCAGGCATCCAGGTACTGTGCGGCGCGCGGCAAGGGGCTGATCAGGCGACGGGCCTCGCCGGGTGGGACAGCCAGGATCACGTGGTCATAGGATTCGCCGTCGATGGACCATCGTCCGTCGGGCTCGGGCGACAATGCATGGACCCGGCGAAAGCGCACATGGTCGCCCAGCAGCGCGCAGGCCTGAGCCGGCCAGAGATCATGCAGCCGGGACCGGGGAATGTACAGGCGGCTTGCCTGGGCGTCGTGTCCCAGGCTGTCGCGCAGGACCCGGGCGAACAGCTGTGCCTGAGCGCGGGCGATATCCGTGTTGGTCGCGGCCAGGCACAGGGGACCCCAGAGACGCCGCAGCAACCCCGGCGGGCAGTCCAGCTGCCGCAGCCAGTGCGCCACTGTCGTCCATGGATCGATCGCGTCCGGATCGAGCGCGCACAGGACGCGCAGCAGGTGCCGGCGGCCGTGCCAGCCGTCCAGCCCTCGGCCGCCGATCAGGGCGCCCAGCCGGTGTGCTGGAGCGGGCAGGGGCCAGAAACGCAGGCGCAGCTGGCGGTCCGCGGACTGCAGGGCCAGCGGCTGCGCATGGCAGACGTCCTCGGGATCGACCCTCAACGATCGCATCAATCCCAGGGTTTCGCGGTAGGCGCCCAGCAGGAGATGCTGTCCGTTGTCGATCGACTGGCCAAGTGCCGGGGGATCGATCGGACGTGCCCGACCTCCGGCCTGGGGCGCGGCTTCGTAGATGTGGACCCGATGATTCGCCTGATGCAGATGCACGGCGGCGGCCAGCCCGGCCCACCCGGCCCCTACGACGGCTGTCTTCATGCCGCCAGACGGCGCACCAGCCCTCGGCCGCCGCCGACCCAGACCTTCCAGGCCAGCCAGAACTTCCGGATCGGCGTCAGCGCGATGCGCTGGTCCAGGACGTGCCAGCCGTCGCGTTCGATTTCGTCGAGCAGGGTCGCGTAGATGGCGGCCATCATCAGGCCAGGGCGCTGTGCGCGCCGGTCCGCTTCCGGCAGCAGGCGCATCGCGTCGCGGTACAGCTGGCGGGCGCGCAGCGTCTGCTGACGCATCAGGGCCTGGAAGGCTTCGGTGTAGTTTCCGTCGAGCACGTCGTCGACCGAGACGCCGTGTTGCGCCATCTCGTCGGCGGGCAGATAGATGCGGCCGCGCCGCGCATCGTCGCCGACATCGCGGATGATGTTCGTCATCTGGAAGGCTAGGCCGAGTGTTTCGGCGTATTCCAGCGTGCGCGGGTCGGTGTAGCCGAAGATGCTGGCCGACAGGTCGCCGACCACGCCAGCCGCGCGCCAGCAGTACTGGCGCAGGGATTCCCAGTCGGGATAACGGAACTGGTCCAGGTCCATTTCCATCCCTTCGATGACGGCGTAGAACGGATCCGGGCGCAGGCGGCAGGACTGGATGTGGCGGGCCAGTGCGACGGCGACCGGGTGGTCCGGTGTGCCGTCGAACATCAGTGCCACCTGGCCGCGCCACCAGGCAAGCTTCATGCGCGCGACCGAGGCCTCGCTGATTTCGTCGACGATATCGTCGATCTCGCGGCAGAAGGCATATAGGGCAGTAATGGCCCGTCGTTGCTCGGGCGGCAGGAACAGGAAGGAATAATAGAAGCTGGAGCCGCTCTGGGCGGCCTTCTGCTGGCAATACTCGTCAGGACTCATGATGGCTGGGGAAATCGATGGCCGGGCGGGGTCGGCGCAATGCGCGCCAGCATAGCAGGAAGCCGTCGCGGCGGGTCAGGATGGGCCGGTCGGTGAAAGGGTTGTATTGGCCGGCCGCCAGTTTTTCCAGGATGCGCAGTCCCCCATGAACGACCAGGCGTAATTCCAAACCGATGCGGCCCGGCAGGCGCCAGGCCAGCGGACTGCCGGTCAGCAGCGATCGGCGGGCCTGCTCGGCCTGCTCGCGCAGGACGGCTTGCCAGGCCGCCGGCACCTGCTGGGGCGGCGCGGCGCACAGCCCCTGCAGTCCCGGCAGCGTCACCTCGTGGCGGGCCAGGCAGTCCAGCGGGACATAGCAGCGGCCCTTGGCCTGATCCAAGGCAATGTCCTGGCAGAAGTTCACCCGCTGCAAGCCGGTGCAGATCGCGTCCGATTGCGCCAGATCGTCCATCGAGGTTGCGCCGAACAGATGCAGCATCAGCCGGCCGACCGGGTTGGCGGATCGCCGGCAGTAGTCCAGCAGGGCCGGTTCGTCGTCGTAGCTGACGACGCTCAGATCCTGTGTGAAGGCCGACAGCAGATCCAGGAACGGCTGGATGGGCAGCCCGTGCTGGGCGATGGTTCCGCTCAGGCGCTCGAACATCGCCCGGTCCTCGGGGGACAGCGGTGCGCGGATCGTCCGGTGGCTGCCGATGTCCTGGATGGCGGCGCGCCAGGTCTCCAGCGCATCCAGCCGCGCCTGGGGGCTGGCATTGCCCTCGTCGGCCAGATCGTCCGCACCTCGGGCGAAGGCGTACAGATCGCGCACCGCCGGTCGCAGCCGGGCGGGTAGCAGGATGGACGCGACGGGGAAGTTTTCGTAGTGATTGACGGCCATGATCCGGCAGTATACTGAGCCTCGGCAAACCGTTGGCCACGTCGGGCGAGGCATTCCGTGCTTCGCTGTTCTTGTTTTTTGGGGATTTCATGCCGCGTCCGATCCTCGCGACCATCGATACCACCGCTCTGGCTCACAATCTGCAAACCGTCGCCCGGCGACTGGGACAGGATACTTCCGGTGTGGGCACGCCGTCGATCTGGGCCGTCATGAAGGCGCGCGGATACGGCCACGGCATCGAGGCCGCCCTGCGCGGCTTCGAACAGGCCGACGGCTTGGCCATGCTCGATCTCGACGAGGCCGTGCGTTGTCGCGAACTGGGCTGGGCCGGGCCGCTGCTGCTGCTCGAAGGCTTTTTCGAACCCGCCGATCTGGACGTTCTGTCCCACTATCGTGTCGGCACCGCCATCCATTGCGCCGAACAACTCGATATGCTCGAATCCGGGCAAATAAGCGCGCCGATCGATGCGTTCGTGAAGTTGAATACCGGCATGCATCGGCTGGGTTTCCAGCCGGGTGAATACCAGGATGCATTCGTCCGCGCCCGGGCCCTGCGGGACGGCGGTGTGCTGGGGGCCGTGGGCAAGATGACCCATTTCGCGCGGGCCGACGATGATCCCGTCGTCACCCGGGATCAGCTCGACTGTTTCAACCGGGTGACCGAATCCCTGCCCGGACCGGTCAGCGTCTGCAATTCCGCGGCCACACTGACCCCCGGACTGGCTGCGGGGGTGCCGGGCGATTCGCAGTGGGTGCGTCCGGGCATTTGCCTGTATGGCGCGTCCCCTTTTGCCGACCGGCCCGCTGAATCCTTCGGTCTGCGGCCTGCCATGACACTCAGCACCCGGCTGATCAGCACCCACACCGTGCCGGCTGGTGGGGCCGTCGGCTATGGGCAGATCTTCCGCGCATCCACAGACATGCGCGTGGGCGTTGTTGCGTGCGGCTATGCCGACGGCTATCCGCGGCATGCCGTCACAGGGACACCGATCACCGTGGCCGGCGTGCGCACGCGGCTGGTCGGGCGTGTTTCCATGGACATGCTGGCCGTCGATCTGGATCCGGTCCCCGGGGCCGGTGTCGGCGCGCCGGTCGTGCTGTGGGGGCAGGGTGGTCCTTCCGTCGACGAGGTCGCGGCCTCGTGCGGTACCATCGGCTATGAACTTCTGTGTGCGGTGGCGCCGCGTGTGCCGCGCCGCGAGTTGTAATTCTGACCTCGAGGACCCCTCATGAAAAATAGCTGCGTGCTGGTCACTGGCGCGACCAAAGGGATCGGCTGGGCCGTCAGTCAGCGGCTGGCCGATCAGGGCTGTCATGTCGTGGGGCTGGCCCGCCATACCGCGGACATCGATTTCCCGGGCTATCTCTATGCCTGCGATCTGGCCAACGCGGGCGAAACGGAAGAACTGCTGCGGGTCATCCGGGAAAAATATCCTGTCGATGCGGTGGTGAACTGCGTCGGGCCGGTGATGCCGGAACTGCTCGGCGAGGTCGATCTGGCGTCGTTGTACCAGGCATTCGATCTGAACGTGCGGGTGGCCGTGCAGGCGGTGCAGGCCTTCGTGCCAGGCATGAAGGCGCGCAAGGCTGGCCGCATCGTCAATCTGTGCGGGCGCGCGGTCTATGGTTCGGTTGGCCATACCAGCTATTCGGCGGCCAAGAGCGCCTTGCTGGGGTGCACCCGGACCTGGGCACTGGAACTTGCGCCTTACGGAGTCACGGTCAATGCCGTATCCCCGGGGCCGGTCGAGACCAGCCTGTTTCGTGCGGAATGCCCGGTCGGCAGCGACGCCGAACGCGCCGTGCTGGCCAGCATTCCCATGGGACGCCTGGCCCAGGCCGACGAGGTCGCCGCCGCCGTGGTGTTCCTGCTTAGCGATCAGGCGGCGTTCATCACCGGACAGGAACTGGGCGTGGACGGCGGCGGCAGCCTGGCGGGCCGCTGATGGCCAAGGCTCGGACACTGTTTCTTTGTACCGATTGTGGCGGAACCAGCGCCAAATGGGAAGGCCGGTGCCCGCATTGCGGCGCCTGGAACACGCTGCAGGAAACCCGCGAATCCGCGACGGCGGCGACGCACCGCTTCGCCCCGCTGGCGGCGGCGACCCCGGTGCGGCGCCTGGCCGAGATCGAGGCGCGCGAGCAGGTCCGCAACCCGACCGGCATCGAGGAATTCGACCGGGTGCTGGGCGGGGGGCTGGTCGCGGGCGCCGTCGTGCTGATCGGCGGAGACCCGGGTATCGGCAAATCCACGCTGCTGCTGCAGGCGCTGGCCAGTCTGGCCGAGCGCGGCTCGGTGCTCTACGTCACCGGCGAGGAATCCGCCGAGCAGGTTGCCCTGCGGGCCCAGCGGTTGGGCGTCTCCGGCGAAGCCGTCGATCTGCTGGCTGAAATCCGGCTCGATCAGATCATCGGCACCCTGATGGATCGTCGGCCGGAGGTCGCCGTCATCGATTCCATCCAGACCCTATATTCCGGCGAGCTTTCGGCTGCGCCGGGTTCTGTGTCCCAGGTTCGCGAATGCGCGGCCCAACTGACGCGCGTGGCCAAACAGACCGGCATCACCCTGATCCTGATCGGCCACGTCACCAAAGACGGTGCGCTGGCCGGCCCCCGTGTGTTGGAACACATCGTCGATACAGTCCTGTACTTCGAAGGGGATACGCATTCGTCCTTCCGGCTGGTGCGCGCCATCAAGAACCGTTTTGGCGCGGTCAACGAACTGGGCGTGTTCGCCATGACAGACCGGGGTCTGCGCGGGGTCAGCAATCCGTCGGCCCTGTTCCTGGCGGGGCATTCACGACAAGTGGCCGGTTCCTGTGTCATGGCGACGCAGGAAGGCACGCGGCCGCTGCTGGTCGAGGTCCAGGCCCTGGTCGATACGGCCCACGTGCCCAATCCCCGGCGCCTGTCGGTCGGCCTGGAAGGCAGCCGGCTGGCGATGCTGCTGGCAGTGCTGCACCGTCACGCCGGCGTGGCGACCTTCGATCAGGATGTGTTCGTCAATGCGGTGGGCGGTGTGCGCATCATGGAGCCGGCGGCCGACCTGGCCGTGGCGCTCGCGATCCTGTCCTCCATGCGTGACCAACCGCTGCCGTCGGGGTTGCTGGCGTTTGGCGAGATCGGCCTGGCCGGCGAGGTCCGCCCCGCGCCCCGGGGGCAGGAACGTCTTCGTGAGGCGGCCAAGCTGGGCTTCGGGATCGCCATCGTGCCGCGCGCCAATCTGCCCCGTCAGCCCATCGAGGGCCTGGAGATCCGGGCGGTGGACCGCGTCGAGGACATGCTGGGTGTGCTGCATTGATGGACGCCGGCAATGGTAGATAGCCTCTGGCTGATTCCCGCCTGCCTGGCGGTGGGCGGGATCATTGGGTTCTCTGGCGGGGTGCTGGGTATCGGGGGCGGGCTTTTCGCCATCCCGCTGCTGGGGCTGGTGCTGGGCTACGAACAGCAGGCGGCCCAGGGGACGGCGCTGATCATGGTGCTGCCCGCCGTGCTGCTGACGGTGCGCAAATATCACCAGCGCGCGCCCATCGACCTGCGCTCGGCGGCGGCGGGGGCGGCGGGATCGATCGTGTTCACCTGGATCGGCGCTCAGATTGCGCTGGGCATCGACCCTTGGTTGCTGCGCCGCATCTATGCGGGTTTCGTGTTCCTCATCGCGCTGTTCTATTTCCGCGAGAGCCTGGGGCGCAAGGCGCGTTCACGTCCGGCCAGCCATTTCCGCGAGGTCGGCCAAGTGCGTCGCCTCTGGTATTTTCTGGTGGGGATCTTCGCCGGGTTGACCGGCGGCATCTTCGGGGTCGGGGGATCGGTCCTGGCCGTGCCCTTCATGACAACCTTGTTCCGTTTGCGCCAGACCTCCGCGCAGGCGCTGGCCCTGACCATGATCGTGCCGGGAACCTTCGTGGCGCTGGCAACCTACGCCTGGCATGGCCAGGCACATGGCCTGGTCGGGATCCCGCTGGCACTGGGCAGCCTGCTGTGCGTGCCCTACGGGGTGCGTCTGGCGTATTCCCTGCCCGAAGCACGCCTGAAGCTCATCTTCGCGTGCATGCTGTTGCTCATCATGGGCCTGCTGCTGGCCCGGGGGGCGTCATGAAGCCACTGCCGGCAGGCTGGGTCCGGCGGCCGTTTCCCGGCGGCGTCCTGTGCGTGCCCGAACGCCTGGCGGCTGCAGCCGGGCGGACATGGTTCGACCCGGCACGTCCTGGCGCGCTGCCGGTGGGCGAGGGCGGTCGTCAGGCCGCGTGGTTCGTCGATGGCGACCACGGACCAGCCGTCTTGCGCCATTACCGGCGTGGCGGCCTGCGTGCCCGTCTGGGTCGCGAATCCTATCTGTGGCTGGGTGCGGCGCGGGTACGCGCCCTGGCCGAAGTCCGCGCACTGGTCCATCTGCGCAGTGCCGGCGTGCGCGTTCCGGAACCCCTGGGCGCCGCCTACTGGCGCTCCGGCCTGTTCTATCGCAACGCGATCCTGATCGCCCGGATCGCCGGGGCCAGGGCGCTGGCCGGCCGGCTGGATCAGGCCGACCCTGCAGCGGTGGCGCGGGCGATCGGCGCCATGCACGCCGCGGGCGTCCTGCACGCCGACCTGAACGCCTACAACATTCTGTTCGATGATCGCGACCAGGTCTGGCTCATCGATTTCGACCGTGCGCGACTCGTTGTGGTGTCCTCGGAACAGCGGCGTAAAAACCTGTTGCGTCTGAGGCGGTCTTTGGTTAAGGTAGCCGGCGCGCGCGGAGCGCAGTGGTGGGATGCTCTGGATTTGGCATATCGACGGTTCGCCGGCTGACGGCGGGTGTTGCCCGGTCCCGTCCTGAGGATCCCCTTGTTGACCTTTATGAGGGACCTTGCCATGAAATTCGGCACCGTGCATGCCCTGTTGGCCACCGCCGCGTTGATCGCAGCCGGGGCGGCCTGCTCCCAGGATCGTGTCGTCAATGTCTACAACTGGGCCGAATACACCGCGCCCGACACTCTGCCCGGCTTCGAGAAGACGACCGGCATCAAGGTGCGCTACGACGTCTACGATACCAACGACACATTGCAGGCCAAGCTGCTGACGGGCAAATCGGGTTATGACGTGGTCGTTCCGTCCACGCACTATGCCGCCCGCCAGATCCAGGGCGGCCTGTTCCAGAAGCTGGACCGCTCGAAGATCCCGAACTGGAAGCATCTGGACCCGGACCTGATGGCCCTGGTCGCCACGGTCGATCCCGGCAATCAGTACCTGGTGCCCTGGGGCTATGGCACCAACGGCCTGGGGTACAACGTGACCAAGGTGCGCGAGATCATGGGTGCCGATGCGCCGCTGAATTCCTGGGACATGCTGTTCAAGCCGGAAAATGCCGCCAAACTGCAGTCTTGCGGGATCTCCATGCTGGACGAGGCCGCGCAGGTTTTCCCGGCGGCGCTGCACTACCTGGGCAAGGACCCCAACAGCAGCGACCCGAAGGACTACGAGGCCGCCCTGGCGCTGCTCAAGTCCATCCGGCCCTATATCCGCCAGTTCAGTTCCTCGGGCTACATCGACGAGCTGGCCTCGGGCGGGCTGTGCATGGTCTACGGCTTTTCCGGGGACGTCATGATCGCGTCCTCGCGGGCGCGCGAAGCGAAGAAGTCCTACGCGATCGACTATTACATCCCCCAGGGCGGCGCGCCGGTGTGGTTCGACACCATGGCCATCCCCAAGAGCGCGGAGCACGTGGATGAGGCCCATGCCTTCATCAACTATATCGAGACCCCGCAGGTGCACGCGGCCATCACCAACACCATGTTCTATCCCAATGCCAACAAAGAAGCGCGGAAGTACGTGGTCAAGGAAGTCGCCGAGAACCCCATGATCTATCCCTCGCCGGAAGTGTCGCGCACGCTGTTCGTGATCAAGCCGCAACCCATGAATATCCTGCGCCTGCAGACGCAGATGTGGGCGCAGCTCAAGACCGGGCGCTGACGGCCGTGGCGGATCCGCGAGGCATGCCTCGCCAGGGCGAGGCCGATGACTTCGTGCGCATCGAAGATGTCGTGAAGATCTTCGGCGACACGGTGACCGTGAAGTCCGTCAGCCTGTCGGTGCGCCGGCACGAGATCTTCGCGCTGCTGGGCAGCTCGGGCTGCGGCAAATCGACGCTGCTGCGCATGCTGGCGGGTTTCGAGGAACCCACTTCCGGGCGCATCGTCCTGGATGACGAGGATATCACCAGCCTGCCGCCGTATCGCCGGCCGGTGAACATGATGTTCCAGTCCTACGCGCTGTTCCCGCATATGACGGTGGAGGCCAACGTGGCCTTCGGCCTGAAGCAGGAAGGCGTGCCGCGCCACGAGATTCACGAGCGCGTCTTCGAGGCTCTGGATCTGGTACAGATGGCCGGCTATGCGCGGCGCAAGCCGCATCAGCTGTCTGGCGGCCAGCAGCAGCGCGTGGCGCTGGCCCGCAGTCTGGTGAAACGCCCCAAGCTGCTGCTGCTCGACGAGCCTATGTCGGCGCTGGACAAACAGATCCGGCAGGCCACGCAGATCGAGCTGGTGAAGATCCTGAATCAGGTGGGTGTCACCTGCATCATGGTCACCCACGATCAGGAAGAGGCCATGACCATGGCCAGCCGCCTGGCGGTCATGACCGAAGGGCAGATCGTGCAATGTGGCACGCCGCACGACGTGTATGCCTTTCCCAGTACCCGTTTCGTGGCGGGGTTCATCGGTTCGACCAATCTGTTCACCGGTACTATCGTGGTGGACGAGCCCGACCATGTGCTGATCGGGACCGATGCGCTGAGCCGCCCGTTGTACGTCAGCCATGGCATCAGCGAACCCCTGGGGATGGAGGTCCACGTCTCGATCCGGCCAGAGCAGATCCGGGTGGGGCGTCAGGCTCCGGAATCCGAATCGAACTGGGGACACGGCATGGTCTCGCACGTGGCGTGGATGGGCAGCTATGCCCGCTATCAGATCCGCCTGGACGCCGGCCAGACCATCGAAGCCAGCGTGCCCAGCCTGGACTGGAGCCAGGCGGATGCGCCCGGGGTCGATGAGGAAGTCTACGTCACCTGGTCTCATGATGCCGGTACTGTTCTGGCATCGTGACGGCCGGCGGATGCCGGTTTTCCGATTCCGCATGCCTACGATGACAAGGCGTTCCGCCCGAGAGGACAGGTCATGAATCTGAATTTTCCCGGCCGTCGTCCCAGCGCGCGTCAATGGGCCATCGCCGTGCCCTTTGCCTGGCTGGCGCTGTTTCTGCTGCTGCCCTTCCTGCTGGTCCTGAAGATCAGTTTTTCGGATCTGCAGTTCGGCATTCCGCCCTACCTGCCGATCGCCACGCTGCAGGATCACACCGTGTCGCTGGCGCTGCACCTGCGCGGCTACGTGCTGCTGTTCACCGACAACCTGTACGCGGCGGTGTACCTGAATTCGGTGAAGATGGCGCTGGTCACCACGATCTGCTGCATCCTGATCGGCTATCCGATGGCCTATCACATCGCGAGGTCCCGCCCGGAGATCCGCAACCTGTTGCTGCTGGGGGTGATCCTGCCGTTCTGGACCTCGCTGCTGCTGCGGGTCTACGCCTGGGTGGGAATCCTGCGCAATGACGGGCTGCTGAATCACCTGCTGATGGGGTTGGGGCTGGTCGATGCCCCGCTGGAGATCTACCGCACCGATCTGGCCGTTTATATCGGCCTGGTCTATGCCTATCTGCCGTTCTTCATCCTGCCGCTCTACGCCAATCTGGTGAAGCTGGATGAACGCCTGCTGGAAGCCGCCTACGACTTGGGCGCCAGACCGTGGCGGGCGTTTTTCCAGATCACGTTGCCTCTGTCCATGCCGGGGGTGATTGCTGGCGCCATGCTGGTGTTCATTCCGTCGGTCGGCGAATATGTGATCCCGGAAATGCTGGGCGGGGCTAATACCCTGATGATGGGGCGCGTCATGTGGAATGAATTCTTCAATAACGCCGACTGGCCGATGGCGGCGGCCGTGACCTGCGTCATGGTACTGCTCCTGCTGGTGCCGTTGTCGATCTTCCAGTACAACCAGGCCCGCCAGCTGGCCGACCGGAGGGCGTGATGCGGCGTTCGTCCTGGTTCCGCTTCGCCTCGCTGACAATCGGCTACAGCTTCCTGTACGTGCCGATCGCCTGCCTGATGGTGTTTTCCTTCAACGACTCCACGCTGATGAATTCCTGGTCCGGGTTTTCCTTGCGCTGGTATGCGTCGCTGTTCCAGGACCAGGCCCTGCTGTCGGCGGCGCGCCTGTCGCTCGTCATCGCCCTGTTGACGGCGACCGCGGCGGTGGTCATCGGCACCTGGGCGGGCTACGTGCTGGCCCGGATGGGACGCTTCCGGGGTTTCGGGTTGTACATCGGCATGCTCAGCGCGCCGCTGGTCATGCCCGAGGTCGTGCTGGGGATCTCGCTGCTGCTGATGTTCGTGGAGCTGTCCAAGGTGATCGGCTGGCCCGACGGCAACGGCATGTTCACCATCTGGGTCGGACACGTGACGCTGTGCACGGCCTACGTCGCGGTCATCATCCAGTCGCGCGTGCGCGACCTGGACCGTTCTCTGGAAGAAGCCGCTCTGGATCTGGGCGCTTCGCCGTTGCGGGTGTTCTTCGTCATCACGCTGCCGCTGATCGCTCCCGCGCTGATGGCCGCGTGGCTGCTGGCCTTCACCCTCTCGCTCGATGACGTGGTGGTGGCGGCGTTCCTGTCGGGGCCCGGCTACACCACGCTGCCGCTTGAAGTCTTTTCCCGCGTGCGCCTGGGTCTGAAGCCGGAGATCAACGCCCTGGCGACCCTGTTCATGGTGGTGGTCGGTGTGATCGTCGTCGCGGTCAACCGGATGCGGATCCAGGCCGCAAAGCGGGGGGCGGGGTAGGTAGTTGGAGCGGCCCTGCGCAGACCGTGGGGTCAGGCCAGAAAATCGACCTTTCCCGTGCCCAGCCGGTAGATGCCGCCGACGATCCGCAGCGCCCCGGCCTGGTGCGCCTTGTCGATGATGGTCGATTTCCCGGTCAGATCGGCCATGCCCTGGCGGACGTTCTGTTCGGTGGCGGCTTCCAGAAGCCCGCTTGACGGGTTGCCGGCCTTTTTCACGACCGGCACCAGTGTCGTCACCAGCGACTGGATATGGCCGGGATACTGAGTCTGCTCCGTCACCGCTTTCACCGCCGCATTTCTCGTGGCCCAGCACGAGGATCGTGGGCACGGCCAGCACCGCAACGGCATATTCCAGGCTGCCCAGCATGTCATCGCTGACGAAATTCCCCGCGACCCGGGCGACGAACAGGTCGCCCCGGGCGCTGTCGAAGGCGTATTCGGGCGCGACGCGCGAATCCGCGCAGCTCAGGATGGCGGCATAGGGGTTCTGCCCGCCTGCCAGCGCCGCGCGCTCGTGGGCGAAGTCGTGCCGCTTTGTGACGCCCGAGACGTAGCGCTGGTTGCCCTCGATCAGACGTTTGACCGCGTCGTCCGGCGATATCGCGTTTCCGGGTTTCGGCAGCCCGGCCGCCCGAGCCGTGGTGCCGATCATGCCATTGAGGCCGGCGGATGCCGTCAGGGCCAGGGCCAACGCGGCCGATGAGCGCAGAAACTGACGTCGGGATGCCTCTGGCGCGTGAGAGCAGGATGGCGAATTGCACATGAGACTTCCCCTCGAAATCGGTTGGGCGGATTGTGTTTTTGTTGCGGAAATTTCGATGCTTCAAGGAACGCGGATGAGGCCCACAGATAGTACTTGTTCCTTTCGTGGACGCAAACCTTAAAATACGGGGTCTTTCTGAAACTCCTCCGGATATTTGCCATGCTGACCCAGGACGAACTCAAACAGCAGGTGGCCCAGGCCGCCCTCGATTATGTGCTGCCGCTGTTGTGGCCCGACAGCATTCTGGGGGTGGGGACGGGTTCCACCGTGGATCGTTTCATTGATCTGCTGGCGGCGCACCGTCAGGCTTTCCGTGCCGCCGTGTCCAGTTCCGAACGCAGCACCCAGCGGCTGCGGGCGGCCGGCATCGCGGTGCTGGATCTGAACGAGGTGCCGTCCATGGCGCTGTATGTGGACGGTGCCGACGAGATTGACGGGCAGCTGAACATGATCAAGGGCGGGGGCGGCGCGCTGACCCGCGAAAAGATCGTGGCCTCGGTGGCTGACCGCTTCGTCTGTATCGTGGACGAGTCCAAGCTGGTCGAGCAACTGGGCGGCTTTCCCTTGCCAATCGAAGTCATCCCGCTGGCCCGCGAGGCTGTCGCCCGCGAGGTCCGTCAACTGGGCGGTCAGCCGCGCCTGCGCGAGGGCTTCACGACCGACAACGGCAACCAGATTCTGGATGTGTCCGGCCTGCGCTACGGCGATCCAGCCGCGTTCGAGGCCATGCTGAACAATATCCCCGGTGTGGTTTGCTGCGGCCTTTTTGCCATTTCGGGCGCGCAGGTGGCGCTGGTGGCCGGGCAGCAGGGGGTCTCACGGCTGGAACTGCAGGACGAGTAAGACCATTCCATCGCCCTGTATGACGGGGTTCCGTGCCGCTGGCCGGCACGGAACATGACCTCGTAGTCTGTCACATCTGTGTCATATGGCGCTGCTATGCTGCCAAGAGCCGTGATCGTAGCGAGTCCGGGCTGATTTCCAGCTCGCCGCCGACGTTCTTTCCAAGAGGCAGGCGTGATGGTACGCTGTGCCCTCGTTGAATGTGCCTGAAGCGGCAGGCAGACAGGGGTACCCCATGCTGGAACACACCAACAAACAATTTCACAGCGAGCTCGAAACCACGCGATCCATGTTCCTGCAGATGGGCGGGCTGGTCGAATCCATGGTGCTCGACGGCATCCAGGCCTTGTCCGGGGGCGAAATGCAGCTGGTTGATCGGGTGCGCGAACACGAGCGCCAGGTCAACCAGTTCGAGATCGACATCGACGAGCGCATCGGCCAGTTGATCGCACGCAACCAGCCCACTGCGGTGGACCTGCGCTTGCTGCTGTCGGTGTCCAAGATGCTGACCGACATGGAACGCTGTGGCGACGAGGCGGAAAAAATCGCCAAAGTCGCCCGGCGCCTGCACGAGGGCGATCCCTCCTACGAACCGGTGGTCGAGTTGCGGCACATGGCCGATGCCGTGGCGGCGATGATCCGGGCCGCGCTCGACGCCTTTGCCCGCGAGGATCCCGTGGCGGCGGCGCAGGTCGTGCGCAACGACAAGGACGTGGACAAGGAATGGAAGGCGTCCCTGCGGCACATCATTACCTACATGATCGAGGATCCGCGCACGATCTCGCATTCCATCGATCTGATCTTCGTCGCCCGAGCGCTCGAGCGTATCGGTGACCACGCGAAGAACATGGCCGAACGTGTCATCTATATGGTACGCGGCGACGACGTCCGGCACACGGGGGTCACCAACACCGAGCGGATGGCGCGCGGCGAGCCGCTCGAACCCAAGGACCCGACGCAGGAATGAGCCGGACGGACACCCCGCTCGCGCAGCGTGCGGCGGGGTGGTTCATGCCCGAGCGGTATGTGGACGGGTCAGGCTGAAGGGGGCACGTAGCCCTGGGCCTCGACGTCCTGGTCGTCGAACAGGAATGCCTGCATGCGTCCGGCCAGGAATTTGCGTGCATCAGGATCGGCCAGGCTAAGATGGTTTTCGTTGACCAGGCGGGTCTGGATATCCAGCCATTTGGCCCAGGCATCCTTCGAGATCTCGCGCCAGATCCTGACGCCAAGATCGCCGGGATAGGGCGGGTAGTCCAGGCCCTGGGCCTCGCGTTTCAGTTTGTGGCATTGGATCATGCGTGCCATGGTCGGGGTCTCTGGTTGAAAGGCAAAGAAGCATTGTAGGTCAGAACCTGTCTCAACCCGTCCCTCCAGTCGCGCTCCAGCGGCCCCAGCAGTGACTCCAGCCGGGCACAGTCCAGACGGCTGTTGGCTGGGCGCGGTTCGGGAGACGGCCAATCCGCCGAGCCGATGGCCTCGAGCACCGGGATGCGCCCGATCAAGCCCAGATCGTGGGCCTGGGTGAAGATCTCCCGTGCGAATCCGTACCAGCTGACCCAGGGCGAACCCGCGAAGTGATACACCCCGCCGGGGATGCCTGCAGCCGGTTCCGTGGACCACCGCGCCCCCATTGGGCTGGAAGATTCGCCCTGGGGGGCCTTGATCGTGGGCACGACGGCGAGCCTGGTCAGTCTGTCCAGCGCCTGGGCCAGGTGTCCCGCCCAGGTGGGTCCGCCGATCTGGTCGTCGATGATGCGCAATCGATCGTGCTGCGCGCCCAGCCGCAGCATGGTGTGCACGAAATTCGTTCCCCAGGCGCTGAATACCCAACTGGTGCGCAGCACGATCGCGTCGGGGGCGGCACGCAGAACGGCCTGTTCGCCCAGCCACTTGCCGCGGCCGTAGGTGTTCAGGGGCGCGACCGGATCGGTTTCCCGGTAAGGGCGGTCCGCGCGGCCGTCAAAGACATAATCGGTCGAGACATGCAGCAGGCGGATACCCCGTTCGTGGCAATGCCGGGCCAGCAGCCCCGGCGCCTGGGCGTTGATTGCCATCGCCAGTTCCGGTTCGCTGGCGGCCCGGTCCACTGCCGTGTAGGCGGCTGCGTTGATCAGGCAGTCGGCCGGATGCGCGTCCAGCCAATGGACAATGGCGTCGTTATCGGTGATGTCCAGGTCCGCCCGCGATGCAAAGATGTACCCGGTGTCGGTGTGCGGATCCGCCAGTGCCCGCAGGGATCGGCCCAGCTGGCCGTCACCGCCCGTGACCAGCACACGGGGGGCGCGCCCCCGATGCGCGGCCGATGTCATCGGGACGCGGCCTTGCCGGATCCCGATGACCCCAGTCCCAGCCGCTCGCGCTGATAGCTGCCGTCCTGGACCCGACGGCTCCAGTCGCGGTGGGTCAGATACCACCGTACGGTCTTACGCAGGCCGCTGGCGAAGGTTTCCCGAGGCGACCAGCCCAGTTCGCGCTGGATTTTCCCTGCGTCAATGGCATAGCGCAGGTCATGACCCGGACGGTCGGCGACGTGGGTAATCAGGTCGGCGTATTGGTTCACGCCGGCCGGGTGTTCGGGGGCGAGCTCATCGAGCAAGTCGCAGATTGCCCGGACCACGTCGATGTTGCGCTGCTCGTTGTGGCCGCCGATGTTGTAGGTTTCCCCCGGCAAGCCGGCTTCCACGACCCGCAGCAGGGCTCGGGCGTGATCCTCGACGTACAGCCAGTCGCGGACCTGCAGCCCTTGGCCATAGACGGGCAGGGGTTTGCCGTCCAGGGCGTTGAGGATCACCAGCGGAATCAGCTTTTCCGGGAAATGATAGGGCCCGTAGTTGTTCGAGCAGTTCGTCACCAGGACGGGCAGGCCGTAGGTGCGGTGCCAGGCGCGCACCAGGTGGTCGGATCCCGCCTTGCTGGCGGAATAGGGCGAACTGGGCGCGTAGGGGGTCGTTTCGGTGAACAGGTCGTTCGTGCCGTGCAGGTCGCCATAGACCTCGTCGGTGGAAATGTGATGGAAGCGGAACAACGCGCGTGATTCGGCGCCCAGCCCGTTCCAGTACCGGCGTGTCGCTTCCAGCAGGGTGTAGGTGCCGACCATGTTGGTCTGGACGAAGGCTGCCGGCCCATCGATCGAGCGGTCCACGTGGGATTCGGCTGCCAGATGCATGACGGCGTCGGGCCGGTGCCGTGCGAACGCGCTGGCGAGCCCCGCTGCGTCGCAGATGTCCAGCTGTTCGAAGGCGTAGCGGGGGCTGTCGGCCACGGGGGCCAGGGATTCCAGGTTGCCCGCGTACGTCAGCTTGTCCACGTTGACCACGGCGTGGTCCGTTTCGGTCAGGACATGACGGATCAGGGCCGAGCCGATGAAGCCAGCCCCTCCGGTGACGAGAATTTTCATGAGGGTGTCAGAGCCGCTTGATGAAGATCAGGCTGTTGCGTGAGTGGTTGTAATGGGCGCGCTTTTCATGCGGCAGGTCGGAGACGCCGCCCTGCACGAAGCCGCGCTTCAGGAACCAGTGCGAGGTGCGGGTCGTCAGTACGAACAGGCGCCGCGCACCCTGGGCCCGGGCGCTGGATTCCGCGTGGCGCAGCAGTTTTTCGCCGTCGCCCGCGCCCTGCCATTCGGGATGCACGATCAGACAGGCCATTTCGGCCATGCCATCGGCCACATACGGGATCAGCGACACGCAGCCGTAGATCACGCCGTCGTGCTCCAGCACGGTGAACTTTTCGACGTCGCGTTCGATGACGGCACGCCCGCGCGGCACCAGGGTGCCGTCGGCTTCCAGGGGTTCGATCAGTTGCACGATGGCGCCGACGTCGTCCGCGACGGCGGGGCGCAGATCTTCCAGGGTATCCTCGACCACCATGGTGCCCACCCCGTCGTGGGTGAAGATCTCCAGCAGGATGCTGCCGTCCAGCGTATAGGGCACCAGATGGGCGCGGGCCACCCCGCGCTTGACCGCCAGCGAGGCGTGGCGCAGGAAGGCGCTGGTGTCTTCGTCCAGGATGTTCTGCGCCAGCAGGTCGTCGGCGTCGTTGCGGGCCAGTTCGGTGTCCACCGTGCCGTCGGTTTCCGTCACAGTCCGGTTCTGCGTCAGGAAAATCAGTTTTTCGGCGCGCAGCGCCACGGCGGCGTTGGTGGCCAGGTCTTCCATGGCCAGATTGAAGGCCTCGCCGGTGGGGGAAAAGCCCAGCGGCGACAGCAGCATGATCGCGCCCTGGCTGATGAGGTTGTTCATCGCGTCGATGTCCAGCTTGCGCACCGTGCCGGAACGTTTGTAATCGACCCCGTCGATGACGCCTACCGGCCGGGCAGTCACGAAATTGCCGGAAATCACGCGGATCTTGGCGTGCGACATCGGGGTGTTGGGCAGCCCCTGGCTGAAGGCGGCCTCGATGTCCAGCCGGATCTCGCCGGCCGCTTCCTTGGCGCACTCCAGGGCTTCCGGCGTGGTGGGGTCGGTGCCCCGGCCGAATTGCATTGTGTAGCCCTTCAGCCGCAACTGCTCGTTGACCTGCGGGCGGGACCCGTGCACCAGGACCAGCTTGATGCCCAGGGCGGACAGCAGGGACAGGTCGGCCACCAGGTCTTCCAGGCCGCCGTCCTCGATCAGCTCGCCGCCAAATGCCACCACGAAGGTCTTGCCGCGGAAGTCGTGGACGTACGGCGCCACCTCGCGGAACCAGCGCACGAACTGGGCGGGGGCGAACTCGGGGGCATCCTGGGCGGAATAAGTATCGGTTTCTGAGGCACTCATGGCGGGAAGGTTGGGGCGTGGCTGGACCCGGAAATTATAATGACGGATTGCGCCCGCTTCGCAGCAATCGGGCCCGCCTTATTTGTGGAATCGTTCGTTTTGCCAGAAAAACCACGACAGCAACCGTCACGCCCCCCCCGGCAGCCTCGGGCGCAGGCTGCCCAAACGCCCCGATCGGCCCAGGCGCCTGGGTCGTCCGGATCTGTTCGCCGCGTCGATGCGGCCAGGCCGGCGGCGCCAGGACGCGGCACAGGCCGCGTGCCGACCGGCGCCGGCGACCGCCCCCTGCCGCCCATCGTCTATCCAGAGGAACTGCCGGTCAGTGCTCGCCGGCAGGATATCGCCCGGGCGATCACGGAACATCAGGTGGTCATCGTCTGCGGCGAGACCGGGTCCGGCAAGACCACCCAACTACCCAAGATCTGCCTGGAACTGGGACGCGGTCGCCATGGCATGATCGGCCATACGCAGCCGCGCCGGCTGGCGGCGACGTCGGTCGCGCAGCGCGTGGCCGAGGAACTGAAGACCGACCTGGGCGACTGGGTCGGCTATCAGATCCGCTTCAGCGAACGGGCCGGGCCCGCGACGGCGATCAAACTCATGACCGACGGCATCCTGCTGGCGGAAACCCAGCGCGATCCGCTGCTGCGCCGTTACGACACCCTGATCATCGACGAGGCGCACGAACGCAGCCTGAACATCGATTTCCTGTTGGGATTTCTCAAGCGCCTGCTGGCGCGCCGGCCGGACCTGAAGCTGATCATTACGTCGGCCACGATCGATGCGGATCGATTTGCCCGGCATTTTGGCTCGGACGACCGGCCCGCGCCGGTGATTCAGGTCTCCGGCCGTCTGTTCCCGGTGGACCTGCGTTACCGGCCCGTGCGCCCCGACGTGGCGCCCGGGGATGCGCCGCAGCCGGAATCGGGCAAGGGCGACGAGGAACGCGATCTGGTCGATGCCGTGGTCGATGGCGTGGATGAATGCGCCCGCCATGGGGCGGGCGACGTCCTGGTGTTCCTGCCGGGCGAACGGGAAATCCGCGAGTGCGCCGAAGCCCTGCGCAAGCGCCATCCGGTCGGGGCCCAGGTGCTGCCGCTGTATGCCCGGCTGTCGCGGGCCGAACAGGAACAGATCTTTCATCCGCGCGGCAACACGCGGCGCATCGTGCTCGCCACCAATGTCGCGGAAACCTCGCTGACGGTGCCGGGCATCCGCTACGTGGTGGACAGCGGCCTGGCGCGCATCAAGCGCTATTCCTGGCGCAGCAAGGTCGAGCAGCTGCGCATCGAACCCATCAGCCAGGCTTCGGCCAATCAGCGAGCCGGCCGCTGCGGGCGCCTGGGCCCGGGGGTCTGCATCCGTCTGTATGCCGAACAGGATTTCAGGCAGCGGCCGCCCTTCACCGACCCAGAGATCCTGCGCTCGTCGTTGGCGGCCGTCATCCTGCGCATGAAGGCCCTGCGTCTGGACGATGTGGAATCCTTTCCCTTTGTCGAGCCGCCCACGGGCCGCGCCATTGCCGACGGCTATCAGCTGCTGCAGGAACTGGGCGCGCTCGACGAGCAGAACCGGCTGACATCGGTCGGCCGGTCCCTGGCGAAACTGCCGGTGGACCCGCGTGTCGCGCGAATGATCTTTGCCGCGCACGAACAGCAATGCCTGACGGAAATCCTCGTCATCGCCTCGGCGCTGTCGATCCAGGATCCGCGCGACCGGCCCATGCAGGCACGAGAGGCGGCCGACAATGCTCACGCTCAGTTCCGCGACAAGCAATCCGAATTCCTGTCCTGGCTGAAGCTGTGGGAATGGTATGGCGAACAGGTCGCCCACAAGGCATCCCAGCGCAAACTGATCGATCAGATCCGGGCGAAATTCCTCTCGCCGATCCGCCTGCGCGAGTGGCACGACACCCATGTGCAGTTGCTGGCTCTGGCCGGCGAACAGGGCTGGCGCCTGAACCAGACCCCGGCGACACGTGAACAGATCCACCTGGCGCTGCTGGCCGGACTGCTGGGCAATATCGGCATGAAGTCCGACGATACCAATCTGTATCAGGGGGCCCGGGATATCCGGTTCGCCATCCACCCGGGGTCGCCGCTGCAAAAGAAGGCCGGCCGCTGGGTGCTGGCTGCCGAACTGGTCGAGACGACGCGGCTATATGCCCGCTGCGTGGCGCAGATCGAACCGGCCTGGGTGGAACGCGCCGGCGCGCATCTGCTGCGGCGCGCCTGGTCCGATCCGCGCTGGGAAAAGAAAGCCGGGCAGGTGGTCGCCAACGAACGGGGCACGGTCTACGGGCTGCCGGTCTATACGGGCCGCCGCGTTCACTACGGCCGCATCGACCCGAAGGCGGCGCGCGAGATCTTCATCCGCGATGCCCTGGTGCCCGGCGAGATCGACAGCAAGCTGCCTTTCATCGCGCACAACCGCCGCCTGATCGCCTCGATCGAACGGCTGGAGCACCAGAGCCGCCGCCCGGACATCCTGGTGGACGATGCCCTCATTCAGGCGTTCTACGACCAGCAAATCCCGGCCGACGTCTGCCAGACCGCGACCCTGGAAGCCTGGTACGGGAAGCTCGATCCGCAGACAGCGCAACGCCTGAACCTGAACCGCGACGATCTCATGCGGCATGATGCGGCGGGCGTGACCACCGAGGTCTTTCCCCGGCGTCTGCGCTGGGCGGGCACCGAACTTGCGGTGGATTACCACTTCGAGCCGGGTTCTCCCCGGGACGGCATGACGCTCACCGTGCCGCTGTTCGCCCTGAATCAGATCGATGCCGCACGCTGCGAATGGCTGGTGCCGGGCATGCTGAAGGAAAAGGTCCTTCTGCTGCTGAAATCTCTGCCGCAGAAGCTGCGTCGTCATTGTGTGCCGCTGCCCGATTACGCGGCTGGTTTTCACGATCGCTGGTTCGACCGGGCGGACGATCCGGGCATGGGGCTGCTGGACGCCATCGCCCAGGACGTCTGGGAGCAGTGCAAGGTACGGCTCCAGGCCACCGACTTCAAGCTGGAAACATTGCCCCCGCATCTGTTCATGAATTTCAAGGTGATCGACGAACATGGCCGCATGCTCTCGGGCGGACGCAGCCTGGACCAACTGCGCGCCGAGCATGGCCGCGAGGCCCAGGCGTCCTTTCAGCAACTGGCGGCGCGCGATCATGAAGCCGCCCAGGTGCTGGAGCACGAACACCTGACCGCATGGACCTTTGGCGCCTTGCCGGAATTGCTGGAGATTCGTCGCGGCGGCCAGTCGCTGGTCGGTTATCCGGCGCTGCGCGACCGGGGCGAGTCCTGCGATCTCGACGTATTCGACGATCCCCAGGAAGCGCGCCGGGTGCACGCCGGCGGCCTGCGGCGCCTGTTCCGCATTGCCCTGCGCGAGCCCGTGCGCTATCTGGAAAAGAACTTGCCGGAACTCACCCGAATGGCCATGCTGTACATGGATCTGGGCACGCAGCAGGAATTGCGCGATCAGCTCGTCGACGCGGCCTTGGACCAGTCCTGCCTGATGGAGCCCTGGCCCGAGGATGAGCCGGCTTTTGCCAGACGCTGTGAAGAAGGCCGCACGCGCCTGGGCCTGCTGGCGCAGGAACTTGCCCGGTTGGCGGCGGTGATTCTGCAGGAACGGGCCGTCCTGCAGAAGAAACTGCCTCAGGCCAAGCCCTGGCCGCAGGCGCAGCAGGATATCCGCCAGCAGCTCGACGCGCTGGTTGGGCGGCATTTCGTGCGTGACACGCCGCCGGATCAGCTCAAGCACCTGCCGCGCTATCTGAAGGCGGCCCAGATGCGCATCGACAAGCTGCGGGACGATCCGGCGCGGGATGCGCAGCTCATGGCGGAATTCTCGACCCTGGCGACGCCCTGGCAGCGGGCCCGGGCCACGCTCAAGGGCGCCCCCGATGCACAACTGGATGCCTTTCGCTGGCAGCTGGAGGAACTGCGTGTCGCCCTGTTCGCCCAGACGCTGCGCACACCCTTCCCGGTATCGGTCAAGCGCCTGCAGAAGGCCTGGTCCGCGATGCCGCGTTAGCCAGGCCATCAGGTTCCGCCGCACCTCTGCCCTTCAGTACAATCCTGGCATGACGATGTCCCCCGTATCTCCCGCTTTTGTCCACCTGCGCAGCCACTCCGAGTTTTCGGTGGTGGACGGCATTGCGCGCATCCCCGATCTGGTCAAGCGTGCGAAAGCTTTCGGCCAGCCGGCCATGGCATTGACCGACCTGGCCAATCTGTTTGGCTGGATCAAGTTCTACAAGGCGGCGCGCAAGGCCGGGGTCAAGCCGATCGCGGGCTGTGACGTCTGGCTGCACAACCCGGACGATGCCGACAAGCCATTTCGCCTTCTGTTGCTGGCCACGAATCACGCCGCCTACCTGGATCTGTGCGAACTGCTCAGCCGCGCCTGGACACAGAACAGCCAGCGCGGGCGCGCCGAACTGCGCCGCGAATGGCTGTCCGGAAACAGCGGCCTGATCGTGCTCTCGGGCGGGCGGGCGGGTGACGTCGGCCACGCGCTGCAGGCCGGCCGCACGGACGAGGCGCAGCGCCTGGTCCGCCAGTGGGCGGCGGATTTCCCCGGCAGTTACTTCATCGAACTGCAGCGCGCCGGATTCGACGGCGACGAAGCTTACGTCCAGGCTGCCCTGCGGGTGGCGGTTACCTGTGGCGTGCCGGTGGTGGCCACTCATCCCATCCAGTTCATCGAGCCGGGCGACTTCCGCGCCCACGAGGCCCGCGTCTGCATCGCCGACGGCGAGCTCCTGGGCAATCCCCGTCGGGTCCGGCGTTTTACCGCCGATCAATACATGCCCGACAGCGACGACATGGCCCGGCGATTTGCCGATGTGCCTTCGGCGCTGGCCAATACGGTGCAGATCGCCCGGCGCTGCAATCTGACCGTGACGCTGGGTCACCCCGAACTGCCACTGTTTCCGACGCCCGATGGCGTGTCGCTGGACGATTACCTGGTGCAGCTGGCCAACGAGGGCCTGCGGCGGCGCATGGTGCAGCTCTATCCGGACGAGGGCGAGCGCACCCGTCAGATGCCGGCCTACCAGGAACGCCTGGATCTGGAATGCAAGACGATTGTCGGCATGGGCTTTCCCGGCTACTTTCTGATCGTGCAGGACTTCATCAACTGGGGCAAGCACCATGGCGTGCCTGTGGGGCCGGGCCGGGGATCGGGGGCGGGTTCGCTGGTCGCCTACAGCTTGGGGATCACCGACCTGGATCCGCTGCGTTACGACCTGCTGTTCGAGCGGTTCCTGAACCCCGAACGGGTGTCGATGCCCGACTTCGACGTCGATTTTTGCCAGGACAACCGCGAGCGGGTCATCGACTACGTGAAGGAAAAATACGGCCGCGAGGCCGTCAGCCAGATTGCCACCTTCGGCACGCTGGGGGCCAAAGCCGTCGTGCGCGACGTCGGCCGGGTGCTCGAGATGCCCTACAGCGTCTGCGACAACCTGTCGAAGATGATCCCCTTCAATCCGGCCGACCCGTGGTCGCTGGACCGCACCCTCGAAAACGAACCCGCCTTCAAGGAACGCTACGACACGGACGAGGAAATCCGTGCGCTGATCGATCTGGCGCGTCCGCTGGAAGGGCTGACGCGCAATATCGGCATGCACGCCGGTGGCGTGATCATCGCCCGCGGCAAGCTGACCGATTACACGCCGCTGTATTGCCAGCCGGGTAGCGAATCCAGCGTGGTCTCGCAATACGACAAGGGTGACGTCGAAGACGTCGGCCTGGTGAAGTTCGACTTCCTGGGCCTGCGCAACCTGACCATCCTGGACTGGGCGGTGCGCTACGTGCGGGAATTCAACCCCGGCATGGGCGATTTCGACATCATGAGCCTGCCGCTCGATGATGCCGAAACCTACGCGCTGCTGTCTTCGGCAAACACCACGGCGGTCTTCCAACTGGAATCGCGGGGGATGAAAGAGCTGCTCAAAAGCATGCAGCCCAACACCTTCGAAGACGTGATCGCCTTGCTGGCGCTGTTTCGTCCGGGGCCGCTGGAATCGGGCATGGTGGTCGATTTCGTCAACCGCAAGCATGGCCGCGCGGACGTCGATTACTTCCATCCAGACCTGGAGCCGGTGCTGAAAAGCACCTACGGCGTCATCGTCTACCAGGAACAGGTGATGCTGATCTCCCAGATCATCGGGGGGTATTCCCTGGGCGGCGCGGACCTGCTGCGGCGCGCCATGGGGAAAAAGAAGCCCGAGGAAATGGCCAAGCACCGGGTGACCTTCCAGGAAGGCGCGGTCAAGAAAGGCTATGACGCCGAACTGGCGGCGCACCTGTTCGACCTGATGGAAAAGTTCGCCGGTTATGGCTTCAACAAGAGCCATTCCGCTGCTTATGCGCTGATTTCCTATCAAACGGCCTGGTTGAAACGCTACCATCCGGCGGAATTTCTGGCGGCGACGATGCTGTCGGACATGGATGATACGGACAAGATTCAGGTGTTCTGGCGCGACGCGCTGGATAATGATGTGGAGGTCCTGCCGCCGGACGTCAATGCCTCGGGCTACCGTTTCGCGCCCGTGGCTGACGCCGCCACCGCCAAGGGGCAGCCGCCGCGTACCATCCGCTACGGACTGGGCGGCGTGAAGGGCACCGGCCAGGCGGCGGTCGAGGCCATCCTGGCCGCGCGCGATGCCGGCGGGCCGTTCGCCAGCCTGTTCGATTTCTGTGCGCGGGTGGATCGCCATGCCGTCAACCGCCGTACGATCGAGGCCCTGATCCGGGCCGGCGCCTTCGATACCCTGGAACCCAATCGCGCGGCCTTGCTGGAGACCCTGGGCAGCGCCATCGAGGCCGCCGAACAGGCCGAGCGCAACGCCAACCAGTGCTCGCTTTTCGCCGACGAATCCGATCAGCTGGTGGCGGGCGAACTGGCCCGTGTCACCCCCTGGGACCTGCAGACCCGCCTGACCGAGGAAAAAACCGCCCTGGGGTTCTACTTCAGCGGGCATTTGTTCGATGCCTGGCGCGACGAGATCCGCCGGGTGGCACCCACGCCGCTGGCGCGCCTGGCGCCCGCGCGCGGACAGCAGTGGCTGGCCGGCGTGCTGGCGGCGGTGCGCGTGCGCATGACGCGGCGCGGCAAGATGCTGTATGCGCTGCTGGACGACGGCAGCGCCCAGATCGAAGTCGCGATCTTCAACGAACTCTTCGAGCAATACCGCAACAGCCTGAAGGAAGACCGTCCGCTGCTCATCCAGGGGCGGGTCAGCCATGATGAATATTCGGGTGGCTTGCGGGTATCGGCCGACGATCTGTACGACTTGCAGCGCATCCGCGAAACCCGCGCACGCAGCCTGCGCCTGTCGGTGCCCGACGCGGTCGAACCCGCGCGCCTGCAGGCGTTGCTGGCCCCGTGGCGCTCAGTGGAATCGGGTGTGCCGGTGGAACTGCGCCTGCGCCGGCCGGATTTTTCCTGCCTGCTGCGCCTGGGCGACGAGTGGCGCGTGCGTATGGACGATGCCCTGATCGCCGGTGCCCGGCAGTGGCTGTCCTATGATCAGGTCGAGGTGAACTACGGATGAAGCCGATTTCCATTCGAATCATCAGCCTGGCCTCGCGGTCCGACCGGCGCCGGCAGATCGCCGATCAGTTTGATCGGCTGGGGGTGTCTGGCTACAGCTTTCTGGATGCCGTCAATGGCAAACAGCAGCCGGATCATCCCCTGTTTGCCCATTACGACCCAGCGGCGCGTGCCCGTGTGAAGGGACGCGGCCGCGACCTGAAGCCGTCACAGCTGGGGTGCTTCGCCAGCCATTACCTGCTGTGGCAGGAATGCGCGGAATCCGGGCAGCCGCTGATCGTGGTCGAGGATGACGCGATCCTGAAGGAGAATTTTCCGGAGATGCTGGCCCATTCAGAGGCGCTGCTGCAGGCCTGGCCGTTCATCTGGCTGCATGAATACGATCGGGCCGGCCCGGATCCTCGTATGACGGTTGGGCGCGTGGGGGCGTTCACGCTCGTCCGGAAACTCAAAAACCACTTCTGTGCTGTCGCCTACCTGCTGAGCCCTCCAGCGGCTGTCGCTCTACTGGACCATTGTCGGGTCTGGGTATATCCAGTCGACGACACCATGTTCCGTTTTTACGAACACGGCGTTGAGAACATCGTGCTTCAGCCCGCCTGCGTGGCGCAGGACCACGGATCGCCCTCGGATATCACCGGTTCGGGCGGCGAGACTCCGCTCCGTCTGTCGGATATCGTCCGCCGCGAAGCCTACAAGACGCGTGACGAGGTGTGGCGTCTGTGGCATAACCTGCGCTTTCGCTTGCGCTTTCGGCGGCCCGCCTCATGATGCCGCTGCGCATCGTCCATGCCGAGGCCGCCACCGGTTTTGCAGGCCAGGAACGCTATATTTTCCGCCTGATGTGCGCATTGCGCGAACGCGGGCACCATGTTCAGGCCATCTGCCAGCCGCATGCACAACTGACCACCGAACTGCGGCGGGCGGGTTTCCAGGTCGATACCCTGTATATGGACGGTCCCTGGAACCACCTGAAGGGCCTGCCTCGTCTGGTGCGCCTGCTGCGGCAGGGCGGCTTCGATGTGGTCAACACCCACAGCCGACGCGAGACGCTGCTGGTCGGCACGGCCGCCCGGCTGGCCGGGGTGCCGCTCATCGTGCGCACGCGCCATCTGGCCAAGCCCGTCGGCTCGCTGCTGGCGTTCACCCGGGTACCGAAAAGGGTCATCGCGCCCAGCGAGTTCGTGCGCCAGCATCTGATCGAGCGGGGCGTGGCGCCCGGGCACGTGGCCGTTGTGCCGCCCGCCGTGGATTTCCCCGATCCCATGCCGGCGCCAGTGCTGCGGGCCGAACTGGGCCTGGGCCCCGACGCGGTGATCGTCGGCAGTGTCGGGGTGCTGCGCAGGGAAAAGGGGCACGAGCAGTTGATCGAGGCCATGCTGCCGCTGTTTCCACGGTATCCGCATCTGCAACTCGTGATTGTCGGCGGCGGCGATGCGGCCCTGGAAAAACTGCGGGGGCTGGCGGCTGCCACCGGCCTGGCGGCGCGGATCCACCTGCTGGGGGCCCGCTCGGATGTTCCCGCTTTGCTGCCGGACTTCGACATCTTTGCCCTGGCGACGCACATCGAGGCTTCCGGCACAGCCTTCGTCGAAGCCGGAGCAGCCGGGCTGCCCGTGGTTGGCACCCGCGTGGGCGGGGTGCCCGAGATGATGCGCGAGGGCGAAACCGGATTACTGGTGCCCCTGTTCGACATTCCGGCCCTGACGTCGGCGCTGGATGATCTGATCGCAGATCCCGACCTACGGCGGCGCATGGGGCAGGCAGGGCGGCGTTTCTGTCTGGACGAGGGCCGCTTCACGCGCGCCGCCTTGGGCGAACGTACCGAACACTGTTACCGCCAATGGCTGGAGGAACTGCACTGATGGCCGCCGACATCGTTCCTGTGCTGATGTACCACCATGTCCGCCCTGGGGGCGGCATGATTGCGGCCACGCCCGAACACTTCGAGGATCAGCTGCGTTGGCTGGCGCGCCACGGGTACCGGACGCTGAGCACCGATGAGTTCACCTGTCACCTGCGGCAGGGCGGGGCGCCGCGACGATCCGTCCTGATCACCTTCGACGACGGCTATCTGGACAACTGGGTCTATGCCGCGCCCTTGCTGCGGCGCTATGGCATGCGCGCCACCATTTTCGTCGTGACCGGCTGGGTGGGGCAGGGGCCGGTCCGCCCGCATCTGGGCGATGATCGGGCCTTGCCGGAAACCCCCGAACACCACGAATGCGAGCGTCGCATCGATCGGGGGCGCGCCGACGAGGTCATCCTGCGATGGTCGGAAATCCAGGCGCTGCGGGAACAGGGCCTGATGGAATTTCACAGCCATACGCATACCCACACGCGCTGGGATCAGCTGGATGTCGACAAGAATGCCCACATGCAGGATGAATTGGCCCTGTCGCGTGATGCACTGATGCGAAACCTGGGAGAAGTCTCCGACCAGCTGTGCTGGCCGCAGGGCTATTTCGATGCGGATTACATCCGCATCGCCCAGGATGCGGGTTTTCGCCATCTATATACGACCCGGGCATTCGGCCGCAACCGGCCCGGATCGGATCCTGCTTCCATTTTCCGGTTTGCCGTACGCGATACGACCGGCGCATCGCTGGGACGCCGGATCCACGTGGCCGCCAACCCGATGCTCGCCCCCGTCTTCAACGGCTGGAAGCGCTGGAAGCGGGGGCAGACTTATGTGGGGTGATGTGTCCTCCTTCGTGCCGGGCCGGCGGGCCCCAGGTGCGTTCTTTGGAATCGCGTGAACAGGCTCGACTGCATGAAACTGTCCGTCATCATCATCACCAAGAACGAGGCGGATCGCATCGCGGCCTGCCTGGCGTCCGTCGCCTTCGCCGATGAAATCATCGTCGTTGATTCCGGCAGCACCGATGCGACCTGCGACATCGCGCTCCAATCCGGCGCCCGGGTCGAGCGCACGGCGGACTGGCCCGGTTTCGGCCCCCAGAAGAACCGCGCGCTGGATCTGGCGACCGGCGACTGGGTCCTGTCCATCGACGCCGACGAGCAGGTCACGCCCGAACTGGCGCGGGCCATCGGTCAGGCCGTTCATGCGCCCGTTGCCGATGCCTACCGGATTGCCCGCCTGTCCAGTTTCTGCGGCCGCTCGATCCGGCATAGTGGCTGGTGGCCGGATTACGTGGTGCGCTTGTTCCGCCGCAATGCGGGGCGGTTCACGGATGCGGCCGTCCACGAGCGGGTTGTCGTACAGGGGCGCACGGCCACCTTGGACGGCCATTTCCTGCACGATCCCTACGCCAGTCTGGAAATCTTCATCGACAAGATCAACCGCTATTCCACCGAGGCCGCACGCAGTGCCTTCGAGAGCGGGCGCAGTACCAGCCTGCTGGGGCCTTTCGGCCACGCGGCCTGGACCTTTATCCGGCATTATCTGCTGCGGCGTGGCTTTCTGGATGGCTGGCAAGGGCTGGTGCTGGCCGGCATGGCCGCCACCGGCAGCTTTTATCGCTACGTAAAGCTGTACCAGCTGGGGCGCGAGCGGTGATCGCGGGCCCGGCCGCCATCCGGCAATCGGTTGTCCCTTGTGGCCCGGCATCCGCGCGCTGGCTGGAGCCGGCCGATATAATCGGCCCATGATCCCCATCCTCATGTACCACCAGATTGGCGAACCGGGTCCCCGGGGTACGCCATACCGGGGCCTTACCGTCCATCCATGGGACTTCCGGCGCCAGATGACTTCGTTGCGGCTGCTGGGCTACCGCGGCTTGTCGATGACTCAGCTCATGCCCTATCTGCGGGGCGAAAAGCGCGGCAAGGTCTTTGGCATCACGTTCGACGACGGCTATCAGAACGTGCTGGATCATGCCGTGCCGATCCTGGAAACCTGCGGCTTTCATGCGACCAATTATTTCGTGGTCCGGCAATTGGGCGGTTCCAACGTCTGGGATCGCGACGAGGGGGTTCCCGCGTCGGCGTTGATGGACACCAGTGGTCTGCGGGACTGGGTCGCGGCGGGTCACGAGACCGGCTCGCATACCCTGAATCACCCGGTTCTGCCACGGCTGTCGCCCGAGCTCGCCGCCAACGAGATTCGAGATTCGCGCGATGCGCTCGAGCAGCTCATCGGTGCGCCGGTCCGGGCCTTTTGTTATCCCTATGGAAAGTTCACGCCCGCCCTTGCGGATTGCGTGCGGGATGCGGGCTACGAGACCGCCACGACGACGGCGCGGGGGCTCGCGCGCCTGGATGACGATTTCTTTGCCTTGCCCCGGATCGCCGTCATGCGGTCCACGCTGCTGGTGCGCTTCCTGCAGAAATGCCTGACCGGCCTGGAAGACCGCAAGCGCATCCAGGCAGAACGGCTTCATGCGGATCTCAGGCAGAAAAACCAGAGTCCGGCCCGCGCCGGAGAGACCCGATGAACAGTGCGCCGGTCGGCCCGGAATCCGTCCCGATCACCGCCGCGCCCGTCGCTTCCACCGGGGATGCAGGGCTGTCCATCGCCTTCGTCGTGGACCGCTTCGGCAGCCGGTTTGGAGGGGCCGAGGCCTATGGTGTGGCGCTGATGCGCGAATTGTCCGCGGCCGGTCACCGGATCACGGTCTTTGCGCGGGAATACGACCCCGCCTGCGAGCTGAAACTGCCATTTCATCCCCTGCGCATCGGCCGCCGCTGGCCCAGCTGGATTCGCGTCTGGCTGTTTGCCCGCCGGGCGGCACGAGCGACCCGGCAGGGGTTCGACATCGTCCATTCGCACATGAACGGGTGGTGCGGCGACATCGAGGTCGTGCACGTGACGCCGGTACGGTATCGCTGGCGGGTGCAACCCATGCCGGTGATCAAGCGTCTGCTGTCCTTCGTCAGCCCTCGTGTCCAGACATATCTCGGACTGGAGGCCCGGCGCATGGCGATGCGTCCGGCGCATCGGGTGGTGGCTGTATCGCAGCTCATTGCACGTCAGCTGGAAGAAGCCTATGGCAGGCCAGCCGCGCAGTTCCCGGTGATCGCACCCGGGGTTGCGATGCCGCCGCCGGTGTCCGCCGATCAGCGGCGCGAACAGCGCCAGGCGTTGGGCCTGCCCGCGCAGGGTACCTTGTGCCTGCTGGTGGCGCGAAATCCCATGCGCAAGGGACTGCCCACCATGCTGCAGGCGCTCGAGCGCCTGCCCGCCGACGTTCTGCTGCTGGTCGTCGGCGCCAATCCGGCGTCGCGCGACTGTGTCGCGCGGATGCCCGAGGCCGTGCGCCAGCGAGTCCATCTGGTGGCGGAAACCTCGCAGGTGGCGCCTTATTATCAGGCGGCCGACCTGTATGCTCACCCCACGCTGAACGACAGCTTCGGCATGGCACCCCTGGAAGCCATGTCCTTCGGGCTACCCGTGATTCTCAGTCCGGCGCCCTGGTGCGGATTCGCCCAATATGTCACGCCTGGAGACGAGGCGCTGGTCCTGAGCCATCCCGAACGGGCCGACGAGCTGGCCGCCGCGATCGAGCGGCTGCGCTCGGATCCGGTCTTGCGCGATCACCTGCGAACCGGCATGCGCGCGGTTCTGGCGCGTCATGCCTGGCCAGAGGTCGCCCGGCAATACATCGGGCTGTATGCCGAAATCCTGCGCGAACGCGATAGCCTTTCACGCTGACTCACCACCACGCGTGTTCCCGGGATGGACGGTCGGCCGAGCGCGCCGGTGTCAGGCCCAGCCGCGTATCCAGTAGACCAGCAGGCCCAGGTATTCCTTGACGATGGAGCGGCTGGCAGTCAGGGCGCGCCAGTCGGGTAGCCAGAACGAGAAATCCAGCTCCCGGGGCACCACGATTTGCGGGGGCGATGGCGCCGGGATCGGATTCAGCCCTTGCTTCTGGAAGCTGGCCATGGCGCGCGGCATGTGCAGGGCCGAGGTCACCAGCAGGAACGTCCGGATGTCGTGCTGGCGCAGCAAGCGGGCGGTGTAGACGGCATTCTGGTGGGTCGTCAGGCTGTGGTCCTCCTGCAGGATGGCACCGGTCGGGATCCCGTCATGCTCCAGGGCCTGGGTCATCATGCGGGCCTCGCTCATTCCGCCGTCCAGCGCGGCGCCCGAGACGACGATCAGAGGCGCGCGCCCGGCCGCGTACAGCTTGGCCGCCGTATCGGTGCGCAGGGTGGCGGTCTTGCGGTCGAAGGATTCGAACCAGTTCTGCCGACCGTTGGCGGTGTTGCCGCCCAGGACGACAATGGCCTGAGCGGTGGGCAATGATGCCGGTGGCTCGCTCGGGTAGCGCTGTTCCAGCAGTCCGCCGGCCCACAGCGACGAGGTCGGCAGGGACCAGAACACCACCCAGGCCAGCGCGCCGACCGTCAGAAAGGCAGCGGTCTTGCGCCACCTCAGGATGAACAGGATGACAGCCAGAACCAGCAGGGTGATCGAGAGATTCAGCGGAATGACCAGATTGGCCAGAAATTCGGACAAGCTCATGTGGCAGGCGGGGTATCCAGGATTTCGAGTGCGGTGGACAGGACATCGGGGGCGCCGGGCCAGGCATCCATCCGCCCCAGGCGCCGGGCGCGGTTGGACCACGGCCCGGTGCGGTTGGGGTCGGTGACCCCGAACAGGGTGATCTGGCGGGCGCGGGCCGCCGCCGCCAGATGCGACACCCCGGAGTCGTTGCAGACGACCAGTGCGGCCTGGCGGGTCAGCGCGGCAAAGGCGCCTAGTCCGAGGGCCGGCAGCATCCGCGCGCTAGGGGCCGCGATTTCGGCCGCTGAGCGCTCCGCGGGCGGAGGAGCCATCACCACCGGGATGCCGCGCGCCTGCAGGGATTGGGTCAGGCTGTCGAAGCCGGACCAGGCCTTGACTCGGCCCTTGTGCAGGCCGGTGGCGGTCGGCGCGATCAGCACGAAGGTGTTTCGGGTCAGGCCCGCCTGCGCCATGGCCTGCGCCGCCTGGGCTTCATGCTGAGGGGCGGCGATCCAGTCCAGTTCGTCGGCCGGCTGGGCCGGCGCGCCAGGCAGGTGCCATTGTGTCAGCGCGAACCGCGTCAGGTGGTACCAGGACTGCACGGCATGCAGCGGTGCGCCGGGTTTGCGGCATGGCCAGCGCAGGATCAGGCTGCGTCCGTCGTCACGGTAGCCCGCGCAGGGGATGCCGGCAAAGCGGAAGACCAGTGCGCTGGACAGTGAATCCGGCAGCAGCAGGCCCCGGACGTGGCTGTGTCGGGCCTGACGGATATGTTGGCGCACCGCCGCGCGATCCGTGCGCCAGGCGCCGCGGATCGGGACGAAACCGGCCAGCGGGTAGGCGGCCAGCAGATCCTGCGCCCAGGGGCGGGCGCAGACGACGACCGGCAGGCCCGTATCCAGCAGGGCCTGGAGACTGGGCAGGCTCATGCAGACGTCGCCCACCCAGTTGGGCAGGCGCACATAAAGGGCGGGGCGGGAGGCAGGTGTCAACGCGGGTGCTCCGACAGCCCGCCATGGAGTCAGTCTGTCGGCGGGCTAAAATGCGTGATTCACGACAGTATATAAGAGAGCGTGCCGGTTGAAAGCCAATCCCGATCCGACGACTGACAGCCGCCCCGTGCGGCTGGAACTGTGGCGCCAGATTTACACTCGCCTGGGCAAGGACTGGAAAGTGGGCCTGCTGGCGCTGGTGCTGCTCAGCGTCGCCTCCGCGACCCAGCCGCTGCTGGCCGTCATCATGAAGCCGCTGCTCGACGAAGGCTTCACCGGTACCGAACCCTCGTACGTCTGGTCGATCCCGCTGACGGTTGTCGGTCTGATGCTGGTGCGCGGGCTGACGACCTTCGCGGGTACGTACCTCATGTCCTGGGTTGCCAACAACATGCTGCTGGGGCTGCGTCGCGACATGTTCGAGCGCCTGCTGGGGATGTCGGACGAAACCTTCCGGGGCCGCGACCGGGGCCGTCTGCTCAATCGCTTCACGATCGACGCGGGCAACGTCAGCGGCTTGTCCACCGAGGTCGTCCGCGTACTCGTGCGCGAATCCCTGACCGTGGTGGCGCTGCTGGCCGTCCTGCTGTACATGTCCTGGCAGCTGACGCTGATCGTGCTGATCATGTTGCCGTTGTCTGTGCTGACCGGGCGCTATTTCGTGCGCCGGCTGCGCCGCATCAACCGCGACACCATCAATATGAATGCGGAACTGACCCGGGTCGTATCCGAAGGCATCGCGGGCCAGCGCGTGATCAAGCTCTTCGACGGCTATGCCCGGGAACGGGATCGCTTCAGCTACGTCAATGCCCGGCTGCGGCGATTCGCCATGCGGGCGGCCAGCGCCGATTCCGCCATGTCACCGATTTCGCAGTTCTTTGTGGCCCTGTCGGTGGCCATCGTCGTCGCCGTGGCCCTGTATCAGGCCAACCATCAGGGTTTGACGGTCGGCAGCTTCGCCGCCTTCATGGCGGCGCTGGGGCAGATTTTCGACCCGCTCAAGCGTTTGACCAACATTGCGGGTGCGACGCAGCGCATGCTGATCTCGGCCGAGAGCGTGTTCTCGCTTGTGGATGAGCCGGTCGAACGGGACACCGGCAGCCGCACCATCGAAGGCCGCCTGACGGGGCAGGTGGATTTCCGCGCGGTCACCCAGCGCTATCAGGATGCGGCACACGATACGCTGGATGCGGTCTCCCTTTCGGTGTCGGCAGGCCAGACCGTCGCCTTGGTGGGGCGCTCGGGCAGCGGCAAGACCACCTTGGTGAACCTGCTGCCGCGCTTCATCGAACCCACGGAGGGGCAGGTCCTGATCGATGGTGTCGACGTGCGGGAATTCCGCCTGCGATCCCTGCGTTCGCAGCTGTCGCTGGTCAGCCAGGATGTCGTCATGTTCGAGGGCACTATTGCGGAAAACGTCGCCTACGGGGTTCAGGGCGACGTCCCTGAAGCCCGCGTGCGGGCGGCGCTGGAAGCTGCCAGCCTGCTGGATTTCGTCGACAGCCTGCCCGATGGCATCCATACCCAGGTCGGCAGCAACGCCAATATGTTGTCCGGGGGCCAGCGTCAGCGTCTGGCGATTGCCCGCGCGCTCATCAAGGACGCTCCCATCCTGATCCTGGACGAGGCGACCTCGGCGCTGGACAACGAATCCGAGCGCCAGGTGCAGGCATCGCTGGAACGTCTGATGGCGGGCCGCACGACGCTGGTGATCGCCCACCGTCTCAGCACGGTGCAGAAGGCGGACCGCATTGTCGTGCTGGACCAGGGCCGCGTCGTCGAGGAAGGCCCCCATGCCGACCTTCTGGCCCTGGGCGGCCTGTACGCCACGCTGTATCGTTTGCAGTTTCAGGACGATATGTCGGACACCCCTATCCCCTGAACCCGATGCCCCGCTTGATCCTGGATACCGGGATCCGGCGAGTCATCGGAACCGGATTCTGCTTTCTGGAGCCTCTGATGAAGACTGTTTATGCCCTGGCATCCCTGGCGGTGCTGTCCGCGTGTGCCGGCCAGCCCCATGGTCTGACGGTGAACGAACTGGAAACCCCCCGCTACCAGATCACGGAACGCCGCCGCCTGCCGATCGATTTCCCGGGCGTGCAGCAGAACCTGTTCCGCCACGCCGCAGCCTGTGGGCAGACCTATACCTTCGAGATGGTGCCTAACGAGTCGTCGTTCGGCCGCGTCGTGTACCGTCCAACCCCCGATGCGGGCTGGGATCGCAGCGTGGTGCTGAGCTTGGTGCTGCTGCACAACCGCACCATCAACGTGAAGGCGTACAGCTACTATCCCGGCCAGATGACGCGGGTGCACGAGATGTTGACCGCGATGATGAAGCCGCAGACGTGCGGCGCCGACAGCAGCTGGGAAAACAAGTTGAGTGATTAGGTCCTGATTACAGCAGCACCAGATCGTACTGCTCCTGTGCATAACCGGCCTCCACGGCCAGCGAAATCGGCTTGCCCACGAAATCTCCCAGCATCGCCAGATGCTGGCTTTCTTCTTCCAGGAACAGGTCGATGACCGCCTGCGAGGCGACGATCCGGAATTCCTTGGGGTTGAACTGGCGCGCTTCGCGCAGGATTTCCCGAAGGATCTCGTAGCACAGGGTGCGGGGCGTGCGCACCGAGCCGCGGGACTGGCAGGTGGGACAGGGTTCGCACAACTGATGCGCCAGCGAATCCCGGGTGCGTTTGCGTGTCATTTCCACCAGCCCCAGCTGGCTGAAACCGCTCACCGTGACCCGCGTCCGGTCGTGTGACAGGGTCTTGTGTAGTTCGGCCAGGACCGATGCCTGATGCCCGGCGTCGTCCATGTCGATGAAGTCCAGCACGATGATCCCGCCCAAGTTGCGCAGACGCAACTGGCGTGCGATGGCGACCGCCGCTTCCAGATTGGTTTTGAAGATCGTGTCGTCGAAATTGCGCCCGCCGACGTAGCCGCCCGTGTTGACGTCCACCGTGGTCAGGGCCTCGGTCTGGTCGATGATCAGGTAGCCACCGGACTTCAGGTCCACCCGACGCGACAGTGCGCGGGCGATCTCCTCGTCCACGTTGGCCGTGTCGAACAACGGACGGTTGCCGCTGTAGTGGTGGATGCGTTCGACCACGGACGGCGTGTAGCGCTGTGCCCAGTCGATCAGCTCCTGGGTGACCGTGCGGGAATCGATCGTGATGGCACCGGTCTCGGGCGTTACCATGTCGCGCAGGACGCGCTGCGCCAGGGTCAGTTCGATATAGACGGGAGACGGGGCGGGAACCTCGCGGATGCGTGCCTGGATATTGACCCACAGCATGCGCAGGTAGGTGATGTCCGCAGTCAGTTCCTCGTCACTGGCCCCTTCGGCCTGGGTGCGGACGATGAACCCCCCGGACTCGTCGGCCGGCTGCAGGGCCTGGACACGCTCGCGCAGGGCATTGCGTTCGGCTTCGTCATCGATGCGTTGCGAGACGCCGATGTGCGGTTCGTGGGGCAGATAGACCAGCATGCGCCCCGCGATGCTGATATGCGTGGACAGGCGCGCGCCCTTGGTGCCCATTGCATCCTTGATGACCTGAACCAGCAGAGGTTGACCTTCGAACAGCAGTTTCTCGATAGGGGTGTGCGGGATATGCTCGCTGCTGTTGCGCGCATGTCGGTTCTGCCGCAGGTCGGCGACATGGATGAAGGCGGCGCGCTCCTGACCGATGTCCACGAAGGCGCTCTGCATGCCGGGCAATACCCGTGCCACGCGTCCCAGGTAGAGATTGCCGACGTGGCCCCGCTGGACGCTGCGTTCGATGTGCAGTTCCTGCACGACCCCCTGGGCCGTCAGGGCTACACGGGTTTCAAAGGGGGTGACGTTGATCAGGATGTCTTCATTGAGGGACATGACGTGGGTTTCCGGAGCCGCTGGGCTGCACAGGCCGAATGGGTGCTGGCCTGACTGTATCACCTTCTGGCGCGGCTTCCCCGTCAGGCCTTGTCAGGCAAGCCCGGCAGCCGTTGGTCCTTCGCCGACAGGATCGGCTGGCGGGTTGGCCAGGGAATGTCCAGTATTGGACAGTCCCAGGCAATGCCGCCTTCGTCATCGGGGTCATAATAGTCGGTGCACTTGTACTGGAAGATCGCGATGTCGCTGGTGACGCAGAAGCCGTGCGCGTAGCCTGGTGGCACCCACACCTGTCGATGGTTGTTGGCGGACAGTTTCATGGCAACGTGCTGGCCGTACGTGACGGATGTCGGGTCGATGTCGGCCACGACGTCGAAAACCGACCCCGCAATGACCTGAATGAGCTTGCCCTGCGGGCGGGTACGTTGAAAATGGAGCCCCCGCAGCGTGCCCCGGATAGACTGTGAGACATTGTCCTGGACGAAGGGTGTCTCGATGCCCACCTCGTCCCGATAGCGCCGGAGGCTGAAGGATTCCAGGAAGAACCCCCGTGTATCGCCAAAGACCCGGGGCTCGATGATGCGCACTCCTGGCAGGATCGTATCGGTGACCTTCATGGCCGGCCCCCTTCTTGCGCCAGACTCAGTATGTACTGGCCGTATTCGGTCTTTGCCAGCCGCTGGCCGCGCTCGATCAGGCCCGCGCGGTCGAGCCAGCCGTTGTTGAAGGCAATTTCTTCCAGGCAGGCGATTTTTTGTCCCTGGCGCCGTTCGATGGTCTGCACATAGGTGCCCGCATCCAGCAGACTTTCGTGGGTACCCGTATCCAGCCAGGCGAAGCCGCGACCCAGCACCTGCACGTGCAGGTCGCCGCGGCGCAGGTAGGCGTTGTTCACGTCGGTAATCTCCAGCTCGCCCCGCGCTGATGGCTTCACCTGGCGGGCGATGTTCACCACGTCATTGTCATAGAAGTACAGACCGGTGACCGCATAGGGGGATTTCGGAAGCGGCGGTTTTTCTTCGATCGAGACCGCCCGTCCACCCGCATCGAACTCCACCACGCCAAAACGCTGCGGGTCCGCGACCCGGTGTCCGAAGATCGTGGCGCCATGAGGACGCTGGGCTGCCTCGTGCAGCATCTGGCTGAACCCATAGCCATAGAAGATGTTGTCTCCCAGGACCAGGCAGACCCGGTCCGTGCCGATGAAGTCGGCCCCGATCAAAAACGCCTGTGCCAAGCCGTCGGGCGAAGGTTGCTCCGCATAAGACACATGAATACCGAAATCCGCACCATCGCCTAGCAGGCGCTGAAATCCGGCCAAATCGTCGGGGGTCGAGATCACCAGCACATCGTGGATGCCAGCCAGCATCAACACCGACAGCGGGTAATAGATCATGGGTTTGTCATAGATAGGCAGCAGTTGCTTGGAAACGCCACGCGTGGTGGGATGCAGTCGTGTGCCGGAGCCACCAGCCAGAATGATGCCTTTCATGGAGGAATCCGTGAGCAATGAGAGCAGATGCGTAGTGTAAGCGGGCGGGGCCCGGTTCAGATGCATCGGGCGGTGGAATGAGGCGGCAGCGCCCGGCCTCCTTTGTTCTTGGAGTCATGGGCCTCTATGCGGACTCTGGTGAAGGTGGGCAGGGCTTTCATTTGCACGTAGCCAAAAACCCGTGCTATAGTTGCGCCTCTTTGCCGCCAGGTGGTCAGGGTTAACCCTGAAACTGATGGGTTTATTGCCCACCAGACACGGTGCTGAAGTTCTTGGTTTGTGGCCTGTGTGCCCGACTGGGGGCGCAGGCAGGCAGCGAGGCTTCGGTTTCGATCGAAGGGAAGTCTGGCTTGACAGACCGGCACGCAAGTGCTCTAATGGCAGGCTCGATAACGAGGTGAGAAGGCCTTTTTGGTCAGACGCTTCGGGTCCGGATCCAGGGTTTGTAGGCGGCAAATTTGCCAACCGCGAATTTCAGGTTTCCCCCGGCGGTGATTTGACAGAGATAAGAAGTTCCTTCATAATCTCGTTTCTCTGCTTGACGCAGACTTGTTCTTTAACAACTAAACAGCCGATAAGTGTGGGCGCTTGAATGACAGGCACCGGCCAGGCGCGCTGAGGATTCTCACGAATCGTCAGCTGCCGCTGGAATTGCACAAATGTTATACCAAGTGCTCACATAGATAGAAATGAAGAAGTAAGGTTTTTGACCATACTTTGTCATTTCTTTTGAGTGATGCATAGCGAGCGTAGCTTCCGGCCTTTATAGGTCAAGGAACTACGATTACAGGAATTGAACTGAAGAGTTTGATCCTGGCTCAGATTGAACGCTAGCGGGATGCTTTACACATGCAAGTCGGACGGCAGCACGAAGAGCTTGCTCTTTGGTGGCGAGTGGCGAACGGGTGAGTAATGTATCGGAACGTGCCCAGTAGCGGGGGATAACTACGCGAAAGCGTGGCTAATACCGCATACGCCCTACGGGGGAAAGGGGGGGATCGCAAGACCTCTCACTATTGGAGCGGCCGATATCGGATTAGCTGGTTGGTGGGGTAAAGGCCTACCAAGGCGACGATCCGTAGCTGGTTTGAGAGGACGACCAGCCACACTGGGACTGAGACACGGCCCAGACTCCTACGGGAGGCAGCAGTGGGGAATTTTGGACAATGGGGGCAACCCTGATCCAGCCATCCCGCGTGTGCGATGAAGGCCTTCGGGTTGTAAAGCACTTTTGGCAGGGAAGAAACAGCCTGGGATAATACCTTGGGCGAATGACGGTACCTGCAGAATAAGCACCGGCTAACTACGTGCCAGCAGCCGCGGTAATACGTAGGGTGCAAGCGTTAATCGGAATTACTGGGCGTAAAGCGTGCGCAGGCGGTTCGGAAAGAAAGGTGTGAAATCCCAGGGCTTAACCTTGGAACTGCACTTTTAACTCCCGAGCTAGAGTACGTCAGAGGGGGGTAGAATTCCACGTGTAGCAGTGAAATGCGTAGAGATGTGGAGGAATACCGATGGCGAAGGCAGCCCCCTGGGATGATACTGACGCTCATGCACGAAAGCGTGGGGAGCAAACAGGATTAGATACCCTGGTAGTCCACGCCCTAAACGATGTCAACTAGCTGTTGGGGTTTATTAACTTCAGTAGCGCAGCTAACGCGTGAAGTTGACCGCCTGGGGAGTACGGTCGCAAGATTAAAACTCAAAGGAATTGACGGGGACCCGCACAAGCGGTGGATGATGTGGATTAATTCGATGCAACGCGAAAAACCTTACCTACCCTTGACATGTCTGGAATGCCGAAGAGATTTGGCAGTGCTCGCAAGAGAACCGGAACACAGGTGCTGCATGGCTGTCGTCAGCTCGTGTCGTGAGATGTTGGGTTAAGTCCCGCAACGAGCGCAACCCTTGTCATTAGTTGCTACATTTGGTTGGGCACTCTAATGAGACTGCCGGTGACAAACCGGAGGAAGGTGGGGATGACGTCAAGTCCTCATGGCCCTTATGGGTAGGGCTTCACACGTCATACAATGGTCGGGACAGAGGGTTGCCAAGCCGCGAGGCGGAGCCAATCTCAGAAACCCGATCGTAGTCCGGATCGCAGTCTGCAACTCGACTGCGTGAAGTCGGAATCGCTAGTAATCGCGGATCAGCATGTCGCGGTGAATACGTTCCCGGGTCTTGTACACACCGCCCGTCACACCATGGGAGTGGGTTTCACCAGAAGTAGGTAGCCTAACCGCAAGGAGGGCGCTTACCACGGTGGGATTCATGACTGGGGTGAAGTCGTAACAAGGTAGCCGTATCGGAAGGTGCGGCTGGATCACCTCCTTTAAGAGCATGCCAGTGTGCATGTTGTTTGAAGCGTCCACGCTTATCGGCTGTTTGAGTAGTGACATGGTCTGAAGGTCCAGGCCTGCGGTAAGCAGACTTCGGGGGTCAGTAGCTCAGTCGGTTAGAGCACCGTCTTGATAAGGCGGGGGTCGATGGTTCGAATCCATCTTGACCCACCACGGTTTTTTCGGCGTCAGGCGTGAGTCTGGGGTGCGGGAGAGCATGGGGGATTAGCTCAGCTGGGAGAGCACCTGCTTTGCAAGCAGGGGGTCGTCGGTTCGATCCCGTCATCCTCCACCAGGATCACAGTCCATTGGACGCTTCAGTCAACAGGATCTTGACACGCCAGGCCCCTTGCGGGTCGATGGGTTAGGGTTTTGTTGACTGAATGGCGCCTCGTTTACCGAGGTGCTTGCGTCAGTGCGCAGTACCATGTTCTTTAACAATCTGGAAGAAGCACAACAATGTAAATGTTCTGAATCGACTTTAGGGTCGATCATGGAAAATTTACGGGTTGTGATTGCAAAATCAATTGTTCAAAAGTTCTTAAGATTCAGTCAGGTAAGGTTCGCAAGGATCGATAACTGATGAGCCTTTAATGGAATTGAACGGCACAAACACGCGAAACTCATATTTCTATAACCTGCAAAGTTATAGGATCAAGCGAATAAGTGCATATGGTGGATGCCTTGGCGATCACAGGCGATGAAGGACGTTGTAGCCTGCGAAAAGCTGCGGGGAGCTGGCAAACAAGCTTTGATCCGCAGATGTCCGAATGGGGAAACCCACGCTAGCGATAGCGTATCAACAACTGAATACATAGGTTGTTGAGGCGAACCGGGTGAACTGAAACATCTCAGTAGCTCGAGGAAAAGAAATCAACCGAGATTCCGGCAGTAGCGGCGAGCGAAACCGGAAGAGCCTTGACGAGTTAGCACTTCAAATAGTCGAATGGTCTGGAAAGGCCAGCCACAGCATGGTGATAGCCCTGTAGACGAAATTTGGAGTGTGGGACTAGGCGTCAGACAAGTAGGGCGGGACACGTGAAATCCTGTCTGAAGATGGGGGGACCATCCTCCAAGGCTAAATACTCGTGATCGACCGATAGTGAACCAGTACCGTGAGGGAAAGGCGAAAAGAACCCCGGAAGGGGAGTGAAATAGATCCTGAAACCGTATGCATACAAACAGTAGGAGCCTCCTTGTGGGGTGACTGCGTACCTTTTGTATAATGGGTCAGCGACTTACATTCAGTGGCAAGCTTAACCGAATAGGGAAGGCGCAGCGAAAGCGAGTCCGAATAGGGCGAATTAGTCGCTGGGTGTAGACCCGAAACCAGGCGATCTATCCATGGTCAGGTTGAAGGCACGGTAACACGTGCTGGAGGACCGAACCCACTAACGTTGAAAAGTTAGGGGATGAACTGTGGATAGGGGTGAAAGGCTAAACAAGCCTGGAGATAGCTGGTTCTCTCCGAAAACTATTTAGGTAGTGCCTCACATGATTACTGCCGGGGGTAGAGCACTGTTATAGCTAGGGGGTCATGGCGACTTACCAACCTATGGCAAACTCCGAATACCGGCAAGTACAGTGTGGGAGACAGAGCACCGGGTGCTAACGTCCGGACTCAAGAGGGAAACAACCCAGACCGCCAGCTAAGGTCCCTAAAACGGGCTAAGTGGGAAACGAAGTGGGAAGGCATAGACAGTCAGGAGGTTGGCTTAGAAGCAGCCACCCTTTAAAGAAAGCGTAATAGCTCACTGATCGAGTCGTCCTGCGCGGAAGATGTAACGGGGCTCAAGCCAGTTACCGAAGCTGCGGGTGTGCAATTTATTGCACGCGGTAGGAGAGCGTTCTGTAAGCCTGCGAAGGTGGCTTGTAAAGGCTGCTGGAGGTATCAGAAGTGCGAATGCTGACATGAGTAGCGATAAAGGGGGTGAAAAGCCCCCTCGCCGTAAGTCCAAGGTTTCCTGCGCAACGTTCATCGGCGCAGGGTGAGTCGGCCCCTAAGGCGAGGCAGAGATGCGTAGCTGATGGGAAGCTGGTTAATATTCCAGCACCGTCGTGAGATGCGATGGGGGGACGGATAGCGAAAGATCATCGGGGTGTTGGATGTCCCCGTTGCTGCATCGTAGAAGGCGCTTTGGTAAATCCGGGCGCATGATTCAAGGGTGTGGCTGAACAGGAACTTCGGTTCCTGGACTGATTGGAAGTTGTCCCAGGAAAAGCCTCTAAGCTTCAGTCTCACGAGACCGTACCGCAAACCGACACAGGTGGACGGGATGAATATTCCAAGGCGCTTGAGAGAACTCAGGAGAAGGAACTCGGCAAATTGATACCGTAACTTCGGGAGAAGGTATGCCCTGGTAGTGTGATAGGCTCGCGCCTAGAGCATGAAGGGGCCGCAGAGAATCGGTGGCTGCGACTGTTTATTAAAAACACAGCACTCTGCCAAGACGAAAGTCGACGTATAGGGTGTGACGCCTGCCCGGTGCCGGAAGGTTAAGTGATGGGGTGCAAGCTCTTGATCGAAGCCCCGGTAAACGGCGGCCGTAACTATAACGGTCCTAAGGTAGCGAAATTCCTTGTCGGGTAAGTTCCGACCTGCACGAATGGCGTAACGATGGCCACACTGTCTCCTCCTGAGACTCAGCGAAGTTGAAATGTTTGTGATGATGCAATCTACCCGCGGCTAGACGGAAAGACCCCATGAACCTTTACTGTAGCTTTGCATTGGATTGTGAACCGGCCTGTGTAGGATAGGTGGGAGGCGTTGAACTCGTGTCGCTAGATGCGAGGGAGCCAACCTTGAAATACCACCCTGGTCTGTTTGCGGTTCTAACCTTGGCCCGTGATCCGGGTTGGGGACAGTGCATGGTGGGCAGTTTGACTGGGGCGGTCTCCTCCTAAAGTGTAACGGAGGAGTACGAAGGTACGCTAGGTACGGTCGGAAATCGTGCTGATAGTGCAATGGCATAAGCGTGCTTGACTGTGAGACTGACAAGTCGAACAGGTGCGAAAGCAGGTCATAGTGATCCGGTGGTTCTGTATGGAAGGGCCATCGCTCAACGGATAAAAGGTACTCTGGGGATAACAGGCTGATACCGCCCAAGAGTTCATATCGACGGCGGTGTTTGGCACCTCGATGTCGGCTCATCTCATCCTGGGGCTGTAGCCGGTCCCAAGGGTATGGCTGTTCGCCATTTAAAGAGGTACGTGAGCTGGGTTTAAAACGTCGTGAGACAGTTTGGTCCCTATCTGCCGTGGGCGTTGGATACTTGACGGAGCCTGCTCCTAGTACGAGAGGACCGGAGTGGACGTACCGCTGGTGTATCGGTTGTCATGCCAATGGCATTGCCGAGTAGCTATGTACGGAAGAGATAAGCGCTGAAGGCATCTAAGCGCGAAACTCGTCTGAAGATTAGGTATCCCGGGGGCTAGACCCCCCTAAAGGGTCGTTGTAGACCACAACGTTGATAGGCTGGGTGTGGAAGCGCAGTAATGCGTGCAGCTAACCAGTACTAATTGCCCGTGCGGCTTGATCCTATAACCTTGCAGGTTAGTCGTTGACTGACCCATGGAAATAGCGATTCGTGTGTAAGCCCAAAGAATTGAAACGCAAATCGTACAAAACAACCCCAAGCGTGCAAGCTTTAAAGCCCCAGACGGCAGGCGTGAAAACCTGCTAGAATGCGCACCTGTCAAAAGACAGCGGCGCAAGGCGCAAAGACTTGCCCGCCTGTGCTTCTTCCAAATTGGTGATCTAGAGACAGCCCTCGGGATGTCGCTCGATCACAACCAGTTATGCTTGACGACCATAGCAAGGTGGCCCCACTCCTTCCCATCCCGAACAGGACAGTGAAACGCCTTCGCGCCGATGATAGTGGGTGGACACCTGTGAAAGTAGGTCATCGTCAGGCTCTTATTGCTCAAAGCCCCCGCAGTGATCTGCGGGGGCTTTGTCTTTTGCGAAATCGAAGAACACCCCGTGCGGCAGCGGCCGGGACGGTCTCAGTGTCGCGGAGATCGGGCGCGCATCAGCAATTGCACCGTTTCGTGCGCCGGCAGACCCATGACGCCGCTGTGGCTGCCGGACAGATGGGTGATGAAGGCGGCGGCGCGTCCCTGAATCGCATAGCTGCCGGCCTTGCCGAAAGGCTCGCCGCTGGCGCAGTACCGCGCGATATCGTCGGTGGACAGCGGCTGGAACCAGACCTCGCTAACGCTGGTTCCTTCGATCAGGCGGCCCTGGAAGGCGACAGCGACGGCCGTATGGACATCATGGAGACGACCGGAAAGGCGGCCCAGCGTGGCGGCGGCATCGGCTGCGTCGGTCGGCTTGCCGAGCACGCTGCCATCCAGGATGACCGTCGTATCGGCACACAGGATCGGGGCCGAGGCCCAGTCTTCTGGCCAGTCTTCCGGGATCTTTTCGGGGCGGCCGCCTGCTGCCAGCCATGCCACGGACCGTTGTGCTTTTTCGCGGGCCGTCCGGCGCACATATTCTACGGCCGGCTCGCCTGGCCATTGCGGCTCGTCTTCCCCCTCGGGGGCGGGAACGTCGAGGATACCGTGCCTGATGCCCAACTGATCCAGGATCTCGTGACGGCGCGGACTGGCGGAAGCCAGCAAGATGAAGCCAATGGGGTCCGCAGGTTCGGTGGTTGACACGGAAATCTGGGCTGGTAAGGGTATCGACATCATCGGTGCTCGGTCAATTTTGTGTCTGTCGTGCGAACGCATCTTCAGCCGATCAATCGACCCTCAGGATTTTCAGGCCGTTGGTTCCGCCGCTGTTGCTGTATCTGTCGCCCTTGGTCAGGATGATCCAGTCACCCGGTTGCAGCAGACCTTGTTGGCGCAGGATGTCGATGGCCGCATTGCTGACTTCCGCAGGCGGCAGGCCTGCGGCGTCGAACGACACGGTGTAGACACCGCGGAACAGGGCTGCGCGCCGTTGGGTGGCGACGTGCGGGGTGTAGCAGTAGATTGGGACCCCAGAGCGGATCCGGGACATGATGAGCGGCGTATGGCCGCTTTCGGTCAGACTGATGATGGCCTTGATCCCGGGGAAATGATTGGCCGCATACATGCTGGCCAGGGCGATGGTCTCATCGCAGCGGGTAAATGTCTCGCCCAGGCGGTGGTGGGACTTCAGGCTGGTCGGTTCCTGTTCGGCTCCGAGACAGATGCGTGCCATGGCCTGCACGGCTTCCACCGGATATTGACCGGATGCCGATTCGGCCGACAGCATCACGGCGTCGGTGTAATCCAGGACGGCATTGGCCACGTCGGAGACCTCGGCGCGGGTCGGGATGGGGCTGGAAATCATGGATTCCATCATTTGCGTGGCTGTGATGACGAGTTTGTTCAGCGTGCGGGCATGCTGGATGATCCGCTTCTGGATGCCGGCAAGACGGGCATCGCCGATCTCCACGCCCAGATCGCCGCGGGCGACCATCACGCCATCGCTGACGCGGATCAGATCGTCCAGTGCCGCGTCGTTGGCGACGGCTTCAGCGCGCTCGATCTTGGCGATGATCCAGGCAGGGCTGCCGGCTGCGCGTACCAGCTGGCGCGCCTGCTCGATGTCGGCGCCGGATCGTGGAAAGGACACGGCGACGTAGTCCAGTTCCAGTTCAGCCGCCAGACGGATATCCTGGTGATCTTTTTCTGTCAGGCTGGGGGCCGAGATTCCGCCCCCGCGCCGGTTGATGCCCTTGTTGTTGGACAGAGGACCGCCGACCATGACCACCGTATGCACTGCGATCTCGTCGACGGATTCGACGCGCAGAATGACGCGGCCGTCGTCCAGCAGCAGTTCGTCGCCGGGGGCGCAGTCCCGCACCAGCGGGGGGTATTCGATGCCAACGATTGTCGCCGTGCCGGCGTCGATCGGATGACAGATGGACAGTGTGAAGGGATCGCCCGCGCGCAGGGTCACGTTTCCGTCGACGAAGCGCGCGATGCGGATCTTGGGGCCCTGCAGGTCGCCCATGATGGCGACATGGCGGTCGTGACGGGCCGATAGTTCGCGGACCAGGCGCACCCGTTCCCGGTGATCAGCCGCCGATCCATGCGAAAAATTCAGGCGGGCGACGTCCAGCCCGGCAAGGATCATGGCCTCGATCTGTTCCTGGCTGGATGTGGCGGGCCCCAGTGTGGCGACGATCTTGGTGCGGCGGCGGGCTGTCATGCGCAAGCTCCGGTGAGGTATGGCCCAAGGGTGTGTCTTGGGCCCGCCGGTCGGCAAGGGCGGCGATTATTCAGGCTCGATGATACGGGTGGCCGGACAGAATACTCCAGGCGCGGTACAACTGCTCGGCCAGCAGGATGCGCACCATGGGGTGAGGCAAGGTCAGTGACGAAAGGCGCAAGGTCTGGCGCGCGGTCTGCTTCAGTGCCGGGTCCAGGCCGTCGGGCCCGCCGATGATGAAGGCGATGTCCTGGCCGCTGGCCTTCCAGCTTTCAAAATGCCCGGCAAGATCCTGGGTGCTGAGATCCTTGCCGTGTTCGTCCAGGATGACGCGCCAGACAGGTTCATGCAGGGCGGCTTCGATCCGTTCGGCTTCGGCCTGCATCAGCTGACCGGCGGTTTTGCCGTGGGTGCGTGGCTCCGGCTTGATTTCATGCAGTTCGATGGCGCATTCCCGGGGCATGCGCTTGGCGTAGTCTTGCCAGGCATCTTGCACCCAGGCGGGCATCCGGGTACCCACCGCGTAGACGCGCAGCTTCATGCGTCGTCGAAACCCGGGTCGGGTTCGAATGGCTGCGCGGGACCGGTGGGCGACAATTTGACGTGGACGGGCTTCGCCCCCCAGATGTCCTCGAGGTTGTAATAGCTGCGGACAGACGGCTGCATGCAATGCACGACGATGTCGCCCAGGTCGACCAGGACCCATTCTCCCGTGTCCTCACCTTCGAAGGCGATGATCTCCAGGCCGTGTTGTTTGGCCTGGTCGGCGACGTGGCTGGCGATGGCGCGGGTCTGGCGGTTCGACGTGCCGCTGGCGATGATGATGCGGTCGAACAGGCTGGTCAGGCCCGTTGTGTTGAAGACCTTGATGTCCTGGGCCTTGATGTCTTCCAGTGCATCGATGATGAGGCGTTGCTGTTTTTGCAGGTTCATGAGGCATGTGCGGCGTCGGGAGGGACAGCCGGGTATTGATAGAGTCGGTGTGCGTGGATGTAGTCCAGCACGCGGGGGTCCAGCTGGGCCTCGACCGCTTGCCCTTTGGCGAGGGCCTGGCGGATGGCGGAGGCGGAGACGTCCTGCGGTGGAAAGGGAATCCGTACGAGGCCTCCTGGCGGCAGAGCCTGGATGAGCTCGTCGGGAGGCTGCGCTGTTGCCCCCGGACGCTGTGCCACTGCCAGGCGAACATAATGCAGAATATCGCGCCAGCGATGCCACGTACAGAAATTGGCCAGTTGGTCGGCACCCAGGATCCAGGTGTACTGCGCGGTGTCCGGCAGCGCCGCCAGCGTGTCGATGGTGTAGGTGGCGCCCGGGCGATAGAGCTCGACCGGATTGATCCGCAATATCGGATCGTCTTGGCAGGCCAGCTGCAACATGCGCAGGCGATGCTCGGGCGAGGCGCCCAGGTCGTCGCGTTGCCAGGGGCGGCCCGCAGGCAGCAGATCGACCCTTTCCAGTTTCAGTGCCTGGCAGGCAGCCCGGGCCAGTACGATGTGGGCTCGGTGGACCGGGTCGAAGCTGCCGCCCAGCAGGCCGACCTGCGGCATCACAGCCATGCGCGAGGTTTCAGATAGTCGCCCAGCGCCGCTTCGGCGGAACCCGGCTCGGGCGTCCAGTCATAGCGCCATTGCGCGACAGGGGGCATGGATAGCAGGATCGATTCCGTGCGGCCACCGGACTGCAGACCGAACAGGGTTCCGCGGTCGTACACGAGGTTGAATTCGACATACCGGCCTCGACGGTACGCCTGGAACGCGCGCTCACGTTCACCGTAAGCGGTCGTGTTGCGCGCCTGGACGATCGGGACATAGGCGGGCAGAAAGCAGTTGCCCACTGCCTGGGTCAATGTGAAGCAGGTGTCGAAATCCGGCGTGTTCAGATCGTCGAAGAACAGGCCGCCAACACCGCGGGTCTCGTGGCGGTGACGCAGCAGGAAGTACTCGTCGCACCAGGCCTTGTAGCGGGGGTATTTGTCGGTCCCGAAGGGGGCCATCGCATCATGGCAGACCTGATGGAAATGCCGCACGTCGGCTTCCACCGGGTAGTACGGGGTCAGATCCAGGCCGCCACCGAACCAGAACACGTCCTGGTCGCCGCCGTTTCCGTGGGCGACGAAGAGCCGTACGTTCATGTGCGTGGTCGGGACGTGGGGGTTGCGTGGATGCAGCACCATGGAGACTCCCATGGCTTCCCAGCCGCGTCCGGCGAGTTCCGGGCGATGTGCGCTGGCCGAGGGCGGCAGCGCGTGGCCCTGGACATGGCTGAACAGCACCCCCGCCCGTTCGAAGACGGTGCCGTTCTCGCAATACCGGGTCAGACCGCCGCCGCCTTCGGGGCGGGTCCAGGGATCACGGCCGAACGAGGCCCCTTCCAGGGCCTCGAGACTGCTGACGATGCGCTCCTGGAGCGCGGAGAATGTGGCGTGAACGTGGTCGACTGGGACGTGCATGAGGCTCCCGTGATGACAGGTTAGTCGTGCCGCTTGCCGGCGGCGACGGCACGCCAGCCGATGTCTCGTCGGAACTGGCGGCCTTCGAAGAAGGTCTGGTTCACCGCGTCGTAGGCGGCCTGCTGGGCGCGGCGGATGGAGTCGGCCAGCGCGGTGACGCACAGCACCCGTCCGCCGTTGGTGCGCAGCTGACCGTCGTCGCGGGTGGTGCCCGCGTGAAAGGTGATGCAGGTGTCGGTATCAGCGGCCAGCGCCGTGATGAGGTCGCCTTTGCGCGGTGCGTCTGGATAGCCGGCGGCCGCGAGGACGACCCCGACCGCCGTGCGCCGGTCCCAGTCGATCTCGGTCTGGTCCAGCGTGCCGTCCAGTGCGTGTTCCAGCGTTTCGGTGAAGTCGTTCTTGACGCGCAGCATGATGGGCTGGGTTTCCGGGTCGCCCATGCGGCAGTTGAATTCCAGGACCTTCAGCCCGCGGGTGGCGTCCGGACCTGGCCCGATCATCAGGCCCGCGTACAGGAAGCCGGTATACGGGATTCCGTCGTGCGCCATGCCCTGAATGGCTGGCTGGATGACCTCGCGCATGATGCGATTGTGCAGGGCTGGGGTGACGATGGGGGCTGGCGAGTAGGCGCCCATGCCGCCGGTGTTGGGCCCCGCGTCGCCGTCGAGCAGGCGCTTGTGGTCCTGGCTGGTGGCCAGCGGCAGCACGTGATGGCCGTCGCACATGACGATGAAACTGGCTTCCTCGCCGTCGAGGAACTCTTCGACCACGACGCGAGCGCCGGCCGCGCCGAAGGCGCCGTCCGTACCCAGCATGTCGTCGATGGCCTGCAGAGCCTCGTCCAGCGTCTGGGCCACGACCACGCCCTTGCCGGCAGCCAGGCCGTCGGCCTTGATGACGATCGGGGCGCCTTGTTCGCGGATGTAGGACTTCGCCTGCTGCGCATCGGTGAAGGTCTGGTAGGCGGCTGTAGGAATGCTGTGGCGCAGCATGAAGGCCTTCGCATAGTCCTTCGAGCTTTCCAGCTGGGCCGCCGCGCGGGTTGGTCCGAAAATGCGCAGGCCGGCCGCGCGGAAGGCATCGACGATGCCGGCCGCCAGCGGGGCTTCCGGCCCGACCACGGTGAAGGCGATCTTTTCCTGGCGCACGAAGGTGATCAGTGCCTCGATGTCGCTCAAGGGCAGGTTCTCGATCAGGGGCGCATCGGCTGTCCCGCCATTGCCGGGAGCGACGTAGATTTTTTGCACGCGAGGGGACTGGGCCAGGCGCCAGGCCAGGGCATGTTCGCGGCCGCCCGAGCCGATGACCAGCAGCTTCATTCGGTATCGTCCATGACGGCAGTGGTGTAGACCTCCTGGACGTCGTCCAGGCCTTCGAGGATATCGATGATCTTTTGCATGCGTTCGGCGTCGTCGCCCTGTAGCTGGACTTCCGACAGGGCCTTCATGATGACGCCATGGATCTCCGGGTTCAGGCCGGCCGTGTCGAAGGCCTGCTTCAGGGCGGCGTACTGGCCCGGTTCGCAGATGACCTCGATGACGCCTTCCTCGTCGGTCTGGACGTCCTCGGCGCCGTTCTCCAGCGCCACATCCATGACTTTTTCTTCGGAGATGCCCGGCGCGAAGATGAACTGGCCGCAATGCTTGAACATGAAGGCCACGCAGCCGTCCTGGCCCAAGTTGCCACCGTGCTTGGTCAGCGCGTGCCGGACTTCGGAGACAGTGCGCTGGCGGTTGTCGGTCATGCAATCGATCAGGACCGCGGCGCCGCCCACGCCATAGCCTTCGTAGCGGATTTCCTCGTAGTTGGCATCATCTGCGCCGCCCGCGCCGCGCTGGATCGCGCGCATGATGTTGTCTTTGGGCATGTTGGCCGCGGTGGCCTTGTCCCAGGCCAGGCGCAGGCGCGGATTGGCATCCGGATCGGCCCCGCCGGCGCGGGCAGCCACGGTGACTTCACGGATGATCTTTGTCCAGAGTTTGCCGCGTTTGGCGTCCTGACGCCCTTTGCGGTGCTGGATGTTTGCCCACTTACTGTGTCCGGCCATGATGTGTCAACTAAGAAGGGATAAAACGGGGAATCCGCAATTTTAACGCCTTGGCGCCGTTCAGTCCGGCCACAGCGGGAATTCATGCTAGTCTGGTCGGGTGCTTTGAAACAGGGCCCGGGCGGGCTGGAGGAAACGGCAGTGAAGAAAGCTCAGATCATACAGATCCGTCAGCATGGCGGGCCTGAAGTCATGCAACTGGCTCAGGTGGATGTGCCGGCGCCTGCTTCCCACGAGGTTCAGATTCGCCAGAAGGCCGTCGGTCTCAATTTCATCGACATCTATTGCCGCACGGGCCTCTATCCGCATCCGCTGCCGCATGGCCTGGGTTTCGAAGCATCCGGGATCATCGAGGCAGTGGGCGCCGAGGTCACGCACCTGCGCGTCGGCGATCGCGTCGCCTATGGCCAGGGGCCGATCGGCGCCTACACGGATCTGCGCAACATCCCTGCGGACCGCGTCGTGGCGATTCCGGACTCGGTCGGTTTCGAACAGGCCGCCGCTCTGATGCTCAAGGGGCTGACCGTCCAGTATCTGTTTCGTCAGGCCTACCGGGTCCAGGGCAACGAAACGATCCTGTTTCACGCGGCGGCGGGTGGCGTCGGCCTGATTGCCTGCCAATGGGCGCGGGCCCTGGGGGTGCGCCTGATCGGCACCGTGTCCTCGCCGGAAAAGGCCGCGCTCGCACGCCGCCATGGCGCCTGGGAAGTGATCGATTACACCCGCGAGGACGTCGTGGCCCGGGTGCTCGAACTGACCGGCGGCCAGAAGGTTCCAGTCGTCTACGACGGGGTTGGAAAGGACACCTGGGAAACGTCCCTGGATTGCCTGAGGGCGCGCGGGATGATGGTCAGCTTCGGCAATGCGTCCGGGCCGGTCGAGGGTGTGAATCTGGGGCAGCTGGCGGCCAAGGGGTCGCTGTATGTCACCCGGCCGATTCTGGCGACCTACGTGGCGACGGCCCAGGCCATGCAGGCCGCCGCCGCCGAGGTCTTCGAACTGGTGACGGCGGGCAAGCTCGACATCGTGGTCGGCCAGCGCTTCGCCCTGAAGGATGCCGCCCGCGCGCACGAGGCCCTGAAGTCGCGCCGGACGACCGGCGCAACTGTGCTGACGCTGGACTGACTCAGCTGTCCTGGTGGTAGCGTTGCAGGCGCTCGACTTCCTGCTTCGACCCCAGTATCACCCCGACGCGCTGGTGCAGGGCGTCGGGCTGGATGTCCAGGATCCGGGTGCCGCCGTCCACCGCGCAGCCCCCGGCCTGCTCGACCAGGAAGCTCATGGGATTGGCTTCGTACATCAGGCGCAGCTTGCCCTTCCTGCCCGAAGCCCGGGCGTCGCGCGGATACATGAAGACGCCGCCGCGCGTCAGGATGCGATGCACGTCGGCAACCATCGACGCGATCCAGCGCATGTTGTAGTTCTTGCCTAGTGGGCCGGTCTCGCCCTGCAGGCATTCGTCGATGTAGCGCCGCACGGGGGCTTCCCAGTGACGCATGTTGGACATGTTGATGGCGAACTCGGCAGTCTGTTCCGGCAGCTGGATGTTCTCGTGGGTCAGCAGCCAGGATCCCATTTCGCGGTCCAGCGTGAAGCCCATGACCCCGGCCCCGACTGTCAGCACCAGCATGGTCTGAGGGCCGTAGATGGCATAGCCGGCGGCGACCTGGCGGGTGCCGGGCTGCAGAAAGTCGGATTCGGCGATCTCACGGCCGGCGGCTTCGGCGGGTGCCTGCAGTACGGAGAAGATCGTGCCGATCGAAACATTCACATCGATGTTCGAGGAACCATCCAGCGGATCGAACAGCAGCAGGTTCTGGCCCTTCGGATAATGGTTGGGAATGCGGTGAATGGTCTGCATCTCCTCGGAGGCCATGGCAGCCAGATTACCGCCCCATTCGTTGGCTTCGAGCAGGATTTCGTTGGACAGGACGTCGAGCTTCTTCTGGATCTCGCCTTGCACGTTCTCTGTGCCCAGGCTGCCCAGCACGCCGCCCAGAGCGCCCTTGCTGACGGTGTGGCTGATGGCCTTGCAGGCGCGGGAGACTGTTTCGATGAGCAGGCGGACGTCGGGCGAGACAGCCTTGTGTTCACGCTGCTGTTCGACCAGATACTGGGTCAATGTCTTGAATTTCAAGGTGTTCCTCGTTGGGTGATCGAATGGATTCAGGCGTCGAGCGCCTTGGATACGATTTCATGCACGTTGCGCGACAGGCCGGGGGCCGAGCGCACCCGATGCAGCGCGGCTTTCATGCCTTCGCGCGACACGGGTTCGTAGCGCGCCCAGTTGTCAAAAGCGCGGGCCAGCCGGGCGGCGACTTCCGGATTGATCTCGTTCAGGGTCAGCACCTGCTCGGCCCAGAAGTCGTAGCCTTCGGGGGTGTGCAGATTGGCCATATTGTCCATGCAGAAGCGGAAGATCACGGCGCGGGCCCGGTTCGGCGTGCGCAGGGTGAAGTCGGGCAACGCCATCAGGGCGCGCACCCGGGCCACCGTGCAGGAGGGGGCGCTGGCCTGGATACCGAACCAGTTGTCGAGCACCAGGGGTTCCGCATGCCAGCGTGTGTGGAAGTCCTGGAGCAGATCGGCGCATTCCTGGGGCGCGTGTTGCAGCAGGGCCGTCAGCGCACCCAGGCTTTCTGTCATATTTTGCGCCTGGGCATATTGCACGCGGGCCTTCCGGACGGCATCCGGCGTCTGGCCTGCCAGCAGGTATTCCAGTGCCAGGTTGCGCAGGGATCGGCGCCCAGAGGAAACGGGATCGGGGGAATAGGGGCCCCCCTCGTCGGCCAGCGAGTCGTACAGCGCGTTCCATTGATCCGCCAGGCTCGCTCCCAGGGCCGCCTGCGTCCGCGTCCGGACGGTGGCGGCGGCTTGCGGATCCATGGGGGCACTGCGTTCGAGGAGTTCGCGCAAGGCAGGCAGGGCCAGAAGGCGCGTCCGGTAGGCGGGAGACAGGGCATCGTCGCGCAGAGCTTCGCGCCAGAGTTCCATCAGGGGCTCGATGGCGGGCTGCGGGGCCTGGTCGCGCAGCGACCGCATGCCGGCCAGCAGGTGCCGCAACGCGGTTTCCTGTGTGGCGTCCCACCGCGCGAAGGGATCCGGGTCGGACCGTGCCAGCAGTGCCAGATCGTCCGCGTCGCGCTCGGTCTCGATGATGACCGGAGCCGAAAACCCGCGCAGCAGGGAGATCACGGGAGCTTCGGGAACGTCGTCCAGCGTCCATGTCTGGCGGGCTTCCCGCAGTTCCAGCAACAGGGTGTCCCTTGACTGTCCCTGCCAGAGGATCGGCAGCGGGCGGCCTGACCGGTCCAGCAGGCCGATGGCAACGGGGATGTGCAGCGGCGGCTTGTCGGCGATCGGCGTCTGGCGGGCCTCCAGGCCAGCTGGGGGGCAGTGCTGGCTGAGCGTCAGCTGCAGGCAGCGGGCTTTGGCATCGTAGTGATGTTCCACCTTGACGCGCGGCGTGCCCGCCTGGGCGTACCAGCGGCGGAACACGGTGAAGTCCTGTTCCGGATGTTGCCGGACATAGATCGATTCCATGGCATTGACGAAATCGTCGCAGGTGACGGCCTGGCCGTCGTGGCGGCGAAAATACTCGTCCATGCCGGCCCGAAAGCCGGATTCGCCCAGCAGCGTGTGCTGCATGCGAATGACCTCGGCGCCCTTTTCGTAGACCGTGGCGGTATAGAAATTACCGATTTCCTGATAGCTGTCCGGGCGGATCGGGTGTGCCATCGGGCCGGCATCTTCCGGAAACTGCATCATGCGCAGCACGTGGACGTCGTCGATACGCTTGACGGCCCGGGCGCTGGCGGCTTCCGCGGCAGGCAGGCCGTCGGCCAGCATATCAGCGGAGAATTCCTGCTCGCGAAAGACGGTCAGGCCTTCCTTCAGCGAGAGCTGAAACCAGTCGCGGCAGGTAACGCGGTTGCCGGTCCAGTTGTGGAAGTACTCGTGCCCGATCACGTCCTCGATGCGGCGGTACGCGCCGTCGGTCGCGGTCGCCGGGTCCGCCAGCACGTAAGCGGCATTGAAGACGTTGAGGCCCTTGTTTTCCATGGCGCCCATGTTGAAGTCGCGGGCGGCCACCACCATGAAGCGGTCCAGGTCCAGTTCCAGCCCGAAGCGGCGTTCGTCCCAGTGCAGGGCGCGTGCCAGGCAGTCGAGTGCCCAATGGGTCTGTTCGCGGCAGCCCCGGTCGCTGTACACCTGCAGCAGGACCGAGCGGCCGCTGCGGGTGGTCTCGGTGCGTTCGATGCAGTCGAAGTCGCCCGCCACCAAGGCAAACAGATAGCAGGGTTTGGGATGGGGGTCGCGCCACAAGGTCTGGTGGCGGTCGTCGGGCAGTGTTGTTTGTTCGACCAGGTTGCCGTTGGACAGCAGGGTCGGATAGGCCTTGGGGTCCGCCCGCAGGACGACCTCGTAGCAGGCCATCATGTCCGGGCGGTCGGGAAACCAGGTGATGCGCCGGAAACCCTGGGCCTCGCATTGGGTGAAGAGCTTGTCGCCGGATACGTACAGACCCATCAACGTGGTGTTGCGCGCGGGATGGCAGAGGCTGGTGATGCTGACGGTGAAGGGCTTGCCGGATGCCGGAGGCGTCAGGCGCAGAGTTTCGTCATCGAGATAGTATTCGTTCGCACTCAGCGCGTGGCCGTCGATCTGGACGTCGATGAGTTCCAGGTCTTCGCCCTGCAGGACAATGGGCGCGCCTGGTGGAGTGTTCCTGTCGGGTTCGAAGCGCAGCACCGAGCGTACCCGGGTGGTTTGGGCATCCAGATCGAATTCCAGCCTGACCTGGGGTAGCCGATAGGGATAGGGGGTGTAATCCTGGCGATGGATCGTCTGGGCGATGTCGGTGCGCATGAGTCGTTCCGTAAGGCTTTCATCAAGCGTCCATTGTAGTCGGCTGACGGAACCCGGGAGATTCCTTTACTTCGGCGGCCTTCCGGTTTTGGAATACGGGGGGCGGGCTTTCGGAATATTTTGGCAGCGCCTATGATGAAGCTGTGAGTTTTTTCTGGATATTGTGAACGTGATGAAACGTCTGGGTGGTTTTGGGCGGATGGCGATGCAGTGGCTGGGCGTTGCATTCTTTGCATTGTCGCTGGGGGGGTGCGCCAGCGTGTTTTCCGCGCAGGTCACGCGCTACCAGCAATGGCCTGACCACACCGTGGGGGCCACCTACTGGATCGAACCAGAGGCAGCCCAGCGGAATAATCTGCAGTACCAGACATTTGCGGATACTGTGCGGGCCGCCTTGGGGCCGACGGGGCTGGTCGAGGCGCGGTCCTTGTCACAGGCGCGTTTCATTGTGCACATGGATTATGGCAGCTCGCAAGAACGCGAGTGGCGCGAACGCATGGTCGATCCGTATTTCTACCCGGGTTTTCCGGGGCCTGGTTTTCACCACCCCTGGGGATGGGGATATGGGCCGGTGACCGAGACTGTGCCGGTGGTGGTGACCCGGCTTCATCTGTCTGTGCGGATCGATGATCAGACGCAGCAAGGACGCGAGGTCTATCGGGCCAGCGCGGTCACGGCCGGCCCGGAAGATCAGCTTGGGGCAGCCATGCCGTATCTGGCTCGCGCGCTGTTCGACCGGTTTCCCGGTCGTAATGGTCAGGTCGTCCAGGTGCGCTATCCGCGTCAGTGAGGTGGATAGCGGCGGCTCGTGAAATCAGGATCCCAGGCCAACGGGGCTGGCCGGGGCGCCTGGTTTTTCAGGCGGCCTTTTCAATCAGAAAGGTGTCGCGCGACGTGCCGGCTGTTTCGGCTTCGGTGATCCAGCGCGGTGGCTTGCCGCGACCCGTCCATTCGGCGTGCGTGTCCGGGTGGCGGTATTTCGGTGGAATCACGCGCTTGGCTGCCGGAGCCGCCTTGCGGGGTGCGCCGGATGTGCGACTGGGGGCCTTGTGGTCGAATGCCGCCGCAATTTCTTCAGGGGTGATGCCATAATCACGCATCGATCGGACGATCGACGTCACAACCGGTTTGCGTTGTTTGGCCTGCAAGTTCTGCAGTTGCTTTTCGATTTTCGCCTTTTCTTTTTCCAGGCGGGTTTTCTGAGAGGCGTAGCTGGTGCGTGCCATTCATTGCTCCGTGCAGAGTTGTATTTATGGCCCGGATACTTTTATATCCGGGACGGACTCAGATTTTAAGCTGATTTTCCCCCGTTTGGGGTAATTGAATAGGTACGTGGTTGATCGAATATTGAATCGTGAATTCAAGATCGACAGAGGCGGATGAAAATGCGGGACAAGACACTTTCCGTGGCAGCGGTTCAAATGGTTTCCGGACTGTCGCTTCAGGATAATTTGAAACAGGCGGCGTACTGGATCGAACAGGCTGCCCGGGGTGGGGCCTGCCTGATCGCCCTGCCGGAATATTTCTGTTTCATGGGCCGGCACGACCAGGATAAGCTGGCCTTGGCCGAAATGCCGGGGCAGGGCCCTATCCAGGCATTCCTGTCAGAGCAGGCGCGGCACCATGCGGTCTGGCTGGTGGGGGGGACGCTGCCCCTGCGCAGCCCCGATGCGCATCGAATTTACAATACCTGCCTGGTTTTCGACCCGCAGGGAAGACCCTGCGCGCGCTACGACAAAATCCACCTGTTCAACTTCCAGCGCGGGACCGAATCCTATGACGAATCCCGGGCGATCCGTCCGGGTGACGATGCGCCCCAGGTTTTCGATCTGCCGTTCGGTCGGGTTGCACTGGGGATCTGCTATGACCTGCGGTTCCCGGAATTTTTTCGGGCGCAGGGAGACGTGCGCCTGATGGTGTTGCCGGCCGCTTTCACCTGGACCACGGGTTCAGTACACTGGGAAGTGTTGCTGCGCGCGCGCGCTATCGAAAATCAGTGCTATGTCCTGGCCAGTGCCCAGGGCGGCACTCACGAAAACGGCCGTCGCACCTGGGGGCATTCGATGCTGATCGATCCCTGGGGCGACGTGCTCAGTTGTCTGCCCGAAGGTCCGGGGCTGGCCGCCGGTACGCTCGACTCCGACCGCCTGGAGTCGGTGCGCGAGTCCTTGCCGGCCCTGCGGCACCGGGTCTTGTGATGTTTTTGGATATTGTCAGATGAAAATGATCGAACCGGGCCTGGAAGCCCTCAATACCGCCCGCTCGCTGCTGCTGGATCCCTGGGGGCTGGATGAATCCCATCTGGCCCGTGCCTTGTCCGAGATCCATACCCATCGGGTCGATTACGCCGATCTGTATTTCCAGTACAGCTGCTCCGAAGGCTGGAGCCTGGAAGAAGGCATCGTGAAGACCGGCAGCTTTTCCATCGATCAGGGGGTCGGTGTGCGGGCGATCAGCGGTGAAAAAACCGCCTTTGCCTATTCCGACAGCCTGTCGCCCGCGGCGCTGCTGTCGTCCGCCCAGGCGGTGCGCACGATCGCGCGCCAAGGATCGGGCCGGCGCCGGGTGGATGGTGGCAGCGACACGCCGCATCGTCTTTACGCGCCAGTCAATCCGGTCGATTCCCTGTCGGCCCCCGACAAGGTCGCCCTGCTCGAACGGGTCGAGGCTATGGCCCGGGCCGCCGATCCGGAGATCATCCAGGTCATGGCAGGCCTGGCCGCCGAATATGACGTGATTCTGGTGGCCGGCAGCGATGGCCGGCTGGTAGCCGATGTGCGGCCGCTGGTGCGGCTGTCCGTGACCGTGATCGCCGAACGCAAGGGGCGCCGGGAAATGGGGCATGGCGGCGGGGGCGGGCGCACGGGTCTGGCCTATTTCACGGATGATATCTTGCGGGGCTATGTCGACCGGGCGGTCCACGAAGCCCGGGTCAACCTGGAAGCCCGTCCTACGCCAGCCGGACAGATGACCGTGGTCCTGGGGTCTGGCTGGCCGGGGATCCTGCTGCACGAGGCCGTGGGGCATGGCCTGGAAGGCGATTTCAACCGTAAGGGGTCCAGCGTCTTTTCAGGGCGGATCGGCGAACAGGTGGCGTCGCGTGGCGTGACCGTGGTCGATGACGGTACCCTGCCGGATCGGCGCGGATCGCTGAACGTCGACGACGAAGGCCATCCCACGCAGCACAACGTCCTGATCGAGGACGGTATCCTGCGGGGCTATATGCAGGACTCCATGAATGCGCGGCTCATGAAGCAGGCACCCACGGGCAACGGGCGCCGTGAATCCTATGCGCATCTGCCCATGCCGCGCATGACCAATACCTACATGCTGGCGGGAAAGGCCGATCCCCAGGACATCATCGCGTCAGTGGATCGGGGGCTGTATGCCGTGAATTTCGGCGGCGGGCAGGTGGACATCACCAGCGGAAAGTTCGTGTTTTCCGCATCCGAGGCCTATGTGATCGAGAAAGGCAAGGTCACTTATCCAGTCAAGGGCGCGACGCTGATCGGCAGCGGCCCGGAGGCCATGCGCCGAATCGGCATGATCGGCCATGACCTGGCCCTGGATTCCGGCGTGGGCACGTGCGGCAAGGAAGGCCAGAGCGTGCCGGTCGGGGTCGGCATGCCGACCTTGCGTATCGATGGGCTGACCGTTGGGGGCACCGCCTAAAAACCAGGCCCCGGCGGATTTTCAGGTGCCGGGGCTCGCGGCGCCGTCCACCGCGCGCCCGAATACCTGCCGCAGGTAGGCCAGGAACGTCGCGTCGGTGCAGTGTTCCTTGCCCGGGCTATCGGCCAGTTTAGCGGTGGGCATGCCATTGCACTGGAACAGCTTCATGACGATGTTCAGCGGCTGCGGCCCCAGATCGTTCGTCAGGTTGGTGCCGATTCCGAACGCCAGCTGGACCCGGTCGGCAAAATGGCGGTAGATATCCAGCGCGCGAGGAATGTCCAGGCCGTCCGAAAAGACAAGGCGTTTGCTGGTCGGGTCGATGCGCAGGGTCTGATAATGGGCCAGGGCCTTTTCCCCCCAGGCGATCGGGTCGCCCGAATCGTGGCGCAGGCCGTCGAACAGCTTGGCGAAATACAGGTCGAAATCCGCCAGGAAGGCATCCGTACCGACCACGTCGGTGACGGCGATGCCCAGATCGCCGCGATATTCCTGTACCCAGTCCTCCAGCGCGGCCCGCTGGAAATCCCGCAGGCGGACTTTCCCGAACGCCTGGTATGACTGCAGATATTCATGGGCCATGGTCCCCACCGGCACCAATCCGTGGGATTTGGCCAGCGCGACATTGGACGTGCCGGTGATGTATTGTGGGACGGCCGTTCGCAACCGTTCCACGACTTCGGTCTGCCACACCTTGGAAAATCGGCGGCGCAGGCCAAAATCGGAAATCTGCAATGGAAAGCGCCGTGCCGGTTCGCGCGAAAAATCCCGCAGCAGTTCGATTTTCGCCTGCAGCCGGCGCCGGCCTTCTTCCAGTACGTCGTCCGCCTGATAGCGTCGAAAATAAATCTCGTTGACGATGGCCAGCACGAAGATTTCGAACCCCATGACATGCACCTGGGGACCTCGGGCGATGATGGTCAGGGAATCCCCCTGAGTGCCGATCTGAATGAAGCGGCGCTGAAAATGAAACAGCGACAGAAAATCGACGAAATCCGATTTGATGTAGCGCAGCCCGCCCAGATAATCCAGTTCGTCCTGGCGGAAGCGCAGGCTGCATAAATGATCGATCTGCCGTTCGATCTCTGGTGCCAGTTCCGCCAGTGAATGTTCGGGCCGGCTGCGGCAGATGAACTGATATTCTGCCTGGGCCGCCGGGTGACGGTGCAGCATGGCCTGCCACATCGTGAATTTATACAGATCGGTGTCCAGCAGGGATTCGATCACCGGTCGAAATTTATCGGAGCTCATGGGCATATGCCGTGACATTCAGGGGATGGGGGTGTGGGGTTCAGTCCTGCAGCCGCGTCCGCTGCGCCCTGACCCGGTCCAGTGTTTCGCCGAATTGCAGCAGGCGGGCTTTTTCCTGCTCCACGACGGCTGCGGGTGCCCGCTCGACGAAGCTGGCATTCGACAGCTTGGCGCCGGCTTTTGCGATTTCCTTTTCCAGGCGGTCGATTTCCTTGTCCAGGCGTGCGCGTTCGGCCGCGACGTCGATTTCCACGTGCAGCATCAGTTGCGTGGTGCCCACGACCTGCACCGGGGCGCCCAGGTCGGGCAGGTGGTCCACGGCCTGGACGGTGTCCAGGCGGGCGAGAGCCGTCAGATAGGGAGCCAGTTCGTCCAGGCCGGCATCCGCGCCCTGAACCAGCAGCGGGACACGCTGGCTCGGGGCCAGATTCATTTCGCCGCGCAGGGCACGGATGGCCTCGGTCAGGGATTTGAGCGCGGCCATGCGGGCGACGGCGGCGGTATCCAGCAGGGACTCCTGGGCCATGGGGTAGGGCTGGGTGCTGATGCTGGCCTCGGCGCCAGCTGCCCGGACCCCGGCGGCCACCGAGACTTTCTGCCAGAGCTCTTCCGTGATGAAGGGCATGATCGGATGGACCAGGCGCAGCAGGGTTTCCAGTACATGGATCAGGGTGCGGCGCGTGGCCGCCTGTTCCACGGCGCCGCCTGTCTGCAGGCGGACCTTGGCCAGTTCGACGTACCAGTCGCAGTATTCGTCCCAGATGAAGTGGTAGAGACGGTCGGACACCTGATCGAAGCGGTACTGGGCAAAGCCCGTGTGGACTTCCGTGATCAGTCGCTGCAAGCCGTCGATGATCCAGCGGTCGGCAAAGGACAGGTCGCCGGGCTGGGCGTGCCCCAGGTCGTGTCCTTCGACGTTCATCAGCACGAAACGGGTGGCGTTCCAGAGCTTGTTGCAGAAATTGCGATAGCCCTCGCAGCGCTTCAGGTCGAAATTGATGTTGCGCCCCAGGGTGGCATAGGCCGCCATGGTGAAGCGCAGCGCATCGGCGCCGTAGGCCGGGATGCCGTCGGGGTAATCCTTGCGCGTGCGCTTGCGGATGGTCTCGGCCTGCTTCGGGTTCATCAGGCCGGCCGTGCGCTTGGCCAGCAGGGATTCCAGGTCGATGCCGTCGATCAGGTCCACCGGATCGATGGTGTTGCCCTTGGACTTCGACATCTTCTTGCCTTCCATGTCACAAACCAGGCCGTGCACGTACACCGTGCGGAAGGGCACCTGGCCGGTATGGTGCATGCTCATCATGATCATGCGGGCGACCCAGAAGAAAATGATGTCGAAGCCCGTGACCAGCACGCTGGAGGGAAGATAGCGGGACAGGTCCGGCGTCTGCTCGGGCCAGCCCAGGTCGGTGAACGGCACCAGGGCGGATGAGAACCAGGTGTCCAGCACGTCAGGATCGCGGGTCAGCGGCCCGGCGACACCCGCCGCGCGGGCCTGACGCTCGGCGTCCTCGGCCGAGCGGGCGACGAAGATCCTGCCGTCGTCCGCATGCCAGGCGGGGATCTGGTGGCCCCACCACAGCTGGCGGGAAATACACCAGTCCTGGATGTTGTCGAGCCACTGGTTGTAGGTGGTGGTCCAGTTTTCCGGGACGAATTTCACGCGGCCGTCGGCGACGACTTCCAGTGCCACTTCGGTGATGCTCTTGCCAGGGTGCAGGCTGCCTTCGGGTGCCGGCTCGCTCATGGCGACGAACCACTGATCCGTCAGCATGGGTTCGATGACGCTGTTGGTGCGGTCGCCGCGCGGCACCATGAGCTTGTGCGGTTTCACCGCCTGCAGGAGATCCTGGGATTCCAGGTCGGTCACGATGCACTGGCGGGCCTCGTAGCGGTCCAGGCCGCGGTAGGGCGCAGGGGCCTGTTCGTCGATCTTCGCGTCCAGGGTCAGCACGCTGATCATCGGCAGGCCGTGGCGTTGGCCCACTGCGTAGTCGTTGAAATCGTGCGCGGGAGTGACCTTGACGACACCGGTGCCGAATTCGCGGTCCACGTAATCGTCCGCGATGATGGGGATCTCGCGGCCCACCAGTGGCAACGTCACGGTGCGTCCGATGAGATGCGCGTAGCGCTCGTCCTCTGGGTGCACCATGACGGCGACGTCGCCCAGCATGGTTTCGGGCCGGGTGGTGGCGACCACCAGGTGGGTCAACCCGTCGGCCGGCGTCGTCAGCGGGTAGCGGATTTCCCACATGTGGCCGTCTTCTTCCGAGCTGACCACTTCAAGGTCGGAGACGGCCGTGCCCAGAACCGGGTCCCAGTTCACCAGGCGCTTGCCGCGGTAGATCAGGCCCTGTTCGTACAGGCGCACGAAGACCTCGATCACGCCTCGCGACAGGCGATCGTCCATGGTGAAGTATTCACGTGACCAGTCGCAGGAAGAGCCCAGCCGCCGGAATTGGCCTGTGATGGTGCTGCCGGATTGCTCCTTCCATGCCCAGACTCGCTCCAGGAACTTGTCGCGACCGAGGTCGTGGCGCGATACGCCTTGTGCATCCAGCTGTCGTTCGACCACGATCTGTGTGGCGATGCCGGCGTGGTCGGTGCCGGGAATGAACACCGTATCGTCGCCGCTCATGCGGTGATAGCGGATCAGGCCGTCCATGATGGTCTGATTGAACGCATGGCCCATGTGCAGGGTGCCGGTGACATTGGGCGGCGGAAACTGGATCGCGAAGGGAGCCGATGTGTGCCCGGCCGCCGGTTCGACGTGCTGCCCGCCACTGAACAGGCCCCGTCGATTCCATTCGTCATACCAGCGGGACTCGATGTCCTGGGGTTCGAAGCTTTTGGGAAGGGAGATGGAATCGCTCATGGGTTCGGACAGCGAAAAAAACGATCATTGTAGGCGGATGCCAGGGAAACCGCGCATGGTAAAATGCACGGTTCACCGCGGGCACGGGCAAATATCCCCATCCGATGGGGCTGCGCCGCGCGGGATTCATTCTACCTTTTCATCGGGAAAGCTCCTTTCCTGTTCTACACCGGAAACCTCCATGGCTATCGAACGTACCCTTTCCATCATCAAGCCTGATGCCGTCGCCAAGAACGCAATCGGCCAGATCGTCGCCCGTTTTGAACAGGCTGGCCTGAAGGTCGTGGCGGCTCGTCTGCAGCAGTTGTCGCGCGGCGAGGCCGAGCGCTTCTACGCCGTCCACAAGGAACGTCCCTTCTTCAAGGACCTGGTCGATTTCATGGTCTCCGGTCCCGTGTTCGTGCAGGTTCTGGAAGGCGAATCCGCCATTGCCAAGAACCGCGACCTGATGGGCGCCACCGACCCGAAGAAGGCCGCGCCGGGCACCATCCGTGCCGACTTCGCCGACAGCATCGACGCCAACGCCGTGCATGGCTCCGACGCCGCCGAGACCGCTGCCGTTGAAATCGCCTTCTTCTTCCCTGAAAGCAACATTTTCGGCCGCTGATCGCGGCTTGTGTCCCGTCTGGCTCGACGCGTCGGCCGGGCGGAGCACCCCGGGTTGCCCCGGGGTCTCGAGTTCTCCTCATCTGTCGATCGTTTTCTATGTCTGGTACTGAATCCGTTCAGAGTTCCGTCAATGTCCTGGGCCTAGACCCGGCCGCCCTGGCGTCACTGGTGGCGCAGTGGGGGGGCAAGCCCTTTCGCGCGCGCCAGCTGTCGCAGTGGGTGCATCAGCGCGGGGTGGACCGGTTCCAGGACATGAGCGATCTGGCCAAAGATTTCCGGGCCCAGCTGGAAACCCATTGTGTCGTGCAGGCGCCGCCCCTGAACATCGAGAAGCGTTCGACGGACGGCACCCGCAAATGGCTGTTCGACATGGGGGCGGGCAATGCCATCGAAACCGTCTTCATTCCCGAAGACGATCGGGGCACACTCTGCATTTCCAGCCAGGCGGGCTGCACCGTCGCTTGTCCCTTCTGTTCCACGGGCTATCAGGGGTTCAGCCGCAATCTGACGACGGCCGAAATCATCGGCCAGCTGTGGTATGCCAACCGCGCCTTGCGCGATGACCCGCAGGCGGCGCGCCTGGACGGGCCGACCGATGAATCGCAGCGGGCGGTCAGCAACGTGGTCATGATGGGTATGGGCGAGCCCCTGCTCAATTACGACCAGGTCCTGGGCGCCCTGCGCCTCATGGTCGACGACCATGCCTATGGTCTGTCGCGGCGGCGCGTGACGGTGTCCACCTCGGGGGTGGTCCCGATGATCGACCGGCTGGCGCAGGATTGCCCTGTGGCGCTGGCAGTGTCGTTGCATGCCCCCAATGATGCATTGCGCGACCGGCTGGTTCCGTTGAACCGCAAGTATCCGCTGGCGGAATTGCTGGACGCCTGCAACCGCTACCTGGAATATGCCCCGCGTGATTTCATCACCTTCGAGTACATCATGCTCGATGGTGTCAACGATTCCGACGAACATGCGCGCGAACTGACCGGGATTGCCCGTCAGGTGCGCTGCAAGTTCAATCTGATCCCCTTCAATCCCTTCCCACAGTCGGGGTTGCGGCGCTCGCCAGCGGCGCGCGTGCGTTTGTTCGCCCAGCATCTGACCGACGCCGGGCTGGTGGCGACCGTGCGCAAGACGCGCGGCGACGATATCGACGCCGCCTGCGGCCAGTTGGCCGGCGAGGTGCGCGATCGCACCCGCATCAACGAACGGCTGCCCGATCGGGCACGCGTCGTCATACGCAAAAAGGAACACGGATGAGCGATTCCCCAAGTGACAGCCAGTCATGGCAGGACAGGCCAGACGGCCAGGCTATGCCGCCCGTCGGCGACACCCTGAAGACCTTGCGCGAAACCCGGGGCCTGACGCTGTCCGAGGTCTCTGCGCGCATCAAGTATTCCTCGGTGCAGCTGGGCTACCTGGAATGCGGAGACTGGGCGCGCCTCCCCGATGGCGTTCCGCTGCGAGGCCTGGTGCGCAACTATGCGCGTTTCCTGGAGGCTGACGTGGACGCCGTGCTGCGCCTGCTGGACGACGCTGTGGGGGCGGCACGTCCGCGTCTGACGGTGTCTTCCGCGGGCACGCGGCGGGCTATCCCGCCGGCCGACATGACGCCCAGGGGCGAACCTGCACACCGCACCTGGGCCTGGGTGCTGCTGATCCTGGTCTTGTTCTGCGTGATCGGCTTGTATGCCATCAACCGGGGCTGGGTCCCCGATCAGTGGCTGGCTCTTGATTGGCTGAAGGCGCTGCGCCAATGACTTCCTCTTCTGTGAATTCCGAACCGTCCGTCGCGGACCGGCGGCCCACGCGCTCAGTGGATGTACGCTGGGGCAGCCATGTGGTCCGGGTGGGCGGCGATGCGCCGGTCGTGGTCCAGTCCATGACCAACACCGACACGGCAGACCCCGAAGCCACCGCGCTGCAGGTGCGTGAACTCTGGCAGGCGGGGTCCGAACTCGTCCGGGTCACCGTGAATACCCCGGAGGCGGCTGCCCGCGTGGCCGATCTGCGCAATGCGCTGGACCGGATGAGTGTGCCCGTGCCGCTGGTGGGTGATTTTCATTACAACGGCCACAAGCTGCTGACCCAGTTCCCGGACTGCGCTCAGGCCTTGTCGAAATATCGCATCAACCCCGGCAATATGGGTGGCGGGAAGCGGCGCGACGACAATTTCGCGCAGATGATCGAGGTGGCCTGCCGCAACGACAAGCCCGTCCGGATCGGTGTGAACTGGGGCAGTCTGGACCACGAGCTGCTGGCGCGGATGATGGACGAGAACGCCGCGCGCCCTAGCCCCTGGACAGCCAACGCCGTGATGCGGGAAGCCCTGGTGGTCTCCGCCATCAGCAACGCGGAACGCGCCCAGGAACTCGGCCTGCCCGCCAACGCCGTGATTCTGTCCTGCAAGGTCAGCCACGTCCAGGATCTGATCGCGGTCTATCAGAGCCTGTCGCAGCGTTGCGATTATCCGCTGCACCTGGGCCTGACCGAGGCAGGGATGGGCTCCAAGGGCATCGTGGCATCGACGGCCGCGCTGGCCGTTTTGTTGCAGCAGGGAATCGGCGACACAATTCGCATTTCGCTGACGCCCGAACCGGGCGGCGACCGTTGCCGCGAAGTCGTGGTGGCGCAGGAAATTCTTCAGACCATGGGGTTGCGGGCTTTCACGCCGATGGTGGTGGCGTGCCCGGGGTGCGGGCGCACCAGCAGCACGGTGTTCCAGGAACTGGCCGCCAGCATCCAGGCTTATCTGCGCGCCCAGATGCCCGTCTGGAAGGCGCGGTATCCAGGGGTCGAGAACATGCACGTGGCCGTCATGGGCTGTGTGGTCAACGGCCCGGGGGAAAGCCGTCATGCGGATATCGGCATCAGCCTGCCCGGTACCGGCGAGGTCCCGGCCGCTCCGGTCTATGTCGATGGCCAGCGCACCGTCACCCTGAAGGGTGATTCGATCGCTCAGGAATTCAAACAGATTGTCGAAGACTATGTGGCACGGCGCTACGGGCAGGGCGCGGGCACGGAGCCCTCGCACCGTCCTGGCGTGGTGCCGCGTCACGCGGATTGAGTTGCATGTCCGAATTCAAGAAAGTCGCCGGCCTGACCGGCATGAAAGACACCCTGCCGCCCGAGTCGGCGCACTGGGAACGACTGGAAGCCCTGGTGCGCGACTGGTTGGCCGCATATGGCTACCAGAACATGCGCACGCCGGTGCTCGAGCACACCCGCTTGTTTACCCGGGGCATCGGCGAGGTCACCGATATCGTCGAAAAGGAAATGTATTCCTTCGTCGATCCCCTGAATGACGAGCGCCTGACCATGCGCCCTGAATTCACGGCTGGCATCGTGCGCTCGGCTATCGAACAGAACTTCCTGTATGACCGGCCGCGCCGTATTTACGCGATGGGGCCGGTGTTCCGCCACGAACGTCCGCAGCGCGGGCGCTATCGCCAGTTCCATCAGATCGACGTCGAGGCCCTGGGGTTCCCCGGTCCCGATGTGGACGCGGAACTGATCCTGATGCTGGCGCGCCTGTGGCGTCTGCTGGGGCTGAGCGACATCCGTCTGGAACTCAACTCCCTGGGGCAGGCGTCCGAACGCGCCGCGCACCGGGCCGCTTTGATTGCCTATCTGGAAAGACATGTCGACGTGCTCGACGAGGAAGCCCGTCGGCGCATGCACAGTAATCCGCTGCGCGTGCTGGACACGAAGAATCCGGCCATGCAGGATATGGCCAACGGCGCGCCGCGCCTGTTCGATTTTCTGGGGCCGGAATCGCTGGCCCATTACCAGGGCCTGTGCGCCCGGCTGGATGATGCCGGTGTAGCCTATACCCTGAATCCCCGTCTGGTGCGCGGACTGGACTACTACAACCTGACGGTTTTCGAGTGGGTGACCGATCGCCTGGGGGCCCAGGGGACGGTCTGCGGTGGTGGGCGCTACGACGGCTTGATCGAACTGCTGGGCGGTAAACCGGCGCCCGCTGTCGGTTTTGCCATCGGCATGGAGCGCCTGCTGGATCTATGGCTGCAGGATGCGCCACCGCCGACACCCGACGAGTGCCAGGTCTATCTGGTGCATCAGGGCGATGACGGGCAGCGCCGCGCGGCCCGCCTGGCGGAGGGCCTGAGAGACGCCGGATTGCGGGTACTTGTCCATGCCGGCTCGACTGGGTTTAAATCACAGTTTCGTCGCGCTGACGCCAGTGGCGCCATAGCAGCCGTCATCGTCGGCGGCGACGAACTCGTTTCGGGCGCCGCGACCGTGAAATGGCTGCGTACCGAGGCTTCCGGCGAATCTCAGCAGGAGTCGATCGCGTTCGACCAGCTGGCCCAGCATCTCAAGCAAAGGATCTGACTACAGGCATGGCATACGATCTCGAAGAACAGGAAAAAATCGACGCACTGAAGGCCTGGTGGGAACGCTATGGCACGCTCGGCATGACCGCAGTGCTGGTCGTCGTGGCCGTGTTCGCCGGCTGGCGCGGTTGGCAGTGGTACGAGTCGCATCAGGCTGGTCAGGCCATGGGCTACTACGAGGCATTGGAAACCGCTACCAGCCAACAGGGTGATGATGCGGTGACCCGCATCAAGGCCGCCAGCACGGCACTGCGCAGCGATTACGCCAGCTCCGGCTACGCCGCGCGTGGCGTTCTGGTGGCCGCTTGGGCGCTGCAGGAACGCAAGGATCTGGATGGGGCCCGCGAGCAGCTTGAATGGCTGGTGCGCGATGGTTCCGAGCCGGCCCTGCAGGCAGTGGCTCGTCTGCGTCTGGCAGGCGTCCTGCTGGCACAGAAGCAATATGAACCGGCCCTGGCCCAGTTGCAGGGGACGGCGCCCGAAGGGTTCGCCGCCCTGTATGCCGATCGCCGTGGCGACGTGCTGGCGGCCCAGGGGCATGCCGACCAGGCGGTGCAGGCCTGGCGCGACGCGCTGAAGGCCTTGGGGGCCGATCCCGCCGCGCAGATCATCCAGCTGAAGATTGACGCCTTGAACGGAGCCTGAGCCCCATGCGTACCCCTGTTCGTTTGTTTCGCGCCGCCGTCATCAGCCTGTCGGTGGTGGGTCTGGCAGGCTGCGGCCTGTTTTCTCGCACGGATGCCCGCTTCGACCCGGCGCCGCTGACCGAATACGCGCCTTCGTTGGCCGTCGCGTCCCGCTGGTCGGTGTCGATCGGCAGCGGCGGAGATTACGGTTTTTCGCCGCAGGTGGTCGGTGACACGGCCTATGCCGCTACGCCTTCGGGGGCTGTCGCGGCGCTGGATCTCGCCAGCGGGGCCGTCCGCTGGCGCGCGGGCAAGGATCCCTTGTCGGCGGGTGTCGGCACGGATGGTCGCACAACGGCCGTCGTGACCCAGACGGGGATGGTCGTGGCTTACGACGCCCAAGGCAACGAGATCTGGCGCAGCCAGGCGGCCAGCGCGGTGAACGTGCCACCGGCCGTCGGCAACGGTATTGTGGCGGTCCGCACCACCGATTACCGGGTCCAGGCCTTCGACGAATCCACGGGCAAGTTGCGCTGGAACGTCCAGCGCCCGGGTCCCGCGCTCGCCTTGCGGACCAGCATGCGCATGGCGATGGTGCCGGGCACGGTGATCGCCGGGATGCCCGGCGGCCGCCTGCTCGTGATCGATGCGGCGTCCGGTGCCGTGCGCTGGGAGGGTTCCGTGTCGCCATCGCGCGGCGCCTCGGATCTGGAACGGATCAGCGACGTCGTGGGCGAGCCCGTGACGGTCGGGCCGCTGCTGTGTGGCGTCAGCTATCAGGGCCACACCACCTGCTTCGATGTTTCGCAGGGTGGGCGCCCGATCTGGTCGCAGGAAGTCTCCTCGGCCACCGGGATGGCGACCGACGGCCAGCATATTTATCTGCCGGATCTGCGGGATACGGTCCATGCGCTGGATCTGCGCGATGGTCACGAAGTCTGGAAACAGTCCGCCCTGCTCAATCGCCGCCTGAGCTCTCCGGCCGTGGTGGGCAGCGCGGTGGTGCTGGGGGACTATCAGGGATACCTGCACTTCTTGTCGCGTGCCGACGGCAGCCTGATGGCCCGTCTGCAAGTCGGCGGTGGCCCGATCACTTCCGCCCCGCTTTCGACACCGCGCGGGGCGTTGATCCAGACGGGCAGCGGCAATCTGATGTTGGTGACCACCGGTGGCTGAACTGCATTTCAAGCCGGTGGTGGTCCTGGTCGGGCGCACCAACGTCGGCAAATCGACCCTGTTCAACCGGCTGACGCGGTCGCGCGCGGCGCTGGTGGCCAACATCTCGGGCTTGACCCGCGATCGGCACTACGGCGAAGGGCGAATGGGCGATCATCCCTTCATCGTCGTGGATACCGGCGGGTTCGAACCGGTGGCGACCCAGGGCATCCTGGTCGAGATGGCGCGCCAGACCGCGCAGGCGATCGCCGAGGCGGACGTCGTGCTGTTTCTGGTGGATGGCCGCGAGGGCATCAACGCCCACGACCATGAGATCGCCCGGCTGTTGCGCAAGGCCGGTCAGCGCGTCCTGCTGGCCGTCAACAAGGCCGAGGGCATGCGTCACCACGCCGATCTGGCCCAGTTTTATGAACTGGGGCTGGGCGATCCGCACCCCATATCCGCCGCGCATGGCGACGGTGTGTCGGCGCTGGTGGACGAGGCCCTGGGTCCGCTGCTGGTTCCCGAGCCGAGCCACTCGCTGGACGCGGATCCGCTTGCAATCACCGAGGAAGCCGAAGATGAGGCCGATGTGCCTGATCACCGGATCAAGCTGGCTATCGCAGGGCGCCCGAACGTTGGCAAGTCCACGCTCATCAACACGCTGGTGGGTGAAGAACGCGTCATCGCGTACGATTTGCCCGGCACGACGCGGGATGCGATCGAAATCGAATTCGAACGCAACGGTCGCCGCTATACCCTGATCGACACGGCGGGGCTGCGCCGGCGCGGCAAGGTCTTCGAAACTGTCGAGAAATTTTCTGTCATCAAGACGCTGCAGGCGATCGAGGCATCCAACGTGGTGCTGCTGCTGATCGATGCGCAGGCAGGCATTTCGGACCAGGATGCGCACATCGCCGGTTTCGCCACAGAGGCGGGGCGCGCCTTGGTCGTGGGGCTGAACAAGTGGGACGCGGTGGATAGCGAACAGCGCGAATGGGTGCAGCGCGAATACGAGCGCAAGCTGCGTTTTCTGTCCTTTGCGCGGGTCCTGCATCTGTCGGCCCTGAAGGGGCAGGGCGTCGGGCCGGTGCTCAAAGCCGTCGAGGCCGCCCATGCGGCGGCCTTCGCCAAGCTGTCCACACCCAAACTCACACGCACCCTGCAGGCGGCCATCGAGCAGCAACCGCCGCCGCGCAAGGGTATCTTCCGGCCCAAGATGCGGTATGCCCACCAGGGCGGGCAGAATCCGCCGCGCATCATCATCCATGGCAATGCCCTGGATGATGTCCCCGATTCCTATCGGCGCTATCTGGAAAATCAGTTCCGCGAGGCATTCAATCTGGCAGGCACGCCGTTGAGCATCGAGTTCAAATCCTCGCACAATCCCTATCTGAAGGACGCCAATCCGTGAGCACGCTCTGGAGCGATCACATCGCTGGGCTGACCCCCTACGTCCCCGGCGAGCAGGCGCGGATCCCGAACCTGCTCAAGCTCAATACCAACGAGAATCCGTACGGGCCATCGCCCAAGGCCATCGAGGCCATGCGGGCGATGCTGGACGATGACCTGCGCCTCTATCCGGACTACAAGGCGCAGGCGCTGCGTCAGGCGATTGCCAAACGCTATCGTCTGGCGGCCGACCAGGTGTTTCTGGGCAACGGCTCCGACGAGGTGCTGGCGCATATCTTCAACGCCCTGTTCCGGCGCGGTGATCGTGCCTTGTGGCTGCCTGATGTCACCTACAGTTTCTACCGGACCTATTGCCGTTTCTACGACGTGCCGCACCGGCTGATTCCGCTTGCTGACGATTTCACCCTGCGCGTCGAAGACTACACGGGTCCCGTTGACCAGGAACCGGCTGGCGTCATCTTTGCCAATCCCAATGCCCCGACGGGTTGCGCGCTCGGGCTGGACGCCATCGCGGCCATTGCCGAGGCCCGGCCGGACTGCGCCGTGGTGGTCGACGAAGCCTACGTCGATTTCGGCGCCGAGTCGGCTGCCTCGCTGATCGGCCGCTTTCCGAATCTGATGGTGGTGCATACCCTGTCGAAATCCCGCTCGCTGGCCGGCCTGCGCGTCGGTTACGCGCTGGCCTCGTCGGAACTGATCGACGGGTTGCTGCGGGTGAAGGACAGCTTCAATTCCTATCCGCTGGACCGGATTGCCATGGCCGGCGCCCAGGCGTCGATCGAAGACGAAGCCTGGTTCGACCGTACCCGGCGGGCGGTCATCGGCGCCCGAGATCATCTGGCACAGAACTTGCGGGTGCTGGGCTTCACGGTGCTGCCATCTCAGGCAAATTTCGTCTTCGCCCGTCATCGCAGCGAAGATGCCACCGTCATTGCGCAGCGCCTGCGCGACCAGGGCATCCTGGTGCGGCATTTCCAGGCACCGCGCATCGACCAGTATTTGCGCATCACAGTAGGCACACCAGAGCAGTGCGCCCGGCTCTGTGATACGCTGAAGACCGTTCTTTCCACCTGAGCGACTCAGGCTGGCGGCCTCGTGCTGCAGTGCATGATTCGCATTAAAATAACCACCCACCATAACTTCAATAACCGGAGCCTCGTCCATGAGCAACAAAGGGCAAATTCTCCAAGACCCGTTCCTGAATGCATTGCGCAAGGACCACGTGCCCGTCTCGATCTACCTGGTCAACGGGATCAAACTGCAGGGCCAGGTCGAATCCTTCGACCAATATGTCGTGTTGCTGCGCAACACAGTCACGCAGATGGTCTACAAGCATGCCATCTCGACGGTGGTGCCGGCCCGGCCGGTTTCCTTCCAGGTGGACGACTCTGCTGAATAAATCCGCTTTCAGCCCGGATCCATTCTCGCCCGCCATGCCCCCCGCATCGGCGGGCATTCGTTTTTACGCGCCGGCTAGCGCCACGAGGTTGGATCTCTTTGGGGCGCCGGGCCGCCCCAAGCCCCAAAGGGCCCCCTTGGGGGGCAGCAAGCGGGCGCCAGCCTGCGCAGCGTGGGGGCTTATATGAAATCCCTGGTCATCAGCGTCGATCTCGGCGAACCCGACTACACAGCGCATGCCGAGGAATTCCTGATGCTGGCCAGCGGGGCCGGCGCGGATATCGTCGAAGTCCTGACGGCGCGCCGTAGTCGCCCGGATGCGGCGGGTTTCATCGGCTCCGGCAAGATCGAAGAGGCCGCCGCGCTGGTCAAGGCCACCGGAGCGGAGGTCGTGCTGTTCGATCAGCCTCTCAGCCCCGCCCAGCAGCGTAATCTCGAGCGCCAGTTCGAGGTCCGCGTCGTGGACCGCGTCGCGCTCATCCTGGATATCTTCGCCCTGCGTGCCAAAAGCCACGAGGGCAAGCTGCAGGTCGAACTGGCGCAACTGCAGCATTTGTCCACGCGCCTCACCCGCTTGTGGACCCACCTCGAACGTCAGCGTGGCGGGATTGGGGTACGGGGCCCCGGCGAATCCCAGCTGGAAACCGACCGGCGCCTGATCGGCGTGCGGGTCCGGGCGCTGCGCGAGCGCCTGGATCGGCTGCAGCGCCAGCGCCTGACACAGCGTCGCGCGCGGGTGCGGGGACAGACCTTGTCGGTGTCGCTGGTCGGGTACACCAATGCCGGCAAATCGACCCTGTTCAACGCCCTGACCCGGGCCGACGCCTACGCGGCCAATCAGCTGTTTGCAACGCTGGATACGACGACACGTCGGGTCTGGATCGAGGGGGCGGGGCAGGTGGTCGTATCCGATACGGTGGGCTTCATCCGGGCCTTGCCGCCGATGCTGATCGCGGCCTTTCGTGCCACCCTGGAAGAAACCGTGCATGCCGACCTGCTGTTGCACGTCGTCGATGCGGCCAGCCCGCAGCGCGACGAGCAGGCCTTCGAGGTCAACAAGGTTCTGCGGGACATCGGCGCGGACGAGATTCCGCAGATCCGCGTCTATAACAAAATCGACATGGCTGGATATGATCCCCGGGTCGAAAGAAATGAACATGGTACGATTGCGCGAGTCTTTGTCAGTGCGCTGAAACGCAGTGGCTTGGACGGTTTGCGACAGTCGATCGCTGAATTTGGGGGGCTAACGGGAAACGATGCGCGGAATGAAACTGTTCAACCTGAATGATCCGGGCTGGGGGCGCGGTCAGCAAAATCAGGACAACGATCCCGCCAATAAACCCAATCCGTCCGGCGGTCCACCCGATCTGGACGAGGTCTGGCGTGATTTCAACAAGCGGCTGACGGGTCTGTTCGGCAAACGTGGCGGTCGTGGGCCGCGCCTCCCCTCGGGCGGCGGTCTGCCGACTCTGCCGGGGCCTTCGCCGCGCTTTATCATGCTCGTCATCATTGCGGCGATCCTGTTGTGGCTGGCCAGCGGCTTCATGGTTGTCCAGGAAGGCCAGGTGGGTGTCGTGACGCGATTCGGCAAATACACCCGCACGCTCACGCCAGGTCTGCAATGGCGCATGCCGTATCCCATCGAGGCCTCGCAGGATGTGAACATTGCACAGCTGCGTACCTTCGAAGTCGGTTTCCGCGGATCCTCGCGCAACAAGGTCCTGCCTGAATCCCTGATGCTGACCAACGACGAGAACATCGTCGACGTGCAGTTCGTCGTTCAGTACCGTCTGCGCGCCGATGGCGCGCCCGCCTATCTGTTCAACACCAGTCAGCCCGATGAATCCGTGCGCCAGGCGGCGGAAACCGCCATGCGCGAGATCGTGGGCCGCAAGCCCATGGATTTCGTCCTGTATTCGGGGCGCACCGAGGTCGCCTCCGAGGTCCACACGCTGGCGCAAAGCATTCTTGACCGCTACGAGACCGGCATCCAGATTTCGACCGTTGCCATCCAGAACGTGCAGCCGCCCGAGCAGGTGCAGGCCGCCTTCGATGACGCGGTGAAGGCCGGGCAGGACCGCGAGCGCCAGATCAACGAAGGCAATGCGTATGCCAGCCAGGTGATCCCCGAGGCCGAAGGCCAGTCCGCCCGCATGGTCCAGGAGGCCGAGGGTTACAGTGCCAAGGTCATCGGGCAGGCGCAGGGTGACACGTCGCGTTTCGACAGTGTCGTGACCGAATACACCAAGGCGCCGGCGATCACGCGCGAACGCATGTACCTGGAGACGATGCAGAACATCCTCAGTGATTCCGCCAAGGTCATGGTCGACGTGCCTTCCAGCAGCAACATGCTGTATCTGCCTCTGGACAAGATCATGCATCAGGCGGCCCGCACGACCGCTCCCGGGGGTTCGTCGGCGGTCTCGTCCGGCTCCTCGTCGAGTACCTCGGCGGCTGGCGCGGCCGGTGCGGCCCAGACGACCAGGAAACCGGCGCCACAGTCCGGCAGCCCGGCGTCGCGGGGCGTTCCGTCCGGCCTGGATTCTCTGATGACCAGCCCGTATTCGAACTAGGAGCCGATGATGCAACGTTTTTTTCCTGCCCTGGTCGGTCTGGTCCTGCTCGTGGCGATCCTGTCCTCCAGCATGTTTATCGTGCGGGAACGGGATGCCGCGCTGCTGTTCGCCCTGGGCGAGGTCCGCGAGACGATCACGCAGCCGGGCTTGTATTTCAAGTATCCGCCACCCTTCGAAAATGTGGTCTATCTGGACAAGCGCCTGCAGACCATCGAGACCCGGGATCCCGAGCGCATCCAGACGGCCGAAAAGAAAAACCTGCTGATCGATTCCTTCGTCAAATGGCGGATCGCCGATCCCCGGCTGTATTACGTGACCTTCGGCGCCAACAGCGGCGCGGCGGTCGAGCGCCTGCAGGCGCAGATCCGGGATGCCCTGAATGCGGCGGTGAACGTGCGCACCGTCAAGCAGGTGGTGTCCAGTGACCGCGACACCATCATGAAGGAAGTCCTGTCGGCCGTCGCCCAGCGTGCCAAGCCATTGGGGGTCGATGTGGTCGATGTCCGCCTGCGCCGCATCGATTTCACGCCAGAGATTTCCGACTCGGTCTATCGCCGCATGGAAGCCGAGCGCAAGCAGGAAGCCAACCGCCTGCGCGCCGGCGGCGCGGCTGATGGCGAGCGGATTCGCGCCGAGGCCGACCGCAAACGCCAGGAGATCCTGGCCAAGGCCTATGCCGAATCCCAGGCCAAGCGTGGCGAGGGTGACGCCACCGCGGCGGCCATCTATGCCAAATCCTACGGCAAGGACCCTGAGTTCTACAGTTTCTACAAGAGCCTGGATGCCTATCGCTCGGCGTTCTCCGGGCAAAACAGCACGTTGGTGCTGAGTCCCGGTTCGGATTTCTTCCAGTACTGGGATCGCGCAAAGGGTAGTACCAAGCCGGCGTCGCGCTGACGCCCAGGCGGACGGCCTGGCCACTCGTATGCCGCGCGGATCAACCAACCCGCCTACGAGAAGGAGCCAGGTCGTTTTTTTTTGGCTGATTTTGGAATGAACAGAACATGATGTCGAACTGGCTGCTGCCGGAAAATCTGTCGGACATCCTGCCCGCTGAAGCGCGCCGCATCGAGGAATTGCGGCGTGAACTGCTCGACCTGTACCGGACCTACGGCTTCGAGCTGGTGGCTCCGCCCATGGTCGAGTATCTCGACTCGCTGATGCCCGCCAAGGACGAAGCGCTGCGTCTGCGCACCTGCAAACTGGTCGATCAGCTCTCGGGTCTGACCATGGGTGTGCGTGCGGACATAACAGTGCAGGTTTCGCGTATCGACGCGCACCTGCTCAATCGGCCAGGGGTGACGCGGCTGTGCTACTGTGGGCCCGTCGTGCATGCCCGGCCTTCCGGCCTCATGTCGGATCGCGAGCTCCTGCAGATCGGCGCCGAGATCTTCGGCCACGCGGGCGTTCAGGCGGATATCGAGAGCGTGCACCTGGCACTGGAATCCGTGCGGCGCGCAGGTGTGCTGCAGCCGCGCCTGGACCTGAATCATCCGGGGGTGGGGCGCGCTTTGGTGGATGCGGACCCGGCGCTTGCCGAGGTTGCCGATACGGTGTTCGACCTACTCAGTGCCAAGGACGCACCCGGGCTCGAGGCGCTGTGTGCGGAATCCCAGGCGCAACCCGAAAGCCTGCAGGCCTTGCGGGCGCTGACAACTCTGTACGGGGATCTGTCGGTCGTCGATCGGGCCCGCCAGTGCCTGCCCGACCTGCCTGCGGTGCATGCGGCACTGGATGCCCTGCGCACGCTCTGTACGGCCTTGCCCGATGCCCCCATCGCCATCGACCTGGCCGACATGGGTGGCAATTACGGCTATCACTCGGGAGTGGTGTTTTCGATCTATGCCGCTGGCTGGCATGATGCCCTGGTGCGCGGCGGCCGTTACGATGGCATCGGCCGCAAGTTCGGGCGCGCACGGCCGGCCACCGGCTTCAGCCTGGATCTGCGCAAACTGTCCGCCGGCCTGCCCGATGCCCAGCCCGCTCAGGCGATCCGGGCACCCTGGTCCGATGATCCCGCGCTGGCTCAGGCCATCGGCACGCTACGCTCCCAGGGGCATATCGTCATCCAGAGTCTTCCTGGCGAACCGCAGCAGTTCGACGAGTTCCGGGTGGATCAGGAACTGGTATCGGCCGACAGTGGCTGGGTGCTGCGAACGGTTGCCATTCGTTAAGATGGTATAAACTTATTCGTTTCCATGGTGGCATAGTGCCGCCGCATGCAAGGCTTATGAGCAAGAACATCGTCGTGATCGGCACCCAGTGGGGTGACGAAGGCAAGGGCAAAATCGTGGATTGGCTCGCCGAGTCCGCCCAGGGCGTGGTGCGCTTCCAGGGTGGGCACAATGCGGGCCACACACTGTGGATCAATGGCCGCAAGACCATCCTGCGGCTGATTCCCTCGGGGATCATGCATCCGCACGTGACCTGCTATATCGGCAACGGCGTGGTGATCTCGCCAGAGGCGTTGCTCGGCGAAATCGCCGAACTCGAAGCGGCCGGGCTGGACGTGCGTTCGCGCCTGCAGATTTCGTCGGCCTGCCCGCTGATCCTGCCCTACCACATTGCCCTGGATCAGGCGCGCGAGGCGCGCAAGGGCGAGGGCAAGATCGGCACCACGGGCCGCGGCATCGGCCCGGCCTACGAGGACAAAGTCGCCCGCCGCGCACTGCGCATCCAGGATCTTTACGATCCCGCCGTCTTCGACGAAAAACTCGCCGAAGTGCTCGATTACCACAACTTCGTGCTGACCCAGTACCTGGGGGCGAAGGCCGTGGATGCGAATCAGGTGCGCGATCAGGTCATGGCGCTGGCGCCGCAAATCGAGCCCATGGTGGCCGATGTGTCCAGCAACATCCATATCGCCCGCAAAGCCGGCCACAACCTGCTGTTCGAGGGTGCGCAGGGTACCTTGCTGGATATCGATCATGGCACGTATCCGTTCGTGACCAGCAGCAATTGTGTCGCCGGTGCGGCTGCGGCCGGCACGGGCGTGGGCCCCCAGGCGCTGGATTATGTGCTGGGTATCGCGAAGGCCTACACCACGCGGGTAGGGTCCGGGCCGTTCCCCACAGAACTGCTCGATGACACCGGTCTGCGCCTGGCCACGGTCGGCAAGGAATTCGGTTCCGTCACGGGTCGTCCGCGCCGCTGCGGATGGTTCGATGGCGCGGCCATGAAGCGCTCGGTCATGATCAATGGCCTGACGGGGCTGTGCATCACCAAGCTCGACGTTCTCGACGGAGTCGAGCAGATCAAGATCGGCGTGGGTTATCGCTACAAGGGTCAGTTCCTGGATGTGCTGCCCTATGGTGCGCACGCCGCCGCCGAAGCCGAGCCCGTGCTCGAGGAAATGGCCGGCTGGTCCGAATCCACGGTGGGCATCACCGAATACGACAAGCTGCCGATCAACGCACGGCGCTATCTGGAACGCATCGCCGAGGTCTGCGACGTGCCGATCGATATGGTCTCGACCGGTCCCGACCGACTGGAGACCATCGTGCTGCGTCACCCATTCCAGGGCTGATCCGGTCTGGCACCGAAAACCGCAAGTCGCCTTGCGGTTTTTTGATTTCAATTCATTCGAAGACGACAGGAACACGACATGAGCATCCCGCAGAGCACCGACCGCGATCTCTGGGTGAGCTGGGAACAGTACCACGCGCTGATCGAGCATCTGGCGCTGCAGGTGCACGAATCCGGGTGGGCCTTCGACAAGATCCTTTGTCTGGCGCGCGGTGGCGTGCGTGTGGGCGACGTGCTGTCGCGCATTTTCGACGTGCCGCTCGGAATCCTGGCCACCAGCAGCTACCGCGAGGCCGCCGGCACCGTGCAGGGGCAGATGGACATCGCCCAGTTCATCACCATCACACGCGGCACACTCGACGGCCGGGTGCTGCTGGTCGATGACATGGTCGACACCGGGCTGACCTTCACCCGCGTGCGGGACCATCTGGTGCGGCAGTTTCCGGATATTTCCGAATTGCGTACCGCCGTCCTATGGTGGAAGGGTCATGCCCAGGTCTGCCCCGACTATTACGCCCAGCAGCTGCCCACCAACCCCTGGATCCACCAGCCCTTCGAGGACTATGACAGCCTGCGTCCGCATCAGCTGGAATCCTGGATCCGCAAGGGCGTTCGTACCGCATATCCAGACTCGAAGTGATGGTTTAGTGCCCTGATTCGTGATAGAATCATCTGCTGTCCATCAGGATATTCTTTAACCCAACCGTGGGTGCACCGGCCAAGTGTGCCGATCAGAAGCGTTTTCGCCGACACCCATGATTTTTACAGGCTTTCAAGGATTTACATGACGATTGTCCGCCTCAAAGAAAACGAGCCCTTCGAGGCCGCCCTGCGGCGCTTCAAGCGCACCATCGAAAAGACCGGGCTTCTGACTGAACTGCGCTCGCGCGAATTCTACGAAAAGCCCACCGCGGAACGTAAGCGCAAGCGTGCTGCCGCCGTGAAGCGCCACTACAAGCGCATCCGCAGCCAGCAACTGCCGCCGCGACTCTATTGATTGATTCCTGAATCCTTCATCCAGGAACTGCTTGCGCGCGTCGATATCGTCGACGTAGTCGGTCGGTATGTTCAGCTGCGCAAAGGGGGCGCAAACCTGCTGGGTTTGTGCCCTTTTCACACTGAAAAGACGCCGTCCTTCACGGTCAGCCCCACCAAACAGTTCTATCATTGCTTCGGCTGTGGTGCCCATGGCAGCGCGATCCACTTCCTGACCGAGCATACCGGCGCCCCGTTTCCCGAGGCGGTGCGCTCGTTGGCCGCCAGCGTCGGCATGACCGTCCCCGAAGAGCCGCGCAGCCCGCGTCAGCGGGCCGCCGAGCGCGAGCGCCGCGAAGAGGGCTCCCGTCAGCGGGACATTCTGCGGCAGGCCCAAGCCCATTACCGTGCGGCGCTCAAGCAAGCGCCGCAGGCCATCGCCTACCTGAAAAAACGCGGCCTGAGTGGCGAGATCGCTGCGCGCTATGGGCTGGGCTGGGCTGGCGCGGATCGCCGGGGCCTGGCGAGTGTGTTCGAACACTACGAGGATCCCTCGCTCATCGAGTCCGGGCTTGTCGTCGAATCCGAGGACGGGCGGCGGCACGACCGCTTTCGCGGCCGGGTCATGTTTCCGATTCACGACGGCCGCGGTCAACTGATCGGTTTTGGCGGGCGGCTGATCGAGCCCGGTGAGCCCAAATACCTGAATTCGCCGGAAACCAGCCTCTTTTCCAAGGGCAATGAGCTCTACGGGCTGCACGAGGCGCGGGCGGGCATCCGGGCCGAAGGCTGCGTCCTGGTGGTCGAAGGCTATATGGATGTGGTGGCGCTGGCGCAGTTCGGGCTGGGCAATGCCGTGGCGACGCTGGGCACTTCGACGACCGCCACGCACATCCAGAAACTGTGCCGGGCCAGCGACCGGATCATCTTCAGTTTCGATGGGGATGGCGCGGGGCGCAAGGCCGCCTGGCGCGCCCTGCAGGCTTGCCTGCCCTGGGTGGCCGAGGACGTGTCCATGCGCTTCCTGTTTCTGCCCGAAGGGCAGGATCCGGATTCCTATGTGCGGGCCTACGGCGTCCAGGCTCTGCGTGCGTATCTGGACGAGGCCTTGCCCCTGTCGCGTTTCCTGCTCGAAGAACTGGGCACGCGCCACGATCTGCGCGAGGCGGAAGGCCGGGCTGCGTGCGTGCACGAAGCCCGGCCGCTGTTTGCACAGATGCCCGACGGTGGATTTCGCCTGCAGGTCGAGCGGGAATTTGCGCAGCAGGTGAGGTTGACGCCCGATGAACTCAGCCGGATGTTGAGTGCGGGCCCGGTTGTGGCGCCGTCGGGGACGCCGGGGACGCAGCCTCCGGGCGCATCCGTCGGCTCGAAGCCCAGGGCACCCGCATCCGACGAGCCGCCCTGGCTGGCCGATGGGTCGGGACACGCGCCAAGCGAAGCCAGCACCGTTTCCCCGAGCGGCTCGCGGCGCGGACGGCGCGGTGGGGCACGCACGGTCACCCCGCTGGCACGACGGCTGTTGCGTTTGCTGCTGGCACATCCGGCGCTGGTTGACGGCCTGGGCGATCAGCAGCTTGAATTATTGGCGCATCATCCCCATCTGATCTTGGTCAGGGAACTGATTGGACTGGCCTGCGCCTGCGGTGGCCGGCACGCCGGTGCGCTGCTCGAGGCGGCGGAACCCGGTTCGGACCTGGCCCAGGCGATCCGTGATCTCTCGACCGAGGTCATGATGCAGGAATTGCCGGATCCCGAAGCCGAGTGGCGGGATGCCTTGCGACATATCGAACTGCAGGCGGTGCAGGAACAGTGCGATCGACTGATCGACGCGGGAATCGACAGCGAGACCCAGCGCCGCCGGTATCAGGACTTGAGCCGGCAGCTGGCCCGGCTGAAGGCCGGGGCAGGATGAATCTTCCTGTCAGGTGAAGTAAACTATATGGTTTTCAATAAGTTGAACGTATCGGCTGAACGGCGGCGGGACGGGCAACGGAACGGACAACGGAACGGAAACGGAACTGAGCACATGACCCAAGGAACTGGCAAGACATCTGCCGTAGCCAAGAAAACGGCTGCCAAAAAAACCAAGGCTCAGAGCGCCGAGCTCGAATCCGTGGTCAAGGCCGGCAGTGTGACGGCAGCCGCTGAGTCCATAGCGGCGACAACGGTCAAGAAAGTGGCCAAGAAGGCGGGTGAAGCGCGCGCGCCCAAGGTCGCCGGGGGGCGCAAACCCGGGCGGCCGGCCAAGAACGCCAACAACGACGGCGCGGATTTCGTCGATGACGACAGCGACGGCGGCGAGGTCATCCCCGATCTGAAGCCGTTGCCCAAGCGCGGTGGCAAGCGCGCCAAGGGCGAGAAGGAAAGTCCGTCGCGTAGCCAGATGACCCCCGAGGAACAGGAAGCCCGGCGCAACCGCCTGAAAATCCTGATTAAGCTCGGCAAGGATCGCGGCTACCTGACCTATGGCGAAATCAACGACCATCTGCCGGACGATCTGGTGGACGCCGAAGCCATCGACGGCATCATCAGCACCTTCAGCGATATGGGCATCTCGGTCTACGACCAGGCGCCCGATGCCGAAACGCTGTTGATGAGCGACAACGTGCCCACGGCCGCCAGCGACGACGACGTCGAGGACGAGGCCGAGGCTGCGCTGACCACGGTCGATTCCGATTTTGGCCGCACCACCGATCCGGTGCGCATGTACATGCGTGAAATGGGCACGGTGGAACTGCTGACTCGCGAAGGCGAGATCGAGATCGCCAAGCGGATCGAGGACGGCCTGAAGCATATGGTCATGGCCATTGCCGCCTGCCCGACCACAGTCAACGAGATCCTGGAGCACATCCGTCGCGTACGCGACGGGTCGGCGCAGATTGACGAAGTGGTCGATGGTCTGATCGACGACGAAGGCGAGGAATACGCCGGCTCCGGGGTGTCCTCGGATGATGACGACGGTCCGGCTGGCGGCATGAGCAGCAAGCAGCTCGAATACCTGCGCACCAAGGCCCTGAAGAAATTCGACCTCGTCGAGTCCTGGTTCGACAAGATGCGGGTGGCCTTCGAGACCGACGGCTACAAGTCGCCCGCCTACACCGAGGCGCGAGAAGCCATCCACTCCGAATTGATGGGCGTGCGCTTCACCGCCAAGATGGTCGAGCGGTTGGCCGACGCCTTGCGTGCCCAGGTGGCCGAAGTCCGCACCCACGAGCGCGCCGCGATGGCGATCTGCGTCAATCGCGCGGGCATGCCGCGCGCGCACTTCATCAAGGCCTTCCCGGGCAATGAAACGGATCTGGACTGGGTCGCGCACGAAGTCGCGGCCGGTTACGCGTATTCGGAAACCCTGTCGCGCCACGAACCGGCCATCCAGGAAGTGCAGCAGAAGCTCATCGAGCTGCAGCGCAGTGTGGTGTTGCCCCTGAAGGACCTGAAAGACGTCAACAAGCGCATGGCCACGGGCGAAGCCAAGGCCCGCAAGGCCAAGCGCGAGATGACCGAGGCCAATCTGCGGCTGGTGATTTCCATCGCGAAAAAGTACACCAATCGCGGCCTGCAGTTCCTGGATCTGATCCAGGAAGGCAACATCGGCCTGATGAAGGCCGTGGACAAATTCGAATATCGTCGCGGGTATAAATTCTCGACCTACGCGACCTGGTGGATCCGCCAAGCCATCACCCGTTCGATTGCCGATCAGGCGCGCACCATCCGCATTCCGGTGCACATGATCGAGACGATCAACAAGATGAACCGGATCAACCGCCAGATCCTGCAGGAAACGGGTTCCGAGCCGGATCCCGCCACCTTGGCGCAAAAGATGGACATGCCCGAGGACAAGGTCCGCAAGATCCTCAAGATCGCCAAGGAACCGATCTCGATGGAAACGCCCATCGGCGACGATGACGATTCCCACCTGGGTGATTTCATCGAGGACAATGCCACGGTTTCACCGTCGGATTCCGCACTGCACGGGTCCATGCGCGATGTGGTCAAGGAAGTCCTGGATTCGCTCACCCCGCGCGAAGCCAAGGTCCTGCGCATGCGGTTCGGTATCGAGATGAGCACCGACCAGACGCTGGAAGAAGTCGGCAAGCAGTTCGACGTCACGCGCGAGCGCATTCGCCAGATCGAGGCCAAGGCGCTGCGCAAGCTGCGCCATCCCAGCCGCGCCGACAAGCTCAAGAGCTTTCTGGAAGGCCAGTGATCCTGGTGTGATGCAGGGACGGGCCGCCTTCGGGCGGCCTGTCCATTTCCGTGACGTCTACGGGCCTGGATGATCGCCCTGGGTTCACGCGGCCCATCGTCTGCCGTGCGCTTCGTGCACGCGTCAGCCGTTCAGTTTCCGGTGCAACGTACTGCGGTGAATGCCAAGGCGGCGGGCCGCCCGGCTGACGTTGCCTTGGCAGGCCAGCAATGCCTGCTCGATGGCCTGGCGCTCCAGTGTGCGCAGGCTGGCGGCGCGATCACCGGCCGCTGCCGCCGGCGCAGCCACGATGTCGAGGCCTGCTTGCGCCGGGACGGGCACGGCGGGATCCGCCCGCGCCGTTCCCGGGAGCAGCCCGTCGGCTGCGACGGGTTCCCGATCCGGATGCTGGCAGCGCAACCGCCTCAGGACGCTGAGCAGCTCGCGGTAGTTGCCGGGCCAGGTATATCCGGCCAGCGTGGCGATCGCGTCCGCGGACAGGCATCCCCCGAGTTCCCGGTAGGCATCCCGGATGAACGTCGCCAGATCAGGCCGGTTGCGCAGGGGCGGCAGGGCAAGCGGCATGTCCTGCAGCCGGTAGTACAGATCGGCGCGGAACCGCCCCTGGGCCACCAGCGATTCGAGATTCTGGTGGCTGGCGCTGATCAGGCCGAATTCCAGGGGGATTCGCTTGTCCGATCCCAGGGGTTGGACCTCGCGTTCCTGCAGGACTCGCAGCAGCCGGGTTTGCAGTGTCAGGGGCATGTCGCCGATCTCGTCCAGGAACAGGACGCCGCGGTGCGCCTGGCGCAGCAGGCCGCGCGCCCCTTCGCGTCGCGCGCCGGTGAAGGCGCCGGGTTCGTAGCCGAACAGTTCGGATTCGATCAGGTGCTCGGGCAGCGCGGCGCAATTGATGGCCACGAAGGGCCCGGCGCGCCAGGCGCCGCCGGCATGGATATGGTGCGCCAGGACTTCCTTGCCGGTGCCGGTTTCGCCCTGCAGCAGTACGGCCAGGCCCGCGTCCAGCGCGCGGATGGCTTGGTCCAGCAGAGGGATGCTGACCGTGTCGGGGTCGGGCAGGACGCGGAGGGCCGCCGGCGGCGGGACTGCGGGAACCGGTGCCTGCCGTGGCGACACGCGCGGAGGATGCGCCAGGCGGCCCGTCATGGGGCGACCGTCGTGGCGGCGCAGAGGCGCGTCGCGGGTGTGCAGCGGTCCGTCTATCCATTGCGCGCAGGGTGTGCCGATGAGGCGCCAGTCGGTGTCCAGTGCCTGCAGGGCGGCATCGTTGGCCCCGGCAATGCGGGCGTCGTCGTCCAGCAGCAGGATGGCGTGGCTGGAGTCGTCGTCCGGCCCCTGGCCCAGACGGAAATCGAGCCGGCGCAGGGGGCTCTCGTCCAGGATCCGATCAGCGATGCCCCGCGCCATGCGCTGAACCAGGGTCAGCGAGTGGCCCCGCATGTCGTCGGCCGGGCCGGACAGGTCCAGGATACCCAGGATTTCGCCCGTAGGCGAGAAGATGGGCGCGGCGTGGCAGCTCAGGATGCTGTTGCAGGCCAGGAAGTGTTCCGCGCCATGGACGCGCACAGCGCGGCCGTCGTGCAGGGCGGTGCCGATGGCGTTGGTGCCCCGCTGAGGTTCGGCCCAGCTGACGCCGGGTTGCAGCGCGACACGGTGCGCCTTGTCCAGAAAGCTACGATTGCCGTATTCCCGGAGGATGAGACCGCTGGAGTCGGCCAGCACGACGACACCGCGGGTCGAATCGGCCAGAGCACCCAGTGCGCAGAGACTGGGCTCGGCCCATTGCAGCAGGATCCGGTGCGTTTCGAGCCGGATGTTCAGGTCGGCGCGCGGCAGCGGGTTCGGATCGGCCAGCAGGACGGGATCCAGGCTGGCGCAGCGCGCCCAGGACTGATGGATGCGGGGGGCGGCCCGTGTTCCGGGGGCCAGGGCCAGTGGCGGTGGGTTCTGCATGGGGTGTCTCCGTCCGGAAACGCGACCCTGGTGGCGCACGGTGCGCCAGGGGTGTCGCAAGATGCCGTATCGACTGTCGCAAAATGCGACAAATCCCTGTTTTTAAAGCAGCTTTCAGGCAGTATGCCATCGATGCGGCGCCTTTGAAAACCACCCTGATGGCCTAGTGTGTTGTCTGGTTAGTTCGGTCACCAGGGCACTAGGTTGGCACGATGCTTGCTTTGAATGACACATCACGACGCATCGTGACGGCGTGTCAGAGCCCGGCATCGGCCGGGCACCGCCCCATCCAAGGAGACAGACATGGATATGACCGACCTGAAGCATTTTGGCATCGACATCGGCTTTCCCTACAAGAAACACTACGAAAATTACATCGGCGGACGCTGGGTCGCGCCGGTTGCCGGCAACTATTTCGATAATCTGTCGCCGATCACCGGGCAGGTGTTCTGCGAGGTGCCCCGTTCCGATGCAGCGGATGTGGAGGCAGCGCTGGATGCCGCGCATGCCGCGCGCAAGGCCTGGGGCGAGATGGCGGTGGCCGAGCGGGCCGGCATCCTGCTGCGGATGGCCGACCGCATGGAGCAGAACCTGCGCCTGCTGGCGGTGGCTGAAACTATCGATAACGGCAAGCCTCTGCGCGAAACGATGGCGGCCGATCTGCCGCTGGCCATCGACCATCTACGCTATTTCGCCGGCTGCATCCGTGCCCAGGAGGGCGGCATCTCGGAAATCGACAAGACCACCGTGGCCTATCATTTCCACGAGCCCATGGGTGTCGTGGGGCAGATCATCCCCTGGAATTTTCCCTTGCTGATGGCGGCCTGGAAGCTTGGCCCGGCGCTGGCGGCGGGCAATTGCGTGGTACTCAAGCCAGCCGAGCAGACGCCCGCATCGATCCTGGTGCTGATGGAACTGATCGGCGACCTGCTGCCGCCGGGTGTGCTGAACATCGTCAACGGCTTTGGCAAGGAGGCCGGCGCGGCGCTGGCCTCCAGCAAGCGGATCGCCAAGATCGCCTTCACCGGATCGACGCCGACCGGCAAGCACATCCTGCACGCGGCCGCCGATAGCCTGATTCCCAGCACGGTCGAACTGGGCGGCAAGAGCCCGAACATTTTCTTCGCCAACGTCATGGATCAGGACGATGCCTTCTTCGACAAGACGCTGGAGGGCCTGAGCATGTTCGCCCTGAACCAGGGCGAAGTCTGCACCTGCCCCTCGCGCATCCTGGTGCAGGAATCCATCTACGAACGCTTCATCGAACGCGCCGTCCGGCGGGTGGAAGCCATGAAGACCGGCCATCCGCTGGATGCGGCGACCATGCTGGGGGCGCAGGTGTCGAAAGCGCAGATGGACAAGATCCTGGGCTACATCGACATCGGCCGGGAAGAGGGGGCCCGTTGTTTGACCGGTGGCGCGCGCAATGTGCCGGCCGCGGGCCTGGACCAGGGGTATTACGTCAAGCCGACGCTGCTGTTCGGAGACAACAGCATGCGGGTGTTCCAGGAAGAGATCTTCGGTCCCGTGGCCTCGGTCTCGACCTTCAGAGATGAGGATGAGGCAGTGGCCATCGCCAATGATACGGACTACGGGCTGGGCGCCGGCGTCTGGACCCGCGATGGGTCGCAAGCCTATCGGGTCGGACGTCAGATTCAGGCAGGCCGGGTCTGGACCAACTGCTATCACCTGTATCCAGCTCATGCGGCATTCGGTGGCTATAAGCAGTCCGGCATCGGACGTGAAACGCACAAGATGGCGCTCAACGCCTACCAGCAGACCAAGTGCCTGTTGGTCAGTTACAGCCCGGATGCCCTGGGATTCTTCTGATCCATAAAAAAGGAGGAGAACTGATGGAAACCACTATGAAAGCCGCCGTCGTGCGTGAGTTCGGCAGGCCGCTGACGATTGAGGAGGTTGTCGTGCCCAGGCCGGGTCCTGGACAAATCCTGGTGCAAATCGAAGCTTCAGGGGTCTGTCACACGGATCTGCATGCCGCTCACGGCGATTGGCCGGTCAAACCCAAGCCCCCCTTTATCCCGGGCCATGAAGGTGTGGGGTATGTAGTCGGCCTGGGCGCCGGTGTGCGCCATGTGAAGGAGGGGGACCGCGTCGGCGTCCCCTGGCTGTATTCGGCGTGTGGGCATTGTGAACACTGCCTGGGAGGCTGGGAGACCCTGTGCGAGACTCAGCAAAATACAGGGTATTCGGTCAATGGCGGTTTTGCCCGTTATACCGTCGCCGAGGCGGATTATGTCGGACGTCTGCCTGATAATGTTGGCTTCGTCGAGATTGCTCCAGTCCTGTGTGCCGGTGTCACCGTCTACAAGGGGCTAAAAATGACCGATACTAAGCCCGGCGACTGGGTGGTGGTTTCGGGGATCGGAGGCCTGGGGCACATGGCAGTTCAGTATGCCAGAGCGATGGGGCTGAATGTCGCGGCGGTGGATATCGACGACGGCAAGCTTGCGCTGGCGCAGCGCCTCGGGGCGGAGGTGCTGGTTAATGCGAGGAAGGTCGATCCCTCTGCCTATCTCAAGCGGGAAATCGGCGGCGCCCATGGTGTCCTGGTGACCGCTGTCTCTCCGAAGGCCTTCGAGCAGGCGCTGGGTATGACGCGGCGTGGCGGCACGATTGCCCTGAACGGTCTGCCACCGGGGGATTTCCCCTTGCCGATCTTCGATATGGTACTCAATGGCATTACGGTGCGGGGCTCTATTGTGGGAACACGCCTCGATCTCCAGGAGGCGCTTGAGTTCGCTGGCGCTGGCAAGGTCGCCGCCACGGTCGCAACCGAGACACTGGAGAATATCAATGGCGTTTTCGAGCGGATGCTCGCGGGTCGGATCGACGGACGCGTAGTGCTTGACATGACGGCGTGACCTCCCGTCTGACCGCAGAACGGCGCTCACCGCTGCGGTCTGGGCGCCATCTCCGATGATGTATCGGAGATGGCGCCCAGCGTGGCGCAATGTTCAGGCCGCTGCGCGTGTGACTTCAGTTTCAGGCGCAAGATGCAGCGGAGTGAGTGCATTGGCATCCGCTGTTGCCGTGCCGCCCGCCAGTGCCAGGTCCAGCTGGTGCTTGTCCAGTTCGCCCTCCCATCGGGCGACCACGACCGATGCTGTGGCGTTGCCCACCAGGTTGGTCAGTGCGCGGCATTCCGACATGAAGCGGTCCACACCCAGGATCAGCGCCATGCCGGCCACTGGCACCGAAGGCACGACCGACAGGGTGGCTGCCAGCGTGATGAAGCCGGCGCCAGTCACGCCGGCCGCGCCCTTGGAGCTGAGCATGGCCACCAGCAGCAGCAGGATCTGGTCACCCAGGCTGAGTGGAATATCGCAGGCCTGGGCGATGAACAGGGCGGCCATGGTCATGTAGATGTTGGTGCCGTCCAGATTGAAGGAATACCCCGTGGGGATCACCAGACCGACCACGGATTTCGAACAGCCGGCGCGTTCCATTTTCTGCATCAACGTGGGCAGCGCGGCTTCCGAGGAGCTCGTGCCCAGGACCAGCAGCAGTTCCTCGCGGATGTAGCGCACCAGCTTGAGGATGGAAAATCCGTTGTAGCGGGCCACTGCGCCCAGCACCACGACGACGAACAGCACCGCGGTGGCGTAGAAGGTGCCGACCAGCATGGCCAGGTTCAGGACGGACTCGATGCCATACTTGCCGATGGTGAACGCCATGGCACCGAAGGCGCCGATGGGTGCCGCCTTCATCAGGATCTCGACGACCTTGAAGACCGGGCTGGCCAGCGCGGTGAGCAGGTCAAGCACGGGACGCGCGCGTTCGCCGATGATGGCCAGTGCGATGCCGAACAGGATTGCCACGAACAGGACTTGCAGAATGTCGCCGCTGACGAAAGGGCTGAATATCGTGGTGGGGATGATGTTCATCAGAAAGCCCGAGATCGTGGACGCATGGGCCTTGGAGACGTAGGTCGCCACGGTGCCCTTGTCCAGCGTCGCCGGGTCGATGTGCATGCCCGCGCCAGGTTGGATCAGGTGGCTGACGAGCATGCCGATGATCAGCGCCAGCGTCGAGAACGTCATGAAGTACAGCATGGCCTTGCCGGTGACGCGTCCGACCTTTTTCAGATCGCTCATGGCGGCAATGCCGGTGGTGACAGTCAAAAAGATGACTGGCGCAATGATCATCTTGACCAGCTTGATGAAGCCGTCGCCCAGCGGCTTCATCGATTCGCCCAGGGACGGCGCGTAGTGGCCGAGCAGAATCCCCACCACGATGGCGAAGATGACCTGCACATACAGGATCTGATGGAAGCGCTGCTTCTTTGCGGGCGGCGTGCCGCTTTGGATGTCGAACATGGTCTGCGTCTCCAGACGGGTGGCCGGATGCGGTGCGATGATGGCACCGGAAACAGCCTTATTGTGAAAGAAGAGGGGTCTCCTGCCGGAGACCTTCCCTGTTCCTCCAAGCAAACCGCGTGCCAGTTTTTCAGCTTTCCCTGTCTGAAATGTATCGCTTTGATTGGACAGGTGTTTTCCCAATTTTCCAATGTCTGGATTCATGCTCGGCTGGACATGGTGTGCGGATTTCCGCTCATCAAAAAGGTAAAATGTCCGGAAATTCACCCAGGCGATGATGTCCGATCCCTCTTCGAATCCTCCGCTGGCCTCCCCTGAATCCCGGTTGGCGACGCTGTCTCCCGGTTGGCGGGTCTGGCTGGCATGCGCGCTGGCGCTGGTGGTCGTGCTGGCACTGCTGTGGGGGGCTGGCCTGTGGGCCCGGGATCGGGCCATGCGCGACCTGAGGTCGCAGGCCCAGGCATCCGCGCAACTGAGCCTGACCGCACTGGATCACAAGCTCGACAAGTTTCGCGCGATCCCCCGGATCCTGGCGCAGGATACGGCCCTGATCGATATCCTGCAGGCACCGTCGCCGGCCGGGCAGGATCGTCTGAACCGACGCCTGGAGGCCCTGGCCCAAAGCCTGGGGGCTGCCATCCTCTACGTGATGCGGGCCGATGGCGGCGATACCTTGGCGGCCAGCAACTGGCAAGAGCCGGATTCCTTCGTGGGTCATGACTATCGGTTCCGCCCCTACTACCGGGATGCCATCACGTTCGGGCAGGCGTCCCATTTCGCGCTTGGCACTATCAGCCGCGAGCCGGGCCTGTACCTGGCCCGACGGGTAGACGGGCCAGGTGGCCCCCTGGGGGTCGTGGTGCTCAAGATCGGTTTCCAGGATCTGGAATCCGTCTGGACGCGCAGTGGCATGCCCCAGTTCGTGACCGATGCACAGCGAGTCGTGCTGCTGGGCTACCCGGCGGACTGGCACTATCACGTCATCCGTCCATTACCGTCGGCGCATGCCGCACGGGTACGTGAAAGCCTCCAGTTTGGCGCGGCGCCTCTGGATCCCTTGCCGATCGATCCACCGCTCGACGACGATGCGTCGCATCCGGTTGCGCTGGTCCGCCTGACGCAGGCGCAGGCGGGGTTGCGGGCGGGAGCCCTGCTGCTGCATGTCGAACAGCCTGTCCCTGGAATGCCAGGCTGGCACCTGCATCTGTTGCGGCCCGTCTCCAGCGCGCTGGATGCCGCGGCGCTGACCGCCCGGGTCATTGTGCTGCTGGTCGTACTGCTGTCGTCGTTGGCCGGCTGGGGGTTGGCGCGGCGCCATCGACGCGCCGCGCGGCTGCTGGCCGCCCGCCAGGCGTTGGAATCCGAAGTGCGGCTGCGCACGCGTGAGCTGTGGGATGCCAATGCCAGGCTGCAGGCGGAAATGGACGACCATCGTCGCACCGAGGCCCGACTGCATGAGATGCAGGATGAGCTCGTTCAGGCCAACCGTCTGTCGCTGCTGGGGCAGGTGGCGGCGGGCGTGGCGCACGAGATCAATCAGCCCGTGGGCGCCATCCGCACTTACGCCGACAATACCGGCGAGTTCCTGCGGCGCGGCCAGCTGGATCGCGTGCGCGACAATCTGGCGGCGATTGCCCGGCTGACCGAGCGCATCGGTGGCATTACCCAGGAATTGCGCGCCTTCTCCCGCAAACGAGCGGCCCGTATCGAAGCCATTGATCTGGATGCCGCGCTGGCAGGAGCATTGTTGCTGATCGGTCCGCGCCTGGACCGTCTGGGGGTCGATCTGCGGGACCTGCGTGAGCGGCCGTCCCCCCGGGTCCGGGCTGACAGCATGCGTCTGGAGCAGGTATTCGTCAATCTGCTCTACAACGCGCTAGAGGCGCTGGAAGACTGCCAGCAGCCGCAAATCGTCCTGTCGGTGAACGCCGTGGACGGTCAGGTCAGCGTGCGGATCGCTGACAATGGCCGGGGCATCGACCTCACGACGCGCGAGCGTCTGTTCACGCCTTTCTATACGACGCGGGCGCAGGGAGTGGGCCTGGGGCTGGTCATTTCACGGGATATCGTCACCGAGTTCGGTGGCACGCTGCAGGCGCTGGAAACGGACCAGGGAGCGATTTTCGAGGTATTGCTGATGTGCGAGGAGAGCCAGACGTGAGCTCGGTCGATGTGGTGTTCGTCGATGACGATGAGGATGTGCGGGATGCCAATACGCAGGCGCTGGATCTGCAGGGAGTCGTGGTGCATCCCTGCGCGGGCGCGCGCGAGGCGTTGGATTACCTGACGCCGGATTTTCCCGGCGTGCTGGTGACCGATGTGCGCATGGCCGATATGGATGGCCTCACCCTGTTTCGCCATGTGCGGCGTCTGGATGCCGACATTCCCGTCATCCTCATTACCGGGCATGGCGACATCGAGATGGCGGTTGGCGCCATGCGCGAAGGCGCTTACGATTTTCTGTCCAAGCCCTACGCCCCCGAGAGGCTGCTGGCCGCCATCCGCCATGGCGCCGCGCAGCGTCACCTGGTGCTGGAGAATCGGCGGCTTCGGGCACAGGCCGCTCAGGTGCCGGATGCGGCGTCGATGCTGATCGGCAATGCCCCGGCGATCGTGCGTATTCGGGAACTGCTGCGCCATGTGGCCGATGCCGACGTCGACGTGCTGGTCCATGGGGAAACCGGTAGCGGCAAGGAAGTCGTCGCCCAGGTCCTGCACCGGCTCAGCCGCCGGCGTGATGGGCCATTCGTGGCCATCAATTGCGGGGCCTTGCCGGAATCGGTGATCGAGAGCGAATTGTTCGGTCATGAAGCCGGCGCGTTCACGGGTGCCCAGAAGCGGCGGGTAGGCCGCATCGAGCACGCCGATGGCGGCACCCTGTTTCTCGACGAGATCGAGAGCATGTCGGCAGCCATGCAGGTGCGCATGCTGCGGGTGCTGGAAACCCGGCAGGTCATGCCCCTGGGAACCAATGAGCACCGGGCCGTCGATGTGCGCGTCGTCGCGGCTACCAAGACCGATCTGGGGGCGCCCGAGATCCGATCCCGCTTTCGCGAGGATCTGTACTACCGGCTCAATGTCGTGACCGTGGAGATCCCGCCGTTGCGGGCGCGCCGGGAAGACATTCCGGTGCTGTTCACGCATTTCGCCGCCCGGGCCGCGCAACGCTTCAACTGTCCCGTACCGCCGGTCGATCCGGTATTCTGGCGGCATCTGATGCGGCATGATTGGCCCGGCAACGTGCGCGAACTGGCTCATGCGGCCGATCGTTATGTGCTGGGGGTGCACCGGATTGCCGACGAGGGCGGCTCCCAGGCGGATGAGCCGGCTGGCAGCCTGCCCGAGCGTGTCGACCACTACGAAGCCGAACTGATCCGCGAGGCGCTGGCCGCGCATGGCGGCGAGATCAAGGCCACGCTGGCGGCGCTGGGCTTGCCGCGCAAGACCCTGTACGACAAGCTGCGACGGTATGGTATCGACCGGCAGGCCTTTGCGCGGCCGGGCTTGCCGGATGATGCGGGCGTTGGGGATCAACCGGACGAAGCCGGGGCCTGAGCGGGCTGAGCCGATGCGTCCGCCCGCCCCTGGAGACGCTGGCGGAAGTCGCGCGGGGACGCGCCGGCGACCTTGCGAAAGAACCGCGTGAAGTGCGCCGGCTCGGAAAAACCCAGCATGTCGGAGATCTCGCCGATGGTCATCGTGGTGTAGACCAGGCTGCGGCTGGCTTCCAGCGCTAGGCGTTCATGAATCAGCTGCAGGGGGGTTTTGCCCGCGTGGGTGCGTGTCAGGAGGTTCAGGTGGGTAGTGCTCAGCCCCAGTTGCCCCGCGTACCACGCGACCCCGTGGTGCCGGCCATGTGCCTGCTCCACGAGCTCGCCGAACCGGGTGTAGTGATTCAGCCCCCGGGATGCGGGGCGGCGTGTGCCGCCATCCGGCGAGCTGCTGCGCAAGCGGGCATAGAGCAGGGTCAGCCAGGCTTC